>NZ_DATIHB010000147.1:0-30539 GCF_035481145.1 Nocardioides sp. | reverse complement strand
GCGCATGCGTGGTGCAGGTTCGCGCCGCCTCGACGTAGGTGGTTCAGTCCAGCCAGGCGTCGCGCGCGGCGACGGCGAGGTCGGGGTGGTCGCTGAAGATGCCGTCGACGCCCGCATCGAGGAAGGCACGGGTCTCCGCTGCCAGGTCGCCGTGCGCGTTCGGGTCGGTGCCGACGCGGAAGTTGGTCGCCATGAACTGGTTCTCCGCCCGCAGCGTCCACACGTGCACGACGAGGCCCTCGGCGTGCGCGTCGCCGACCAGGGCGGACGGCGTCGTCGTGGCCCCCGCGCTGCGCGGCAGCACGAGGTTCTTGTTGGCGCCCACGCCGTCGGCGTACGTCGCGATGTCGGCCAGCCCCGCCGGGGTGGTCAGGTCGCGGTAGGTCCGTGGGTCGCCGGTGGCGGTGAAGTCCCACGGTGCTCCGGATGCGTCCACGAGCTGCGCGATCGGGGTGTCGACCAGCGTGTCGAGCTCGCGGAGGTTCGCGGTCTCGAAGGACTGCAGGATCGCCGGGTCGTCGGCATCGTCGAGGTCGGCCTTGCGGAGCGCGGCGACGAGCGGCTCCTCGAGGCTGAGCCCGATCGTGTCGAAGTACGACGGGTGCTTGGTCTCCGGGTAGACGCCGATCGTGCGTCCGTGGCGCCGCGACTCCGCGCGGACCAGGTTGAGCACCTCCCGGAGCGTCGGCACCTCGAACCTCCCGTCGTACGCCGTGTTGGCCGGCCGGACCTGGGGGAGGCGCTCCTTCGCACGGAGGGTCTTGAGCTCGGCCAGGGTGAAGTCCTCGGTGAACCAGCCGGTGATGCGCGCGCCGTCGATCACCTTCGTCGTCCGGCGGTCGGCGAACTCCGGGTGGTCGGCCACGTCGGTGGTGCCGCCGATCTCGTTCTCGTGGCGGGCGACGAGCACGTGGTCCTTGGTCGAGACCAGGTCCGGCTCGACGTAGTCGGCGCCCTGCGCGATGGCGAGGCGGTACGCCGCGAGGGTGTGCTCGGGGCGGTGGCCCGACGCGCCACGGTGTCCGATGACGAGCGGCTCCGCGACGAGGGGAGCGGTGACGGTCGTGGTGTCGCCGGAGGCGAGCGAGGCCGGGTCCGCGGCGTACGCGGCGGTGGCGCTGAGGGGCAGGGCGGACGTGAGGAGGACGGCGAGAGCGCGGCCCGAGCGGCGTGAGTTCATGGGGCCGAGGCAAACAGGGCCGCGTGACCTCGTGGTCGCCTGCCGGTGAACCCTGACCGAACGTGAGCCCTGGCCTCCTACGCGGCGCCCTGCGGGCGCCCGGACTGCGTTGTCGTCAGTCGGCGATGCTTCGCATCGCCTCCCTCCTCCGCCTTGCCGGGCACTCCGCAGACCGCCGCTCGCAACGGCCCTGACTTGTGGGACGTGCCCTAGGCTGTGATCCCGCCGCCTATGACGCCGAGGTGACCTCTTGACCTTCGACGCCCACCAGCTCGACATCGCGTTGCTGGCGGGTTCGGCGATCACACTCCTGGCGATCCTCGCGGTCCGTCTCTCGGCCGGGCTGGGGCTCCCGTCCCTCCTGCTCTACCTGCTCATGGGCGTCGTGCTCGGTGAGTCGGTCATCGGCATCCAGTTCGACGACGCCCAGCTCGCGCACGCGCTCGGCTTCGGGGCGCTCGTCCTGATCCTCGGCGAAGGTGGACTGACCACCTCGTGGGAGGGGATCAAGCCCTCGATGCGGCTGGGGGTCCTGCTCGCGACCGTGGGCGTGGCGATCTCGGTCGGGTTGATGACGCTCTTCGGCCACTACCTGCTCGGCCTCGACTGGAGGCTCGCCGCACTGCTCGGTGCTGCCATCTCCGCGACCGACGCCGCTGCCGTCTTCAGCGTCCTGCGCACCGTTCCGCTCCCACGCCGCATCACCGGCGCCCTCGAGGCTGAGTCCGGCCTCAACGACGCGCCCGTCGTCGTCCTGGTCGTGCTGCTCTCCTCGGGTGCCGACACCTCGCACGGCATCGCCTCGATGGTCGGCCTGGTCGTCTACGAGCTCGTCGTCGGCGTCCTGCTCGGCCTCGCGGTCGGCTTCCTCGGCGCCTGGACGATGGGCCGCGCCGCTCTGCCGGCGTCCGGCCTCTACCCGCTCGCGGTCCTCTCCTTCTGCATCCTCGCGTACGCCGGCGGTGCCGCCATCCACGCCTCCGGCTTCGCCGCGGTGTACGTCGCGGCGCTGGTGCTCGGCAACGCCGAGCTGCCCCACCGTGCGACGACGCGGTCGTTCGCCGAGGGCGTGGCCTGGATGGCGCAGATCGGACTCTTCGTCATGCTGGGCCTGCTGCTTTCGCCGGGCCGGATCACCCCGTCGACGATCGCGCTGGCGATGGTGGCCGGTGCCCTGCTGACGCTCGTGGCCCGCCCCATCTCGGTCTACGTCTCGGCCCTTGGCTCGGGGCTGGGCCGGCGCGAGAGGGCGTTCCTCTCCTGGGCCGGCCTGCGTGGTGCGGTGCCGATCGTCTTCACGACCATCCCGCTCGCCGAGGGCATCGACGGTGGTGAGCGCCTCTTCGACATCGTCTTCGTGATGGTCGTCGTCTTCACCCTCGTCACCGGCCCGACGCTGCCCTTCGTCGCCCGCTTCCTCGGCGTCGCCCAGCAGGCGGAGCCGCGCGAGGTCGCGATCGAGGCTGCTCCTCTCGAACGGATTGCGGCCGACCTCCTCCAGGTCCGGGTCACCTCGCGCTCGAAGATGCACGGCGTCGAGGTCGGCGAGCTCCGGCTACCCCGCGGCGCGTCGGTCTCCCTCATCATCCGCGACGGTGAGCTGAAGGTGCCCGAACGGCGCTCGGTCCTGCGCCACGGTGACGAGCTGCTCGTCGTCACCCCACGCAAGCACCGCCACGCCACCGAGGAACGGCTCCGCCTGGTCGCCCGCGGTGGCCGGCTCGCCCAGTGGCTCGGCAGCGACCCTGCCGAGTAGCGAAGCACAGCCCTGGGTCGCCGAGGCGGCGCGAACCTGCATGCTTTGGGTGTCGAGGCGGCGCGAACCTGCACGCGTTGGTCGCCGAGGCGGCGCGAACCTGCACGCTGCCGCAGGGTGTGGGGTCAGGGGACCTTGGGGCCGCAGATGAAGGTGTCGGCCTGGGCCACGACTGCGCCGACCCGGCGCGGCCACCGACCGAGCTGGTCGCCGACGACGACGACGATCCCGTCACCGAGCGAGGGCTTGCCGTCGATGATGGGAGTGCCAGCACCGAACTGCGCTGCCACGAGCTTCGCGGCGGGGCTGGACGGGTCGGCCCAGATCTCGACCTTCTTCACGCCCGCGGTGCCGGCGTTGCCCGTGTCGCCCGGCGCGAAACCCCGCTTCATGAACCGCTTCATCGCGTTGCTGGCGCCGCCCGGCTTCCGGCCGGCGTTGTAGACGCTGACCACCACCTCGCTCGGGTAGACCTTCTGCCCGGCCGTCACCTGCGTGTCGACGCAGGCGGACGAGCCGTCGTACGACGTCAGCGGGGGGAAGGGTCGTGTCACCCAGTAGAGGCCGAGCACCAGCATCAGCAGCGTCAGCCCGATCAGGGCCGCCAGCGTGCCGCCGGGAGTCTCACGCGTTTCCATCATCGCTCCTGATCAGTCGTCGAGCTCGAGCACACGGGCGTGGACGACATGGCGCTGCTGCAGTGCGGCCCGGAGGGCGCGGTGCAGGCCGTCCTCGAGGTAGAGCTCGCCCCGCCACTTCACCACGTGGGCGAAGAGATCACCGAAATAGGTCGAGTCCTCGTCGAGGAGCGAGGTCAGCCGGAGCGTGTCCCTCGTGGTGACCAGGTTGTCGAGGCGCACCTGTCGGGGAGGCACCCTGGTCCAGGCCTGGGACGTCGTCCCGTGCTCGGGGTAGGGCCGACCGTCGCCGACGCGCTTGAAGATCACGCCCGCGATCCTAATCGGATTGCCTGGAGGCAGGTCGCCGCCCACAATCAGGGAGTGCCCGACCTCGCCCAGCTGACCGCGTTCCTCATCGCCTCGATCCTCTTCATCCAGGTGCCCGGTCCGTCGCTCCTCTTCACGATCGGTCGCGCGCTGACCGTCGGGCGGGCTGACGCGCTCTGGTCCGTCGTCGGCAACGCGCTCGGCCTCTTCGTCCAGGTCCTCGGCGTCACCCTCGGCCTCGGAGCCCTGGTCGCGACCTCGGCCGCCGCCTTCACGGTGCTCAAGCTCGTCGGAGCGGTGTACGTCGTGTGGCTCGGAATCCAGGCGATCCGCCACCGTGGGGACGCGAGGGCCGCGATGCTCTCCGCTGACGGCGGAGCACGGCGTACGTCGGCGGCGGCGTCGGTGCGCACCGGGTTCGTCGTCGGGACGACGAACCCGAAGACGATCGTCTTCTTCGCGGCGTTCCTCCCCCAGTTCCTCAACGAGTCGGCCTCCGCCGCGCCGCAGCTGCTGGTCCTCGGGCTTCTCTTCTCAGTGATGGCCGTCGCCTCGGACTCGGTCTGGGTGCTCGTCGCGTCGCGCGCGCGTGCCTGGTTCGCGCGCAAGCCGCAGCGCCTTGACCGGATGGGCGCGGCGGGCGGCGTGATGATGATCGGTCTCGGTGCGACGTTGGCGACCACCGGTTCGACCTCGCACTGACCCTGCGCGGCCTCCTGCGCAGCAGGCGGGGTGCGATCTAGGCTTCGCGCCATGACCGACAAGCCGGCCGAGCAGGCCTCCGAGCAGACCGCCGAGCAGCCCTCCGTCCCGGCGGCTGAGGCCGCCGCCCCCGCTTCGCCGGCTGCCCCCGCGGCGCCGGCTCCGTCCGCGCCGGCCCCCGCGGCGGGCAACAAGCTCGCCGACGCGATCAGGCCGGGCTATGCGTTCGAGGGCGCCGCTCTCGAGCTGGGTGGCCTGATGGCCGACGTGACGACGCTGACCGACGTCCGGATCCGGATCCCGCTCGGGATGCTCAACCGCCACGGTCTCGTGGCCGGCGCGACCGGCACCGGCAAGACGAAGACCCTCCAGCTCCTCGCCGAGCAGCTCAGCAGCAACGGCGTCGCGGTCTTCGCTGCCGACATCAAGGGCGACCTCTCCGGCCTCTCGGTGCCCGGCGAGGGTGGCGAGAAGATCACCGCACGCGCCGCCTCGGTCGGACAGGAGTGGACGGCCCAAGGATTCCCGACGGAGTTCTTCGCCCTCGGGGGAGAGGGCACGGGCACTCCGGTGCGGGTGACGATGAAGGAGTTCGGGCCGACGCTCCTGGCGAAGGTGCTCGGCCTCAATGCGACCCAGGAGTCGAGCCTCGGCCTGGTCTTCCACTACGCCGAGCAGGCCGGTCTGGCGCTCGTCGACCTGGCCGACCTACGGGCGGTCGTGAAGTTCCTGACCAGCGATGCGGGAAAGCCCGCGCTCGAGGACCTCGGCGGCCTCTCGTCGGCGACCGCGGGCGTCATCCTCCGCGAGCTGATCGCCTTCTCCGACCAGGGCGCCGACCTCTTCTTCGGCAAGCCCGAGTTCGACGTCGCCGACTTCCTCCAGGTGAAGGACGGCAAGGGCGTCATCTCGTTGATGGAGCTGCCGAACCTGCAGGATCGTCCGGCCGTCTTCTCGACGTTCCTCATGTGGCTGCTCGCCCAGCTCTTCCGGTCGCTACCGGAGGAAGGCGACCTCGACAAGCCGAAGCTGGTCTTCTTCTTCGACGAGGCACACCTGCTCTTCGCCGACGCGTCGAAGGACTTCCTCGCGCTGATCACGCAGACCGTGCGGCTGATCCGCTCGAAGGGAGTCGGCGTCTTCTTCGTGACCCAGTCGCCCACCGACGTGCCCGACGACGTGCTGGCCCAGCTTGGTTCGCGGGTGCAGCACCAGCTGCGCGCCCACACTCCCAACGACGCGAAGGCGCTGAAGGCCACCGTCAACACCTATCCGGACAGCGAGTACGCCGATCTGGGCGAGGTCATCACCTCCCTCGGTATCGGCGAGGCTGTCGTGACCGTCATGAACGAGCGCGGCGCACCGACCCCAGTGGCGTGGACCCGCCTGCGCGCACCCGAATCACTCATGGACCCCGCTCCCGCAGCCGAGATGGAGGCGGCGGTCAAGGCGAGCGCGTTGTACGCGAAGTACGCCCAGGTCGAGGAGACCGAGTCGGCGGCCGACACGCTCGGCGCCCAGGAGGCCGCATCGGCCAAGGCAGCCGAGGAGTCCGCGGCCGCGGCGAGCAAGGCGAAGGCGGAGAAGCAGGCTGACAAGTCCGCGTCGAAGCCTCGGGCGAAGGGCAAGCAGGGTGGCGCCATCGCGAACGCCGCGTGGAACAGCGCCGACGACCTCGCGGCGGCCCTGGCGCCCCGCGGCAAGAAGCAGCTGGCTCGCAACGTCACGAACATCCTCAAGAGCGTCTTCCGGCGCTGACGGAGGACGCGCCCGCCGGGCGCGTGACGGCCGCCAGGAAGTGGTGACCGTCAGGGGTCAGCCCGTGGCCCGGACCTCGGGGTACCGCCTCGGCCAGCCTGCGGCCGTGGAGTGACTCCATCGGGTCGCCGAGCCTGAGCTCGAGCTTGGTGCCGACGACGTCACGGAGCGAGGGCCGGAGGTCGCCCCAGCGGGTGGCGCTCACGAGGAGATGGACGCCTGAGGCGAGCGACTCCTGCGCAAGGGTCACCAGATCGTGCTCGACGTCGGGCCACTGGTCGCGGAGCGTCGACCAGCCGTCGACCACGACATGGACCTCGGGGTCGGCCGGCGTGCGCCCGGCCCGGCGTCGAGCGACCTCCTCGGCGAGCTCGGCGACGAGGGCCCGGAGCTCTGCAGCCTGGCCACGGCCGACGTGGCTGACCACCTCGGACAGCCGGTCGAGCCCGGCCAGCGCGCCGCCGAGGTCGACCACCGCGAAACGGACCTGCCCGGGGTCGGCTGTCGCCACGAGCCCGTGGACGAGGGTGGCAAGCAGCGAACTGCGGCCGGTGCGGGGAGCGCCGACGACAGCCACGTGCCCCGCAGTGCCCCGGAGGTCGAGAAGGAACGGAGCGTGCCGCTGCTCCCGGGGACGGTCCACCATGCCGACGGGAAGCCGGCCGGGGCCCGGCCTGTCGACCGCGGCGAGCAGGGCCGTGAGGTCGACGGGGTCCGAGAGCGGTGGGGTCCAGAGCGCCCGCGCGCTGCGCCCGGCGCCGGCGCGCTGCCGGGCCGAGGTCACGACCCGGTCGAGCAGGGGCGGGGTCTCCACCAGAAGGGCGCCAGGGTCACGCACGGGCGCTGCGGTGAACGG
The DNA here is from genome assembly GCF_035481145.1 of Nocardioides sp. GTDB lineage: Bacteria > Actinomycetota > Actinomycetes > Propionibacteriales > Nocardioidaceae > Nocardioides. Next base: position 23,340 of record NZ_DATIHB010000147.1, on the reverse strand, counting down.
CAGGACCTGGCCACCGGGGACCCTCGTGCGGCCCGACGCGGAGACGAGCAGGCCCTGGAAGCGGACCGGCTCTTCGGGGCCGGTCCGCAGGTAGCCACCACCCGGAGAGGCGGGCAGCTGGTGCGCATCGGGCACGCCGATCACTGCACGCGACTCGGCGGCCGAGAAGGTGCGCAGCGCAATGCGATAGCCCAGGTGTGACTCGAGGCCACGAAGCCGTCCTTCGTCGAGCCGTTGCGAGGCGAGCAGCAGGTGCACACCCAAGGAACGCCCCACGCGTCCGATGCCGGCGAAGAGCTCGGCGAGGTCGGGACGGGCCGCCAGCAGCTCGGTGAACTCGTCGACGACCACCACCAGTGTCGGCAGCTCGTCGCCGAGCTCGCGGGCGCTGCTCCGCCCCGCGGCGCGCAGCACTTCCTGGCGCCGGGTGAGCTCACCGGCGAGGGCATCCTGCATACGGTCGACGAGCGCGAGGTCGTCGACGAGGTTGGTGATCAGGCCTGAGGTGTGGGGCAGCTCCGCCAGGCCGGCGAACGTCGCGCCACCCTTGAAGTCGACCAGCAGGAAGGTGACCTCCTCGGGTGCGTGTCTGACCGCCAGACCCGTGACCAGCGTCCGGAGGAGCTCGGACTTGCCGCTCCCGGTTGCGCCGATGAGGAGGCCGTGCGGCCCGTGACCGCCCGCTGCCGGCTCGCGCAGGTCGAGGTGGACCGCGCCGCCGGCCGGATCAGTGCCGATGGGGACGCGTAGCGGCTCGCGTGGACCTCGTCGGAGCAGGGCCAGGGCATCGCGCGGGCCCTCGGCGGTCGTCGCGGCCGTGAGCCGCCGCGCGAAGGCGCTCGCGGTGGCCATGTCGCAGGCGTCGACCGCGAGATCCTCCGGTGTGACATCAGCGCCGTCGCGCAGGACGCGGGCGGGGGACCCGAGCACCAGCGCCGTGCCTCCCGGTGTTGTGTCCTGCGGTGCAGTCGCCGAGCCGAGGCGGACCAGTGTCGTGTCCGGCCGTGCCGTCGACCGTCCCGAACCGGCGGGAGCAGGTGCGCGCTCGTCGAGGACGAGCAGATGCGCCCCCGGCGTACGCACGGCATCGAGCTCTGCCTCGGCGCGGAGCAGGAGACGGGCTGCACCGACCCCGTCGGTCTCGGTCGGCGACCCGTGGTGGGGGAGCCACTTGAGCCACTCCCAGGCGATGGCGGCTTCGTCGTGGCCCGCTGTGGCCTCGGGGTCGAGGAGCGCGGCGATACGCAACAGGCGCGCCTCGCGGCCCCGGACTGCGGAGCAGACCAGCGCGCGAGCGGTCGCGCGCCTCTCCTCGGCAGGACCCAGCAGCACGATCTCGGGGGTCGTACGGAGGTCGATCTCGACCGGCAGGCCGCTCAGCTGAGCGTGTGTCGCGACGAAGCGGTCGAGCGCTCGCTGGGCGACGGCGTCGGGTGGCTGGCCAGCGACCGGCTCCGGCACCTCGAGCTGCAGGACGAAAGGACCGGTTGCGCTGCCGATGCGCACGTCGAGGGTCGCGCGCGGGGCAGGGAGTGGATCGGTGAGCAGCAAGACCGGTGACGGGTGCCGGCGCAGTGCCCGCTCGCGCTGAGCTCGGGCCGCGACACGCACGGCCTCGCGCGCCCGAGCGAGATGGACGAGGTGGTCCTCCCGGCTCATGCCGGAGAGATCACGCCGCTGACGGCGCTGACGCTCGACCTGCAGCACCACGAAGGCGAGGGTGACGACCAGGAAGAGGCCGGCCGCCACGAGGCTGCGGGTGCGCATCGCCCCCGAGCCGGCGAGGCCGGACGAGGCCACGAGTCCGACGGACCCCAGACCGCCGAGGGCGGGCAAGGCGAGGAGCAGGGCGCCCCCGTCCTTCGGGCGCATCGGCGGAGGCGCGGGGAGGCGGAGCGCCTGGCGCTGGTCGGTCGTGGTCATGGTCGCGACGCTAGGTCGGACCACTGACATCTGCCTCCCACTGCCCGCGGGCCTGTGGAGAAGCCGTCCGTCGAGCCACCCCTGTGGACAGCGCTGGATCACCGCGGCGCCTCTCGGGCATCCACCCGGTACGACGTCACGACAGCGTGACCAGAGGAAGGGAAGCGCGATGAGCACTGGTGCAGGGATCGGCAAGGGAGACGGGGTGGTCCTCGCGGCCGCGGCCGATGTGGGACAGACCCGTTCGGCGCTGCAGGGAGACCTCACTGCCCTGCGCGCACGGCTGGACGACCTCGCGGGGCAGTGGGAGGGGCGCGGCCACCGCGCGTTCATGAACGCCGTCGACTCCTGGCAGGCGACGGCGGACCGGGTGGTACGCAGCCTCGACGACTTCGAGGAGCAGCTGCGGGCCACCGAGTCGACGTACGACGAGGCGGAGGACCAGGTCGCCGTCGCCCTCGGCCGCTTCGCTGGTCAGGGCTGAGGTGACGTGATGAGCGGGATCCTCAAGGTCGGGCACGCGGCCCTCGACGATGCGTCCGCGGGTCTGCGGTCGGCTGCTGCCGGCATCGAGACGACGCTGGACGACCTGGCCCGACGGCTCATGGCCCGGGCCCCTGACTGGACCGGGCAGGCCTCCGACTCCTTCGACGAAGCGCGCCGCCACTGGGACGCGGCGATGCGGGACATGAAGGAGGTGCTCCACGCCATCGGCCTCGCGGTAGCGTCGGCCAACGACCAGTACCGAGCGGCGGAGTCGGCCAACGCGCGCAGGTTCGGCGGCTGAGCATGCCGGGGCTGGTCCGCGTCCGGGTGGTGGCCGGCGCAAGCACGTCCTTCGACCTGGCCCTGCCGGGCGCCCTGCCGGTCGCCGATCTGCTGCCTGAGCTCTCCCGCCTCGCGAGCCTCTCGTCCGCCGCCCGCCTCTACACCGCGAGCGGCCGTGAGCTCGCGGTCACGACGGGCCTGGCGGAGCAACAGGTCGCCGATGGCTCGGTCCTCGCCCTGGTCCCCGTCGGTGTCGGACCAGCCGCAGAGGACGATCTTGCCGAAGCGCTCGCCGCCCAGGTCGGAGCAGAGGTCCTCGGCTGGCACGTCCGCCTGGTGCGTCCGGTGGCGCTGACGGTGGCGGTGCTGCTGCTCTCCACGGGCGGTGCGGCGCTCGCTCGGGGCCCGTCGTGGTCGGGAGCGGTGGCCGCTGCGGCCGTCGTCCTGCTCGGCGGCGCCGCCGGCTTCGCCGTTCGACGGCGTCACGAGCGGCTCCTGGCTGCTGCGGCCGGCTGGGCGGCCACCGGGTTCGCGGCCGTCGCCGGGGAGCAGTACGCCGGACCGGTCGCCGCCTGCGTGGCGGCGACGGGCACGGCCCTCGTGCTGGCACGGGCGCTGCGCGAGGTGGGAGTGCTGCTGCTGCCCGCGGTGGCGGCCGCCGTCGTCCTCGGCTGCCTGGCGCTGCTCGGGAGGGGCGCCGGGCTCGAGGCCGGGCTGGTGGCCGCGCTGGGCCTGACCGGCACCGCTCTGCTCGTGCCGTCGCTGCCCCGTCTGGCGCTGCTCGCAACCCGTGAGGAGCCCCGTTCCGCGCGGGAGCTGCTCCGCGCCATGCTCGCGGCGACATGGCTGACGATGGTGGTGCTGGCGGCACCGACGGCGGCCTCCGGGGGTGCCGGCGCGCTGCTGGCGGCGGTGGTCGGCGTCCTGGCTGCCTGCCGGGGGTCGCGGCACCACGGCGCGGTCGAGGTCCTGTCGGGCATCGCCACGGGCGTGGTGATCGCGCTCGTGGCCGCCGTCGTGACGCTCCTTCGCCAGCCCGAGTGGGCCGGCACGGTCGGCTTCGGCTGCCTCGTGGTCGCCGGAGCGGCCTGTGCCGTCGCGCTCTTCGCACCCGGGAGCGGAGCCCGAGATGAGGGGGGCGACCCACGTCTTGCGCTTGCGATCGATCGCCTGGAGGCGGTCGGGCTGGTCTCGCTGGTGCCGTTGCTGGTGGGAGTCGGGGGTGTCGTTCCGCTGGTGACCGGCTTCCTCGGCGGGTGAGCGTGACGACGTAGGCTCCCGGTCCGTGAAGGGGAACGCTGGAGCAGTGCGTGCAGCAGGACTGCTGGCGGGCTATGCGCTCGACGTCGCCCTCGGCGACCCGCAGCGCCACCACCCCGTCGCCCTCTTCGGCACGGGCGCCCGCCGCCTCGAGCACCGGGTCCACGCCGACTCACGTGCCGTCGGCACCGGCTACACCGTGGCCCTGGTCGGTGGCACGGTGCTCGGCACAGTCGGGGTGCAGCGCGTCCTCCACGGAGCGGTGCGCCGTGCCGTGCCGGGCGGCGCGCAGTGCGCCGGGAGCCTCGCCGAGTTCGCGACGGTGGCCGCCGCGACCTTCGTCGCGCTCGGAGGCACCTCGTTGGTCCGCGAAGGTGACGCGATGGCGCACTTGCTCGCGTCCGACGACGTGCCCGGAGCGCGCAGGCGGCTGAGCCACCTCTGCGCCCGCGACGCCACCGACCTGACGCCGGACGAGCTGGCCCGCGCCACGGTCGAGTCGCTCGCCGAGAACACCTCCGACGCCGTCGTCGCGCCGCTGGTCTGGGGCGGACTCCTGGGTGCCCCGGGCTTGCTGGGCTACCGCGCGGCCAACACACTCGACGCGATGGTCGGCTATCGCTCGCCCCGCTACCGCAACTTCGGGTGGGCAAGCGCGCGCCTCGATGACCTGCTCAACCTGCTGCCCGCCCGTCTCGCCGCCTTCCTCGTCTTCGTCGTCACCGGACGCCGGGAGGCGCTGACCGTCTGGCGGCGCGACGCCGGCCTGCACCCCTCGCCCAACGCCGGGCCGGTGGAGGCCGCCACGGCGGGAGCACTCGGCGTACGGCTGGGAGGGACGAACACCTACGACGGCGAGGCCGAGGCACGCGGGGTCCTCGGCGACGGGCGCGCCGTGGAGGTCCGCGACGTGGCCCGCGCCAACCGTCTCTCCCGGCAGGTCTCCGCCGCCGCGGTGCTCGTCGCGGCGGGCACCGCGCTCGTGATCGGCCGGCGTGGACGAGAATGACGCCGTGACCACCCAGACGCGCGGGCTGCTCTTCGCCGGCACCACCTCCGACGCGGGCAAGAGCCTTGTGACGGCGGCGGCGTGCCGGCTCTTCGCGCGCAACGGGATCAAGGTCGCGCCGTTCAAGAGCCAGAACATGAGCAACAACTCGATGGTCTGCGCCGACGGCTCCGAGATCGGCCGTGCCCAGTGGCTCCAGGCGGTCGCCGCGGGGGTCGAGCCCGAGACGGCGATGAACCCGGTCCTGCTCAAGCCCGGCTCCGACCGTCGTAGCCACATCGTCCTGCTCGGCCAGCCGGCGGGCACGCTGGAGGCGGGGGAGTTCGCCACCGGTCGCGCTCATCTGGCCAGGGCGGCCTTCGAGGCCTACCGCGACCTCGCCTCGCGCTACGACGTCGTCCTCGCCGAGGGCGCGGGCTCCCCGGCCGAGGTCAACCTGCGCGGCGGCGACTACGTCAACATGGGCCTCGCTCGCGAGATGGGCCTGCCGGTCGTCGTCGTCGGCGACATCGACCGCGGTGGTGTCCTGGCGGCGATGTTCGGCACGCTCGGGATGCTCGACCCGGCCGACCAGGTCCACCTCAAGGGATGGATCGTCAACAAGTTCCGCGGTGATCTCTCCCTGCTGCGCCCCGGGCTCACCACGCTCGAGGAGCGCACCGGCCGCCCGGTGCTCGGGGTCGTCCCTTGGCTCACCGACCTCTGGCTCGACTCCGAGGACGCCCTGGCGATCGGGGCGTGGCCGCAGGCAGAGACACCCACGCTGCGGGTCGCCGCGATCCGCTTCCCGCGGATCTCCAACGCCACGGACCTCGATGCGCTCGCGGCAGAGCCAGGCGTCGCGGTCACCTTCACCACCTCGGCCAGCGAGCTCGCCGACGCCGACCTCGTCGTCCTCCCCGGATCCCGCGCGACGATGAGCGACCTCGCCTGGCTCCGTTCGCGCGGGCTCGACGAGGCGATCGCGCGCCGTGTAGCCGAGGGCAGGCCGGTCCTCGGGATCTGCGGCGGCAACCAGATGCTCGCCGGCACGATCCACGATCCGCACGGCATCGAGTCCGGGGGTGAGTCGCCGGGCCTCGGACTCCTCCCGACCCGCGTCGACTTCGGTGTCGAGAAGCTCCTCGGCCGTCCCGAGGGCACCTGGCGCGGCGAGCACGTCGCGGCGTACGAGATCCACCACGGCGTGACCACGCTCGACCCCGACCAACCAGGATCCAGCGACGCCGAGCCGTTCCTCGACGGCTTCAGCAGCGGAGCGGTCTGGGGCACGACGTGGCACGGTGCATTCGAGTCCGACGGCTTCCGGCGGGCGTTCGTCTCCGAGGTCGCCTCCCGCACCGGCTCCCCGTGGACGCCCGAACCCGGCGCTCCCGGCTACGCCGACCGGCGCGAGGACATGCTCGACCGGCTCGCCGACGCCCTCGACGAGGCGGTCGGGTTCCAGCCGCTGCTCGACCTGGTCGACGGAGGAGTGCACGCATGAACCGCATCGTCGTGGTCGGCATCGGAGCCGACGGCTGGGCGGGGCTGACCGACGCCGCCCGCGAGGCGATCCAGCACGCAGGCGTCGTCATCGGGGGCGCCCGCCAGCTCGACCTGCTGCCCGGGACGGTCAGCGCCGAGCGCGTCATCTGGCCCTCGCCGCTACGCCCCGCGGTGAAGAAGCTCGCCGAGGAGTACGCCGAGCGCGGCCTGGTCGTGCTCGCCAGCGGTGACCCGATGCACCACGGCATCGGCCGCACGCTGACCGAAGAGCTCGGCCCTCACGCGCTCCGGATCATCAGCCACCCCGGTGCGGTCAGCCTCGCGTGCGCACGGATGGGCTGGCCTGTCGAGTCCACGCCGGTCGTCTCCACGCTGACCACCCCGCTCGCGATCGTGATGCGCCACGCCGGCGCGGGCCAGCACCTCCTCGTCCTCAACCGCGACACCTCCACGCCGGCAGCGCTGGCGGCGTTCCTCACCGCACACGGTTTCGGTGGCTCCCGGATCACGGTCCTCGCCGACCTCGGTGGCACCGAGCGGAGCCTGCGCGGCTTCGCCGACCAGGCCGACTACTGGGCGGCTCAACTACCCGAGAGCGTCAGCGTCAGCGCAATCGAGTTCGCCGGGCCGCGCCCGGTCCAGGAGACCCCGGGCCTGCCGGACGACCTCTTCGAGACCGACGGCCAACTGACCAAGCGCCACGTCCGCGCGCTCACCCTTGCCGCCCTCGCGCCGCGTCCGGGCGAGCTGTTGTGGGACGTCGGCGGCGGCTCCGGCTCGATCGCGATCGAGTGGCTCCGCGCCCACGACACCACCCGCGCCATCACGGTCGAGCGCGACCAGACGCGGGTTGGCCGGATCGTCCGCAACGCCGCGAGCCTCGGCGTACCCCGGCTGCAGGTCGTCACCGGTGACGCGCCGGCGGCGCTCGCGGAGCTGTCGACGCCTGACGTCGTCTTCGCCGGCGGTGGCCTGACCGCTCGTGGCGTCTTCGATGCCTGCTGGTCGGCGCTCCCGGTCGGCGGCCGGTTCGTGACCAACGCCGTGACGCTCGAGTCGCAGGCGCTCGTCATGCGCCTGCAGAAGGAGCACGGCGGCGAGCTGGTCAAGATCGACGTCGCGCAGACGACTCCGGTCGGTGGTTTCACCGGCTGGCGCGCCGCGATGACCGTGGTCCAGTGGATCGCCCAGAAGGAGAAGCAGTGACCGTCCACTTCGTCGGTGCGGGCCCGGGTGCCCCCGACCTGATCACCGTGCGCGGCCTCCGGCTGCTGCAGACCGCCGAGGTCGTCATGTACGCCGGCGCGCTGGTGCCCGAGGAGCTCCTCGCCGAGGTGCCGGCCGGGGCCCGGAAGGTCGACACGCAGCACCTCGACCTGGCCGAGATCGTCACGGTCTTCGAGGAGGCGCACGCGGCGGGGCACGACGTCGTACGCCTCCACTCGGGAGACCTGTCGCTCTACTCCGCGGTGGCCGAGCAGGCCCGTCGCCTCGAGGCGCTCGGCATCGACTACGACCTGTGCCCCGGCGTGCCCGCGTATGCGGCTGCCTCCGCAGCGCTCGGCCTCGAGCTGACCGTGCCGGAGGTCAACCAGTCGGTCGTCCTCACCCGGCTGAGCCGTCAGGCCAGCAAGATGCCGCCGCGCGAGACGCTGGCCAACCTCGGCTCCGCCGGCGCGCTGATCGTGCTCCACCTGGCCACGCACCTGGTCGACGAGGTGGTCGCCGAACTGCTGCCCAACTATGGCGAGAAGTGCCCGGCCGCCGTCGTCTTCCAGGCCTCCCAGCCCGAGCAGCTGATCCTGCGCGGCACCCTCGGCGACATCGCCCAGCAGGTCAAGGACGCCGGGCTGAAGCGGAGTGCCGTCATCCTCGTCGGCCGCTCGCTCGCCGCGGCCGGCTTCCGCGACTCGCACCTCTACAGCTGCGACCGCGACCGCGCCCTCGGCTGATCCACCCTGCGCGGCGCCCGGCGAGCAGCCGGCACAGCGCTGGGCTCCCCCGAGACGACGGCGGCGACGCGGGCGGGGTCTGCGCCGGACCCGATCATCAGGGCGATGAAGACCAGGTCGAACGTCGCTGTCGCCGGTGGCGGCATCGCTGCGGTGTAGCCCGCCAGCTCGACCAGCACTGCGCCGTGGGTGGCGCTCCACCCCGCCAGTGCGAGGTCGTAGGCCGGGGCCGCGGCGAGCTCTCCCGCGTCGAGTGCCCTCTCCACGGCGGTGACGACCTCCGCGAACGCCTCCGTGCCGATCAGCAGCGCCTCGCCGGTGCGGATGTAGCCCCCGACGGGTGCCGTGGCGTACATCGCCCGGAACAGGTGCGGGCGGCTCAGGGCGAACTGCCGGTACGCGGTGAGCAGGCCCCAGAGCCCGGCCAGCGGGTCCTCCACCTCCCGGGCCTGCGCGAGCGTGCGCTGCAGTTGCTGGAAGCCGTCAGTCACGATCGCCTCGACGACGTGGCCCAGCGACCCGAACGCCGTGTAGACGGCCATGGTCGAGGCACCGATCTCGTCGCCGATGCGCTTCGTGGTCAGGGCCTGGGGGCCGTCGGACTCAAGGAGACCGAGGGCGGCCGCGACGATCGCGGAACGCTGCGCCTCGCGCTTCGTGCTCCGCGGCGTTGCGGGCGTCACGTCGGTCATGCGTTCCACCCAAACACATAATGCCTTTATGGTTTTGCCATGACCACGTCAGCCGTCGCCTCCCATCGCCCGCGCCGGACGGCGTCGCGCCTCCGCCCCGCAGCCGCCGCAGCACTGGCGCTCGCGATCGCCTTCTACGCGCCGATGGCGTTCACCACCTTCTTCCTCGATCCCACCGGCGACCCGGAGAGCGCCCGCAACTTCCAGGACCGCGTCCTGGCTCTGCTGATCTCCCCGTCGTTCGCCTACGGCGTCGGCTCCGGCCACGACGGTCACGTCCCGGTGCTGGTCCGCAGCTTCGCGATCATGTGGATGCACTCGGTGGTGGGCACGCTCACGCTGGTGGCGGGCTTCCTGCAGTTCTCCGACCGGATCCGCCGCCACGCACCGTGGCTCCACCGGCTCTGCGGCTACCTCTTCATCCTCGGCTCGTGGGTCGTCGCGACCACGGCGATCGCCTACCTGCTCCGCACGCCGGACGCGGAGGTCTTCTCCGGCAAGGCGTTCGCCGAGATCCTCTGGGTGCTCGCCGCCGGCACGCTGCTGGCGCCCACGCTCGCGCTGGCGGCGATCGTCCGCCGTGACGTCGCCGCACACCGCGAGTACATGGCGTGGGGCTTCGCGATGATCTGCTCGGCCGGACTGCTTCGCGTCGGCTGGATCGTGGTCGGCCAGTTCTCCACGATGACGAAGGAGCAGATCAACCTGACCGAGGCGGCCTACGCCGGGCCCCTGCTCTTCCTCGGCGCGGCGCTCTACCTGCAGCGGTACGGCGGCGGTCGGCTCCGTCGGCAGAGCCCGATGGTGCTGCCCCTCGCCAACCGCGCAGCCGTGCTGCTGGGGCTCCTCGGCGTCGTGATCCTCGGCCTGGTCTGGGCCGGCACGGACTGGGCTGTCGAGGGCACGCCGCAGGCGTGGGTGCCCGGGCGTGAGGCGCTTGTCGCCTCCTGGGTCATCCCGCTGCCCCTCACCGCGGCGTACCTCGCCTGGCGGGTGCGGCAGGCGGAGCGCCGTGGCCAGCGCGCCGGGGTCGTCGCGTGGCGGACCTGGCTCAACGCGACGCTGGTCTCCCCGCTCGTCTCGGTCGGCTTCCTCGCCTTCGCCCTCGCCGTCCACGACATGCCGCTCGTCGAGGCGTGGTGGGCCGCCTCCATCGGTTGGTCCCTTGCGCTCTTCGTCGCGGGGTTCAACCATGCTCGCGTCACCACCCGCTGGGCTCGCCGCTCGACGCCGTCCCGCACCGCCACCACCGTCCCCGAGGAAGTCCTGGCATGAGCAGCACCTCCGGCCGGCCCGCGCCCGCGTACGCCCGCTTCGGTCGCGAGTTCCAGCGCCGTCTGGTCACCGATGCGCCCGGTGGGCCGCGGATCATGAAGTTCGCCACGGTGATCAACTTCCAGAAGGCGCTGATGCCGGCCTATCTCGGCGCGCTGCTCTGGATCTACCGCGATACCGAGGCGGGGAGCAGCACGGCGGCCTGGATCTACCTCGCGCTGCACGGCTCCTACGGCCTGGTCTGGTACCTGAAGGACAAGGCGTTCCCCGACCCGGCCTGGCAGGTGCGGATCACCGCGCTCGGTGCGCTCAACTCGATCGTCGCGGTTCTCGGCTGGTACTGGCTCTTCGGCTGGCTGCTGATCGCGGGCCACGGCGGCGACTACCCGCTCGACGACCGTGCCTGGTTCGCCCTCGCGATCGCCCTCTCGACGCTCGGCATGGTCATCATGATGGCGGCCGACGTGCAGAAGTGGGCGACCCTGCGGATCCAGCGCGGCCTGATCACGACCGGGATGTTCCGCTACGTCCGCCACCCGAACTACAGCGGCGAGATGATGATCTACCTGGGCTTCGCGCTGCTGGTGTGGCACTGGATCCCGTTCGCCGTGCTGGCGTGGGTCTGGCTCGGCCTCTTCACGCCGAACATGCTCGCCAAGGAGGCGAGGGTGAGCCGGTACGCCGCGTGGGCGGCGTACAAGGCGCGCACGAAGTGGGTCGTGCCCTTCGTGCTCTGAGCGCTGCCTCAGCGCGCCATCGGAGCGCAGCGCCCGACGATGCTGCCGGCGCGGTCGATGCAGACGACGTCGACCGCGACCGGTGCCTCACGCAGCACCGCCAGGGCCTCGCGGGCCGCGGCCGTCGCGACCAGGTCGCCCAACGGCACCCCCGCGGCCTGCGCCCGGTGGAGCGCCTCCAGGCCGGTGTTGCACCCGCCCAGGTCGAGCGAGAAGCCAGCCTCCGCGGCCAGGTCGGACAGGTGCGAGAGCGAGACCTGCGAGCGCCCCGAGTGGAGGTCGAGGTGGCCGGCTGCGAGCTTGGAGAGCTTGGCGAAGCCGCCGACGATGGTCAGGCGCGGGACCGGATGGCGGCGGAGGTACTTCAGCACCGCGCCCGCGAAGTCGCCCATGTCGAGCAGAGCATCGTCGGGCAGTCCGTACTCCGCCACGGCCACCTTCTCCGACGTCGAGCCCGTGCAGCCCGCGACGTGCGGGTGGCCTGCCGCCCGCGCGACGTCGATGCCGCGCCGGATCGAGTCGATCCACGCCGAGCAGGAGTAGGGGACGACGACACCGGTGGTGCCCAGGACCGAGAGCCCGCCGAGGATGCCGAGCCGGGGGTTCCAGGTCTTGCGCGCGATCTCCTCGCCGTCGTCGATCGAGATCTCCACGACGACGTCGCCGCTGTCTCCGAGCTCGGCGGCGACCTCTGCGACGTGCGAGGCGATGAACTGCCGCGGCATCGGGTTGATCGCCGGCTCGCCCACGGCGAGAGGCAGGCCGGGCTTGGTCACGGTGCCGACGCCGGGTCCGGCCACGAAGGTCACGCCGGTGCCGGGCGCACCGCGCCTTACGGTCGAGCGGACGAGCGCCAGGTGGGTGACGTCCGGGTCGTCGCCGGCGTCCTTGGTGACACCGGCCATCGCCCAGGCCCCGTCGTCCGCGAGCTCCTCCACCGTCAGCGCGAACGACGGGGAGGCGGTCGGCAGCGTGATCGCCACCGGGTCGGGGAAGTCACCCGTCAGCAGCGCGACGTACGCCGCCTTGGTCGCCGCGGTGGCGCAGGCGCCCGTCGTCCAGCCGCTGCGCAGGCCCGTGCGCTCCAGCTGGGCGGGCCGCCCGCTGGGCGTCGCCTCGCCTGCGTCGGCAGATCCGGGCTCGCTGGTCACGCTGGTCACCCTAACGATCTGGTTGACGAGGCGTCCTAGGGTGTCAGGCGTGAGGATCCTGCTGCTGGGCGGTACGTCGGAGGCGCGTGAGCTCGCAGCGCGCCTGGCCGACGCCGGTCACGAGGTGGTCAGCTCACTCGCGGGCCGGGTCAGCACCCCCGTCCTCCCCGACGGCGAGGTCCGGGTGGGTGGCTTCGGCGGACCTGCCGGCCTCGCGTCGTACCTCGTGGAGGAACGGGTCGACGCCGTGGTCGACGCGACGCACCCGTTCGCCGAGCACATCTCCGCCAACGCGTACGCCGCTGCCAGCGAGACCGCCACGCGGCACCTGCTGCTGCGCCGCCCGGGCTTCCCCCTGCGCGAGGAGTACGTCGTGGTCCCCGACATCCACGCGGCAGCCGAGGTGCTGCCACCCGGGGCGACCGTCTTCCTGACCATCGGCCGCCAGCAGGTGGCGGCGTTCGGGCACGTGGACGCGCGGTTCGTGATCCGGGCGATCGACCCGCCGAGCGTGCTGCCCAAGCACCACGTGCTGCTGCTCGACCGGGGACCCTTCGCGCTCGAGGACGAGATCGCGCTGATGCAGCGCCACGGGATCGACACCCTGGTGACCAAGGACTCCGGGGGCGCGGCGACCGCCGCCAAGCTCGAGGCCGCCGCACAGCTCGGCATCGAGGTGATCGTGGTCGCGCGACCGCCGGCACCGCACGGTGCCGAGGTCGTCGACAGTGTCGAGGACGTGCTCCACGTCCTCGCCGGCTGACCCGCTCCGCGCGCGGCTCAGTCGGGGTAGCGCCGCGGCGTCCAGACGACGGTGTCGCCGGTTGCCCGCTCGACCTTCTGCGTCTGGCTGGACCCCACCAGGATCAGCGTGCGCATGTCGATGACCTCGGGGTCCATCTCGCCGAGCTCGACGATCCGGATGACCTCGGTGGGGCCGCCGACATCGCGGGCGAGGACGACGGGGGTGTCGGGCTTGCGCACCTCGAGCAGGAGCTCCTTGAGGGCGACGACCTGCTGGCGGCGCTCCTTCGAGGCGGGGTTGTAGATCGCCAGCACCAGGTCCGCCTCGGCGGCGAGCCGGATCCGCTTCGCGATCACCTCCCACGGCTTGAGCCGGTCGCTGAGCGAGATCGTCGCGTAGTCGTGGCCGAGCGGTGCGCCGACGCGCGAGGCGGCGGCGTGGGCAGCCGTCATCCCCGGCATCACGTGGACCTCGATGCCCGACCACCGCTCCTCGCAGGCCACCTCGAGCACGGCGGTCGCCATCGCGAAGACCCCCGGGTCGCCACTCGACACGACGACGACGTTGCGCCCCCGTGCCGCCAGGTCGAGGGCGAACTCCGCGCGTTCCGACTCGACCTTGTTGTCGCTCAGGTGGCGGACCTGCCCCGGGCGCTCGGGCACCCGCTTCACGTACGTCGTGTAGCCGACGAGGTCGTCTGCCGCGGCGAGCGCGCCCTTGACCTCGGGGGTGAGCCAGAGCGGACCGGCGGGGCCGGTGCCGACGACGGTGACCCGGCCGCGCCGAGGTGTGGCTTGTGGCTCGCCCAGGTGTGAGTTGTGGTCCTCCGAAGTGGGAGTTGTGGTCAGCGGCGTCATACCGGCGACCCGCGACGGCAGCACCGCCATCGAGAAGTACGGAACCGACTCCGGATCAACGGACGCCAGCCGCTCGACGCGCTGCTCCGGCATGGTTGCCCGCTCGACGTACCACGCGTCGTCGAGCCGGCCAGCGGCGTCGAGGGCAGCGCGGATGGCGGGGAACGTGCGGCCCATCTTGAGGATCACCGCCGAGTCGGTCGAGGCGATCCGGGCGGCGAGCTCCTCCTCGGGCAGCGTGCCGGGCAGGACGGTGAGCACCTCGCGGTCCTCGGTGAGGGGCACGCCGAGCGCGGCGACACCCGCCTGGATCGAGCTCACGCCGGGCACGGTCTCCGTGTCGTAGCGGTGCGCCAGCCGCTTGTGCATGTGCTGGTAGCTCGAGTAGATCAGCGGGTCGCCCTCGCTGAGGATCGCGACGGAGCGGCCGGAGTCGAGGTGCGCGGCGAGCCGGGCCGCGGCCTCCTCGTAGAACTCCTCGATCGCGCCACGGTAGCCACCGGGGTGGTCGGTGGTCTCGGTCGTCAGCGGGTAGACCAGGTGCTCCTCGACGTGGTCCTCGCGGATGTACGCCGCAGCGATGCGTCGCGCGTTGGAACGGCCATGGCGAGCCGAGTGGTAGGCGATGACGTCGGCGGCCTGGATCACTTCCACGGCGCGCAGGGTCATCAGCTTGGGGTCGCCGGTGCCGAGGCCGACGCCGTAGAGCTTGCCGGGCTGGGTCGCGCTGTTCATCGGATGATCTCCACGTCCGAGGCGAGCGCGTTGAGCGCGCCCGCGGTGATGGCCGAACCGCCCCGGCGGCCGTGCACGACGAGCCACTCGAGGCCGAGGTCGCTCTGCGCGAGGGCCTCCTTCGACTCGACCGCGCCGACGAAGCCGACCGGGATGCCGAGGATCGCCGCAGGGCGGGGCCCGCCCGCCTCGATCATCTCGAGCAGGTGGAAGAGCGCAGTCGGGGCGTTGCCGATCGCCACGACCGACCCCTCGAGCCGGTCACGCAGCAGCTCGAACGCCGCCGCGCTGCGGGTGGTGCCGAGCTCCGCTGCGAGGGGAGCGACGCGCTCGTCGCGGATCAGGCAGATGACCTCGTTCTCCTTGGGGAGGCGGGCGCGGGTCACGCCGTACGCGACCATGTTGGCGTCAGTGATGATCGGCGCGCCGGCCTTGAGTGCGCTCCGCGCGGCCGCCGCGAAGCCGGGGGAGTGCGCGACATCGGCGGGCAGGTCGGTCTGGCCGCAGGAGTGGATCATCCGGACCACGACGGGCTCGGTGAGCTCGTCGAAGCGCGCCAGGTCCGACTCGCGCCGGATCATCGCGAACGACTCCTCGTAGATCGCGTTGCCGTCCTTCTCGTACTGCATCAGTGCTGCTCCAGGCTGTAGTGCGTCTGGTGATCGGTGCCGTCCGCGACGGCGACTGCGGAGAGGTGGGACGAGGTGGGGTGGCCGCACCGGCGGTCACAACCGCTCACGTGCAGGCGGACGCCGGGGTGTGCGGCCGCGAGCCGGGCTGCGTCGGCCCGTACGTCGGCCAGCGCCCTACCGCAGCCCGGCTTGCCGATGCAGGCGGTCACCTGCGCGAGGGGGTCGGCGTCGTCGAGCAGGAACCCGTGCCCACGCAGGACGTCCTCGGCGTTCGGGGCCGGATCGATGAGCACCACCGAGCGCCACGGCGTGATCCGGACGGCGCTGGTGTCGTCCGCCCGTGCGGCCGGGACGAGGTCGGCGATCGCGCGCCACGCCTCGGCGGGCGCGGAGCCGAGCGGCACCCCGGCGACGACTGCCCTGTCGTACGCGCCCAGCCAACGGCAGTAACGCGGAGTCACGTGCGCTTCGGCGCCCGCGTGTGGGCGCGGAAGTGCAGGTGACTCCGCGTTACTCGGCGCGAGCGAGGGCCCGGGGCGCCCCGGCGCGAGCTCGGCCAGGGCCGCTGCCGGCAGCTCCGCAGCGCGCCAGGCGGTCGTCGCGTGCTCGTCGCGCAGTGCCAGGAACCGGTGCGCGGCCCCGATGAGCAGATCGGCCCCCAGGTCGTACGGCGCGGTCACCGCCGTCGGCTGCCCCGCGACGACGAGCCGCCACTCGCCCGCGCCCGCAGCGCCCGTAGCGCCCTCGAGCGCCACCGCGACATCGGGGGCGAGGGCGACGACGTCCCCGACCCCCGCGTCGATGCCGAAGAGGAAGCGTCCCGAGAGCGCGACCAGCCCCTCGTCGTCGAGCAGCGAGGCGTCCAGCTCGGCCAGCACGTCCTCGACGTCGGCGACAACGTCCACGCCCGACAGCGGAGAGGCGACGACGTTGCGTACCCGGTCATGGGTCAGTGACGGCAGCAGGCCGGCGGCGTACAGCGCGTCGGCGACGTCCTGACCGCAGCCGGAGGCGAGGCCGCGGAGCTGCACGTTGCCGCGAGAGGTCAGGTAGAGGTGCCCGTCGCCGGCCGTCGAGGCGAGCGAGGCAAGGGTGTCCAGCTGGGCCGCGGACACGCGGCCCCCCGGGATGCGCACGCGCGCCACGAAGCCATCCGCCGCCTCGTGGAGACGCACCGCGCCGGGGCAGCGATCGTCGGCGGAGGGTCGGGACACCCCGGAAGCGTAAATGAGCGCGCACCCGGACCCCACGGGCCGGGTGCGCGCTGGACGGGCTCGGTCGGACGGCCTCAGTAGGCCCGCGTCGAGTCCCAGATGTCCTGGAAGAGCGTGTAGAAGTCGTTGTAGGACCCCTTGCCGCCGATCCGCTGGATGACGTCGAAGTTGCGCAGCGTGTTGAGCGACCAGTTGTCCGAGCCGGTGTAGCTGCGGAAGTTCTCCTCGCCGTTCGACTTCCAGTAGGCCGTCCACATCTTCAGGTGGGAGAAGGTGCAGGTGCCGGTGGTGTAGTCCTCGTTGCTGCCCTCGCAGTCGGGACCGCGATAGCCGTTGTGGACGGGGATGCGCGCCGCCTTCAGCCGGTCCTTGATGGCGTTGCTCACGGACGGTCCGGCGATGAAGTAGACCTGCGCACCGGCCTTCTTCTTCTCGATCAGCTCGGTGGCCAGCCAGTTGCCCCGGGTGCCGCCCATACCGAACATGGCGACCCGGATCCGGGTCGAGGAGTTGTTCGGGAGCTTGTTCAGCTCGACGTACTCCGGGTCGTGGGCCCGGTCCGCCACGCGTGGGAGGAACCAGGCTCCGGCGCGACCATCGGCCGCGATGGAGGTCTGCCCCCCGATCTGGGAGGGCGAGCGCCGGTAGGTGTTGAGCCGGTTGAACCGCTTGGCGTACCAGCTGAAGACGTCCTGAGACCTGAGTCCGGCGTACTCGAAGTAGTCGTTCCACTGCGTCTGCCAGGCCGAGTTGGTCATGTTGGCCGACCCGACCAGCGTCACGTAGGGAACGCCTCCGGTCTTGTCGAAGATGATCGACTTCTGGTGCAGCGTGTGCGCTCCGGGGGTCTGGTCGACGCAGTGGACCCACGACGAGGTGCCGGTGAGCGCCCTGCGCAGGCGCGGTGCCTCGTAGGAGTTGCAGTGGGCGTCGGGCATCAGCACCTGGACGGTCACCCCGCGCAGGCGCGCGCGGATCAGGCAGTCGGTGACCCCGGCGTCGGTGATCTTCCAGATCGTGACCCGGATCCGGCCGCCAGCCGGGGTGTCCGCGATGCGGTCCATCAGCGCCCTGCGGGCGGCGTAGTCCTTCTCCCACGGGTCGTTGTAGTGCAGGCCGGTGGCGGGGGTCGAGGAGAACGGGCGTAGGCAGGACCCGATGTCCGCGTTGGCGGGGCTCTGCGTCAGACCGGTGATCGTCGCCGAGCTGACCAGCAGGGTGGCGAGGAAGGAGAGCAGAAAACGGATGCGCGACAAGGTGGACCCCCGAGCAGTTGTTTGAGACACGTGCGCGCAGCGTAGGGCGGCCGGGTGCCGGCGGGAACGGGTAGAACTACCCACCTCCCGCCGGTCCGGGACCGGCCGACGAGGCGGTCTCTTCCCGGCACGCGGTTTATGCTCGTCGGGCGTGCGCCCGGCCGGGTGTGCGACCCAGAACGTTGGGTGACGAGCGAGGAAGCCGGTGCGACTCCGGCACGGTCCCGCCACTGTGTACGCCGCGTCCCTGGCCGAGAGCCAGGGCCGGTGAAGTCAGGAACTCCCGTCACCCCACCCTGATGACCGGGGCGAGGAAACCCCACGAAGGGATCGAAGTGCTGCTGCTCCTGTCGACCTCCGACACCGACCTGATGAGCGCCCGTGCCGCCAACGCGGCCGGGGCGCCGGTCACCTGGCGTTACGCCAACCCCGCCCGCCTCGCGCTCGACGAGCTGCCCGCGCTGCTCGACGGGACCGACCTCGTGGTGGTGCGCCTCCTCGGCGGTCGCCAGGCCTGGGCCGAGGGTCTCGACACCCTGCTGGCGAGCGGAAAGCCCGTCGTGGTGCTCACCGGTGAGCAGGCTCCCGACGCCGAGCTGATGGGCCACTCGACCGTGCCGGCCGGAGTTGCCGCGCAGGCCCACGCCTACCTCGCCCACGGTGGTCCGGCGAACCTCGAGCACCTGGCCCGTTTCCTCTCCGACACGGTGCTGCTGACCGGAGAGGGCTTCGACGCCCCGGCCGCCTCACCGGCCTGGGGCCGCTACGAGCGTGAGGCGACGAACCAGAGCGGCACCAAGGTGGCGGTCCTCTACTATCGCGCCCACGAGATGTCGGGCAACAACGCCTTCATCGGCGCCCTCGCCGACGCGATCGAGGCGAAGGGCGGGGTGGCGCTGCCGATCTGGTGCGCCTCCCTCCGTGACGCCGACCCCACGCTGCTCGAGGCGCTGGCCGAGGCCGACGTCATCGTCACCACCGTCCTCGCGGCCGGTGGCTCGACCCCGGCCAAGGCGCAGGCCGGCGGCGACGACGAGTCGTGGGACGCCGGCGCGCTGTCCCGCCTGAACAAGCCGATCCTCCAGGCGCTCTGCCTCACCTCCTCGCGCGAGACGTGGGAGGAGAACGACGAGGGTGTCTCGCCGCTCGACGCGGCTACGCAGATCGCGGTGCCAGAGTTCGACGGCCGCATCATCACGGTGCCGTTCTCGTTCAAGGAGTTCGACAGCGAGGGCCTGCCGGCGTACGTCGCGGACCCCGAGCGCGCGCTGCGCGTCGCCGGCCTCGCGATCGGCCACGGCCGCCTGGCGCACGTCGACCCGAGCGAGCACCGCATCGCGCTGGTCCTCTCCGCCTACCCGACCAAGCACGCGCGCATCGGCAACGCGGTCGGCCTCGACACCGGCGCCTCGGCGATGGCCCTGCTCCAGCGCCTCGCCGACGAGGGCTGGGTCGGCGCCGACGAGTTCCCCGGCGTCGCGGAGAAGGACGGCGACAAGCTGATCCACGCGCTGATCGCCGCCGGTGGCTACGACCAGGACTGGCTGACCCAAGGCCAGCTCGACGCCAACACCAACCGCGTCCCCGCCGCGACGTATGCGAAGTGGTTCGAGAAGGTCCCTGCCGGCCTGCGCTCCGACATGGAGGAGACGTGGGGTGCGGCTCCGGGCGAGCTCTTCGTCGACAACGGCGACATCGTCCTGGCCGCGATCCAGAGCAAGAACGTCGTCGTCCTCGTGCAGCCGCCGCGCGGTTTCGGCGAGAACCCGATCGCGATCTACCACGACGGCGACCTGCCGCCGAGCCACCACTACATGGCGGCGTACCGATGGCTCGAGGCCCGTCAGGAGGAGGGTGGCTGGGGCGCCGACGCCATCATCCACCTCGGCAAGCACGGCAACCTCGAGTGGACCCCGGGCAAGAACGCCGGCCTGTCGGCCGACTGCGCGCCCGACGCGATCCTCGGTGACCTGCCGGTCATCTACCCCTTCCTCGTCAACGACCCGGGCGAGGGCACGCAGGCCAAGCGCCGTGCCCACGCCACGCTCGTCGACCACCTGGTGCCGCCGATGGCGCGCGCCGAGTCGTACGGCGACATCAGCCGCCTCGAGCAGCTCCTCGACGAGTACGGCAACGTCGCCACGATGGACCCGGCCAAGGTCCCGGCGCTGCAGGGCAAGATCTGGACGCTGCTCCAGGCCGCCAAGATGGACCGCGAGCTCGGCCTGATCGACAAGCCGGACGAAGAGCGCTTCGACGACATGATCATGCAGATCGACGGCTGGCTCTGCGAGATCAAGGACTCCCAGATCCGCGACGGCCTCCACGTCCTCGGCGCCCCGCCGGCAGGCGAGGCCAAGGTCGACCTGGTGCTCGCCATCCTCCGGGCCCGCCAGCTCTGGGGCGGCAACGCCCATGTCGTCGGCCTGCGCGAGGCCCTCGGCCTCGACGAGTCGGCCCGCGACCGCGCGGGTGCCGACCGTTTCGAGGCGATTGCCCGTGACATGCTGCTGGCCATCGACGGTGGCGGCTGGTCCGACGCCGCGATCGACAAGGCGCTCTCGCTCGTCCCCGACTCGGGTGATGCCGCGGAGGTCCAGCGGGTGCTCGAGTTCGCGATCGCCGAGGTGGCACCCCGCCTGGAGCAGACCACTGACGAGCTCGACCACATCGTCAACGCGCTGCGCGGTGGCTTCGTCCCGGCAGGCCCGTCCGGCTCGCCGCTGCGTGGCCTCGTCAACGTGCTGCCGACCGGTCGCAACTTCTACTCGGTCGACCCGAAGGCGATCCCCTCGCAGCTCGCGTGGGAGACGGGCCAGCTCCTGGCGGAGAGCCTCGTCGAGCGCCACAAGCAGGACACGGGCGACTACCCGAAGTCGGTCGGCCTCTCCATGTGGGGCACCTCCGCCATGCGCACCTCCGGCGACGACATCGCCGAGTGCCTGGCGCTGCTCGGTGTCCGCCCGGTGTGGGACGAGGCGTCGCGCCGCGTCACCCATCTGGAGCCGATCTCGCTCGAGGAGCTCGGCCGCCCGCGCATCGACGTCACCATGCGTATCTCCGGCTTCTTCCGCGACGCCTTCCCGCACGTCGTGGCGCTGCTCGACGACGCGGTGAAGATCGCCGCGGCGCAGGAGGAGGCGGACGAGGACAACTACGTCCGCGCCCACGTCGCCGAGGACGTTGCCGCCGGCACCGAGGCCTCCGCGGCCACTGCCCGCATCTTCGGCTCCAAGCCCGGCACGTACGGCGCCGGCCTGCTGCAGCTGATCGACTCCAAGGACTGGCGCACCGACGCCGACCTGGCCGAGGTCTACACGACCTGGGGCGGCTACGTGTACGGCCGCGACCAGCACGGTGAGCCGGCCCGCGACGCCATGGAGACGGCGTACAAGCGGATCGCGGTGGCGGCGAAGAACACTGACACCCGCGAGCACGACATCGCCGACTCCGACGACTACTTCCAGTACCACGGCGGCATGGTCGCGACCGTGCGTGCGCTGACCGGCCAGGCGCCGGCGGCGTACATCGGCGACTCGACCCGTCCCGAGTCGGTGCGCACCCGCACGCTCGTGGAGGAGACGAGCCGCGTCTTCCGTGCCCGCGTCGTCAACCCGCGCTGGATCGAGGCGATGCGCCGCCACGGCTACAAGGGCGCGTTCGAGATGGCCGCGACGGTCGACTACCTCTTCGGGTACGACGCCACGACTGGCGTCATCGCCGACTGGATGTACGAGAAGCTCACCGAGACCTACGTGCTCGACGCCGACAACCGGGCGTTCCTCGAGGAGGCGAACCCGTGGGCGCTGCACGGCATGGCCGAGCGGCTGCTCGAGGCGCAGAGCCGTGGCCTGTGGGAGGAGCCGTCGCCGGAGATGAAGCAGGCGCTGGCCGAGATCATGCTCGAGACCGAGGGCGAGATCGAGGGGCGTTCCTGATGAGCTCCACCTTCCCGTTCTCCGCCGTCGTCGGGCAGGACGACCTCGGGCTGGCGCTCTCGCTGGCCGTGGTCAGCCCCGGCATCGGGGGCGTGTTGGTGCGGGGCGAGAAGGGCACCGCCAAGTCGACGATGGTCCGCGGCCTGGCCTCGGTGCTGCCGCCGATCGACGTGCTCGCGGGCTGCCGGTTCTCCTGCGACCCGGACGCACCCGACCCGGACTGCCCCGACGTCGCGGCGCACACCTCTGCCGTGGCGACGCGGCCCGTCGCCCTCGTCGAGCTCCCCGTGGGCGCGACCGAGGACCGCGTCGTCGGCTCGCTCCACCTCGACAAGCTGGTCGGCTCCGGATCGGTCGAGTTCGAGCCCGGCCTGCTGGCGCGCGCCAACCGCGGCCTGCTCTACGTCGACGAGGTCAACCTGCTGCCCGACCACCTGGTCGACTCGCTCCTCGACGCTGCCGCGATGGGGCGGGCCCGGGTCGAGCGCGAAGCGGTCTCGGTCACGCACGCGGCGAGCTTCGTCATGGTCGGCACCATGAACCCCGAGGAGGGCGAGCTGCGCCCACAGCTCCTCGACCGCTTCGGCCTCGCCGTCGATGTGGCCGCCTCGCGCGACCCCGAGCTGCGCGTGCAGGTGATCCGGAGCCGGATGGCCTTCGAGGCCTCGCCGGAGGAGTTCGTGGCGAAGCACGCCGCTGCGGATGCGGACGTCGCGGAGCGCATCGCCGCCGCGCAGGCACTCCTCGGCTCGGTCGAGCTGCCCGACGAGATCCTCGTGCAGATCGCGACCCTGTGTGCGGCGTACGACGTCGACGGGCTCCGTGGCGACCTGGTCACCGCGCGCACTGCGGTGGCGCACGCCGCCTGGTGCGGCCGCACGGAGGTCACCGCGGAGGACGTGCGTGTCGCGGCCCGCCTCGCGCTGCCGCACCGGCGCCGGCGTAACCCGTTCGACTCCCACGACCAGAGCCAGGACCTCGAGGAGCTGCTCGACGAGCACGCGCCCGAGCAGCCGACCGACCCCGACGGTCCCGACGACGACCCGACGCCTCCCGAGGGTGGTGGCTCCGACCCGAACCACCACAGTTCTGCCGACACGCCCGCGGAGGCGCCGCAGGACTCCGGCGAGTCGCCCGAACCGCGGTCTTTCGAGCCGCCGGCCGAGCCGAAGGACCGGGGCGCCGACCTGTCGAGCGACGCCGCCGAGCGCACCCGCGAGTCAGCCGGAACTCCCTTCCAGGCGCGGCTGATCCAAGTCGATCGCGTCGGCCAGGGCGTCACGGGCAAGCGCTCGACCGCGATCACGACGGTCGGCCGCCACCTGCGCGCCGTACCGCTCGAGCACCCGCAGGGTCAGGGTCTCTCGGTCACCGGCACCGTCCTCGCCGCGGCCCGCGACGGGGGAGTGATCAGGCCCGAGCACCTGCGCCGCAGCATCCGCGAGGGCAAGGAGGGCAACCTCGTCGTCTTCGTGGTCGACACCTCCGGTTCCATGGGCGCGACGAAGCGCGTCAGGGAGGTCAAGACCGCGGTCGTGAGCCTGCTGCTCGACGCCTACCAGCGGCGCGACAAGGTCGCCGTGGTCACCTTCGGCGGCGACAAGGCCACGGTCGCGCTCGAGCCCACGAGCTCCGTCGACCGCGCCGAGCGGATGCTCGGCGACGTCCCCACTGGTGGCCGCACCCCGCTCGCGGAGGCGCTCGTCGC
>NZ_DATIHB010000146.1:0-1740 GCF_035481145.1 Nocardioides sp. | reverse complement strand
CGACGGGATCTCGCGGGCGGTCTTGGCCTTCGCCGCGGCATCGGCCTTGAGGGCGGCGGAGGAGAAGTTGCGGCGCCCGGCGTCGGTGGGCGTGGCAAGGCGCGTGGAGCCGCCCGTGAGGTCCTGGCGGCCCCAGCGGGTCTGCTCGGCAGCCGTACGCCGCCAGTCGACGAGGTCGACCGGGAGCTCGTCGAGGAAGCGGCTCGCCGGGTTGTGGCTGGGCGCGCCCCACGCGGAGCGGACCAGGGCGCGGGAGATGTAGAGGCGCTTCTCGGCGCGGGTCAGGCCGACGTAGGCGAGGCGACGCTCCTCCTCGAGCTCGGGCTGGTCGCCCAGCGAGCGCTGGTGGGGGAAGACGCCGTCCTCGAGGCCGGTGAGGAAGACGACGGGGAACTCCAGGCCCTTGGCCGTGTGGAGGGTCATCAGGGTGACGACGCCGGAGTCGTCCCCGTCAGGCGCGTCGGGGATCTGGTCGGCGTCGGCGACGAGGGCGACGCGCTCGAGGAAGTCGCCGAGCCCGACGGCCACCGTGCCGGCCTCGACCTCCGCGGGGTCGGCGCTGGGACCCGGCTGGGGGTCCTCGGCGAACTCGCGCGCGACGGCGACGAGCTCGGCGAGGTTCTCGACGCGGGTGCCGTCCTGCGGATCGTCGCTGGCCTCGAGCTCGGCGAGGTAGCCGGAGCGCTCGAGGACCGACTCCAGGATCACGTCGGGGCGCTCGTCGGCCTCGACCATGGACTGGAGCTCCTGGACGATGGCGACGAAGCCCTCGATGTTCTTGAGGCTGCGGGTGGCCAGGCCCGGGGCCTCCTCGGCCCTCACGAGCGCCTCCCAGAAGGTGATCCGGTCGCGGTCGGCGAGCGCGGCGACGCAGGCCTCGGCCCGCTCGCCGATGCCGCGCTTGGGCGTGTTGAGGACCCGGCGCAGCGAGATCTCGTCGGCGGTGTTGACCAGCATCCGCAGGTAGGCGAGCGCGTCGCGCACCTCCTTGCGCTCGTAGAAGCGCACCCCGCCCACCACCTTGTAGGGCTGGCCGGTGCGGATGAACACCTCCTCGAAGACGCGGGACTGGGCGTTGGTGCGGTAGAAGACCGCGACGTCGGCCGGCTTGATGCCGGCGTCGTCGACGAGCGTGTCGATCTCCTCGCTGACGAACCGTGCCTCGTCGTGCTCGTCGTCGGAGACGTAGCCGACGATGCGCTCCCCCTCCCCCGCGTCGGTCCACAGCCGCTTGGGCTTGCGGCCGCGGTTGTTGCCGATGACGGAGTTCGCGGCGCTGAGGATGGTCTGGGTGGAGCGGTAGTTCTGCTCGAGCAGGATCGTGGTCGCGTCGGGGAAGTCCTGCTCGAAGTCGAGGATGTTGCGGATGTCGGCGCCGCGGAAGGCGTAGATGGACTGGTCGGCGTCGCCGACGACCATCAGCTCGCTCGGCCCGACCTGCTCGGCCCCGGACTCCTCGAGGGCCGTGCCGATCTCGAACGACGTGCCGCACAGCTGCTGGATCAGGCTGTACTGGGCGTGGTTGGTGTCCTGGTACTCGTCGACGAGCACGTGGCGGAACCGGCGGCGGTAGTTCTCGCGCACGTCGGGGAACGCCTGGAGCAGGTGGACCGTGGTCATGATCAGGTCGTCGAAGTCGAGCGCGTTGGCCTCGCGCAGGCGGCGCTGGTAGGCGCTGAAGGCCTTGGCGTAGGCCTCCTCGAAGGAGTTGCGCGCCTCCTTGGCGGCGTCCTCGGCGTC
>NZ_DATIHB010000145.1:0-10970 GCF_035481145.1 Nocardioides sp. | reverse complement strand
GGGTAGGTCTACCCATTCCGGCTCGCCCCGGTGCCCATGAGGCTTTCGTCGCCGGGCGTCATCGGGGCGCTCCGTCTCAGAGGAGACCCATGATTTTTCGTGTCCTGATCGCCGCCGGCGTCGTTGCCTCCGGCCTCGCGGTCGCGTCGCCGGCAGAGGCGGCGCCGCTCTGGTCCAGCTGCTTCAACACGAGCAGCGGCAACCGCGTGTGCAACGTCATCACCTCCAACACGGAGAACAGTCGGGCGATCGCCTGGCGCGACAGCGTCCAGAACCTCACGCGCTCGACGATCTCCGCCACCTGCCAGGCGGAGACCTCCAAGACCTTCACGTGGGGTCTCAGCGTGTCGATGACGGCGGAGATGAAGGCGCCCATCTTCGGAGGCATCCAGACCACGGTCAACCCGAGCGTCCAGCGCTCGACGACCACCGGCTACGTCACGTCGGCGACCTTCAGCGTCCCTGCCGGTGCCACCCGGCACTGTGACCGCGGCACGGTCCGGGAGCGGGTGAAGGGCTACACCAAGGTCGGCTACTACTCGGCGGGCTCGGGAGGCTGGAACTACACCTACTGGTCGGCCCAGGCGCCGACCTCTGCACGGTGGTGGATCTACTGACTATGCGGAACGCTGCCCTTGTCGGCGGCCTTGCTGTTGCGGCCCTCGTCCTCTCCGCCTGCGCGGAGGACGGGGGCCGCCCTGCGGCCGACTCGACGGCTCTTCCCAATGACGCAGCCACGGCAGCCGCACAGGCTCCGCTGCGAGAGCTCGCGCCGCTGCTGCCCGAAGAGGTCGAGGTCGGCCGCGCGGACGGGACCGGCGACCGTACGAGCGTGATCCGTTCGTCGGCGGACTCAGCCATGGTCGTCTACGGCGTCTGCGCTGGAGGTGCTGCCCATGTCGTCACCGCCCCTGGCACCGCGATGACGCTCACCATTCCGTGCGACGGCGTCGTGTCACGCTCCCAGCTCATCCTCGTGCCCGGCACGGACCTGCCGCTCGACATCGCCGGCGACGGCGGAGCGTGGCGCCTGCTCCTGACGCGCCTTCCCGGCTGACGTCCTGCGGATAACCGGTGAGTAACAGTTCGGGATGATTCCCGCTATTGGACACGTGGTCGCCCTAGGGTGACGCCGATGTCCGCGTTGGCGGACCACGAGCGGTGAAGGGGAAACATCGTGCGGAAGATCGGTTCCATCGCGGCTGCGGCACTGATTGCTGGTGCAGCGCTGACAGGCTGTGCGACCAAGGAAGACTCCGGCTCGACGGCCAAGGGCACCGACAAGCCCTGCGTGGCGCCGAAGGGTGACGTCAAGGTCGGCCTGGCGTACGACGTCGGCGGTCGTGGCGACCAGTCGTTCAACGACTCCGCCTACCGCGGCCTGCAGAAGGCGCAGAAGGACCTCGGTGTCACCGGCGAGACGGGTGAGGCTGCCGACGGCGAAGCCGAGTCGGCGCGCGAGGAGCGCCTCCGCTCGATGGCCGACAACGGCATGAACCCGATCATCGGTGTCGGCTTCGCCTACTCGGCCTCCGTCAACGAGGTCTCCCCGGACTACCCCGAGGTCTGCTTCGCCGTCATCGACGGCTTCGACCCCGACGAGGACCCGAGCGGCAACGTCGCCTACCTCGGCTTCGCCGAGCAGGAGGGCTCCTACCTCGCCGGCGTCGCTGCGGCCCTGAAGTCGAAGACCGGCACGATCGGCTTCGTCGGCGGCGTTCACACCGACCTGATCAAGAAGTTCGAGGCGGGCTACGTGGCCGGCGCGAAGTCGGTGAAGCCGAACGTCAAGGTCGTGGTGAAGTACATCCAGGAGACCGACCTCAAGGGCTTCGGTGACCCGGCCGGCGGCAAGGCCGCCGCGGCTGCCGCCATCGATGAGGGTGCGGACGTCGTCTACCACGCGGCCGGCGGCTCCGGTGCGGGTGTCTTCGAGGCCGTGACCGAGGCGAAGGTCTGGGCCATCGGCGTCGACTCCGACCAGTTCCTCACCGCCCCCAAGGCGCAGCAGAAGCACATCCTCACGTCGATGACCAAGGGCGTGGACGTCGCGACCTTCGACATGGTCAAGTCGGTCGTCGACGGCGAGCCGCTCGCGTCGTACACGACGTACGACCTGAAGGTCGGCGGTGTCGACGTCTCCACCTCCGGTGGGTTCATCAACGACATCAAGGCCCAGCTCGACAAGGCGCGTCAGGACATCGTCTCCGGCAAGGTGAAGGTCCCGACGGCTCCGTGACCGATGCCAGTGGCCCGGGTCAGGCGCTAGCGTCTGGTCCGGGCCACTGTCGTGCAAGGGAGAGTGTGCAAATGAGCGAGGAGAACCCCGCCGGCATCGTCGTCCGTGGTGTGACCAAGCGCTTCCCGGGTGTCGTCGCCAACTCCGACGTGCACCTCACGATCCGCGGTGGCACCGTCCACGCGCTCGTAGGTGAGAACGGTGCCGGCAAGTCCACCTTGATGAAGATCCTGTACGGCGTGCAGTCGCCCGATGAGGGCCACGTCGAGGTCGACGGCCGGCAGGTGAGGTTCGGGTCCCCGACCGACGCGATCGCGGCTGGGATCGGCATGGTCTTCCAGCACTTCATGCTGGCCGACAACCTCACCGTCCTCGAGAACGTCGTGCTCGGCGCGGAGAAGCTGCACGGCATCGGCGACGGCGCCCGCGACGAGATCCGAAGGCTCTCCGCGGCGTACGGCTTCGACCTCGACCCCGACAGGCTGGTCGAAGATCTCGGCGTCGGGCAGCGCCAGCGTGTCGAGATCCTCAAGGTGCTCTATCGCGGTGCGCGCACGATCATCCTGGATGAGCCGACCGCCGTGCTCGTCCCGCAGGAGGTCGAGGCACTCTTCGACAACCTCCGCGAGCTGCGCGCCACGGGTCACACGCTGCTCTTCATCTCTCACAAGCTCGACGAGGTGCTGGCAATCGCCGACGACATCACCGTCATGCGGCGCGGGACCACGGTCGGCACCGCCGACCCGAAGACCGTGACCCGGCACCAGCTCGCCGAGCTGATGGTCGGCACGGAACTGCCCTCGCCGGAGACGGGAGAGTCCACCGTCACCACCACCCCGGTGCTCACCGTGACGGATCTCGGCCTTGTCGACGAGCACGGCCGCGACCTGCTCCGTGACATCGACCTGACCATTCACCGTGGCGAGATCGTCGGCATCGCCGGCGTCGAGGGCAATGGACAGACCGAGCTCGTCGAGACCCTGCTCGGCATGCGCAAGGCGACCAGCGGCCGTGTCGTCCTGGGCAACGACGACATCACCCGGTGGTCGACCCGACGGCGTCGTCAGGCGCGTATCGGCTTCGTCCCCGAGGACCGGCACCGCCATGGTCTGCTGCTCGATGCCCCGCTGTGGGAGAACCGCATCCTCGGCCACCAGACCAGCCCGCTGCTCAACGCCCGTGGCCTGGTCCGCGGTCGGGTGGCCCGGGCCGACACCAGCCGGATCGTGGAGGAGTACGACGTCCGCACACCGTCGATCCGTACCAACGCGAGAGCGCTCTCCGGCGGCAACCAGCAGAAGCTGATCATCGGCCGTGAGATGAGCGGCGAGCCGGTGCTGCTGATCGCCTCGCACCCGACGCGTGGCGTCGACGTAGGTGCCCAGGCCGTCATCTGGGACCACATCAAGCGGGCCCGCGCTGCCGGGCTGGCGGTGCTCCTGATCTCGGCGGACCTCGACGAGCTGATCGGCCTGTCCGACCGGATCCAGGTGCAGCTGCGCGGCGAGCTCGTTGGCGAGTTCGACCCGGCGACCGTCACCCCGCAACAGCTCGGTGCAGCCATGACCGGCGGAAGGGAGGCGTCGTGATCCTCACCCGGCTCCGCGCCCTCGGCATGGTCGCCGTCGCGCCCGTCGTGGCGGCCCTCATCGCGATCGTCGTGACGAGTGCCGTCGTGGCCCTCTCAGGCGACGGCATCGGCCCGTTCTGGGAGGTCATGCTCTCTGCCCCCAGCAACCGCGACTGGGTCGCGATCATCAATCAGACCTCGATGCTCTTCCTCTCGGGTGTTGCGGCTGCCATCGGCTTCCGGATGAACCTCTTCAACATCGGCGTCGAGGGGCAGTACACCCTCGCCGCGTGGGCCGCTGCGTCGTTCGCGGGCGCTGCGCTCCTGCCCGGCACACTCAACATCTGGGCCTCGCTCGTCCTGGCCATGGCTGTCGGATCGCTCTGGGCCGGGCTCCCTGCCGTGCTCAAGGTGACGCGGGGGGTGAGCGAGGTGATCTCGACGATCATGCTCAACTCGATCGGCATCGGGCTGGTTGGCTGGATGCTCAACACGCGTGGCGAGCGTGCGGGCGATGGCCGGCGCACCGCCCCGATCCCGGACTCGAGCAAGCTCGTCGGGATCCAGCCGTTCGAGGCACGCGACGGCGAGATCTGGGCACTGGCTGTGCTCGCGATCCTCGTCGGTGTGGCGATGTCGCTCGTCGTCAACCGGACCCGGTTCGGCTTCGACCTGCGCGCCGCTGGCTCCAACCAGCCCGCGGCGGTCGCGTCCGGCGTACGCGTCAACCGGATGATCGTGATCGCCATGATGCTCTCGGGTGCGGTCGCGGGCCTGATCTGGATGCCCGCGCTGTTCGGGGGCGCGGACTACTACGGCTCGACGTTCCAGCCGCTGATCGGGTTCACCGGCATCGCGGTCGCCCTGCTCGGACGCAATCGCCCCCTCGGAATCGCGATCGGCGCGGCCCTCTTCGCCTGGCTCAGCGTCCAGGCCAATCCGCTCGAGGCGCAGGCCGGCATCTCGCCCTCGATCGTCAACGTCACCCAGGGAGTCGTGGTGCTGTCGGTGGTCATCGCCTACGAGGCCGCACGCAGGTGGCGCGCCGCAGCAGAACGGCGCGCCCTCGCCGCCGCGCTCGCCAGGCCGGCGGAGGTGGTGGCATGAGCAAGCCGATCCGCATCGCGCTCTGGGTGCTCTTCGCACTGACCTCGGTCGCTGTCGTCCGCGTCGCGACCGGTGCCCACGACCTCGACTCGCCCCGCAGCCTGCAGGCCGCGCTGGTCGCGACCTGCCCGATCCTGCTCGCCGCCCTCGGCGGCCTCTGGAGCGAGCGCGCCGGCGTGGTCAACCTCGGCCTCGAGGGCCAGATGCTGCTCGGGACATGGGGAGCGGCGTTCTTCACCTATCACGTCGACCCCTACGTCGGCCTGCTCGGCGGGATCGCGTTCGGCGTGCTCGGTGGCCTCGTCCACGCGTTGGCGACGGTCACCTTCGGTGTCGACCACATCGTTTCCGGTGTCGCGCTCAACATCATCGCGCTCGGCCTCACGACGTTCCTGGCCGAGGCGTTCTTCACCGACCTGTCCTCCGATCGAGGCACGGGCGGTCCGCGTCAGCTGACGGGCATCGACAAGCCGGCGGACCTCACCGTCCCCGGCATCTCGGAGCTCGCGGGGGACCTCGCCGGCAAGCACTGGTTCCTCGTCTCGGACCTGGCCAGCATCGTGGCGACCCTGACGACCAACCTGTCGGTCGTGACGATTCTCGCGTTGGCTCTGGTCGTCGTCACCGCTGTCGTCCTGTGGCGCACGACCTTCGGCCTACGCCTGCGTTCCTGTGGCGAAAACCCCCAGGCTGCCGAGTCGCTCGGCATCAACGTCATCCGGCACAAGTACGCAGCCGTACTGATCTCGGGCGGTCTCGCGGGCCTGGGTGGTGCCTATCTCGCCCTCGTCTCGTCGCCCGGCTTCACGACCAACCAGACCGGTGGGCGCGGCTACATCGGACTGGCGGCCATGATCTTCGGCAACTGGCGCCCCACCGGAGTGCTCATGGGCTCGGGCATGTTCGGCTACACCGACTCGCTGCGCCACCGGCAGGCGGATGCCATCCATGCGCTGCTCCTCCTCGTGGCGCTGTGGCTGCTGGTCGTCGTGGTGGTGCGGGTCGTCAGGCTGGTCCGTGCCGGCGAGCTGAAGGCTGGTCTGCTGCGTGGGCCTGCGATCCTGCTCGTGGCAGCCGTGCTCTTCGGGGTGTGGTTCGCCACCACCGAGGACGTACCGCGCGAGTTCACCGCGATGACGCCCTACCTCGCGACGCTGCTCGTGCTCGCCTTCGCGGCGCAACGGCTTCGCATGCCGGCGGCCGACGGTCAGATCTATCGCAAGGGGTCGGCAGGGTGACTGCGGATCCATGGCCCGGACTGCAGGCCGCCGCGACCGAGATCATGGCGCGCGCGTACGCGCCGTACTCCGGCTACCGGGTGGGTGCCGCGGCGCTCGTCGACGACGGCCGCACGGTGGTCGGCTGCAACGTCGAGAACGCGTCGTACGGCGTGACGCTCTGTGCCGAGTGCGGCCTCGTGTCGGCGCTGCACGCGAGCGGCGGCGGGCGCCTCACGCACTTCGCCTGCGTCAACGGCGACGGCGACCTGATCACCCCCTGTGGCCGCTGCCGCCAGCTGCTCATGGAGAACGGCGGACCGCAGCTGGAGGTGCTGCTCAGTCGTGGCCCGGTGCCACTCGACCTCCTCCTGCCCGATGCCTTCGGCCCGCACGACCTGGACGACCTGGAGAACCGATGACCACCTCCCAGCACGACGCGATCGAGGTGATCATCGCCAAGCGCGGTGGAGCCGCCCTCACCGACAGCCAGATCGACTGGGTGATCGACGCCTACACGCGCGGCGTCGTCGCCGACGAGCAGATGTCCGCGCTGGCGATGGCGATCCTGCTCAACGGCATGACCCGCCCCGAGATCGCGCGCTGGACCGCGGCGATGATCGCGTCAGGCGAGCGGATGAGCTTCGGTGACCTGGGGCTGCCGACCGCGGACAAGCACTCGACCGGCGGTGTCGGCGACAAGATCACGCTGCCCCTTGCGCCACTCGTGGCGGCGTGCGGGGTCGCGGTCCCGCAGCTCTCCGGACGCGGCCTGGGCCACACCGGGGGCACCCTCGACAAGCTCGAATCGATCCCTGGCTGGCGCGCCGCCCTGTCGAACGACGAGATGTTCGCACAGCTGTGTGACGTCGGTGCCGTCATCTGCGCGGCAGGCGACGGGCTCGCCCCCGCGGACAAGAAGCTCTACGCGCTCCGCGACGTGACCGGCACCGTCGAGGCGATCCCGCTCATCGCCTCCTCGATCATGAGCAAGAAGATCGCCGAGGGCACCGGCGCGCTGGTGCTCGACGTGAAGGTCGGCACGGGTGCCTTCATGAAGTCGCTCGCCGACGCGCAGGAGCTCGCGCGCACGATGGTCGACCTCGGCACGGACGCCGGGGTGCGCACGGTCGCGCTGCTGACCGACATGTCCACGCCGCTCGGCCTGACTGCGGGCAACGCGATCGAGGTCGCCGAGTCGGTCGAGGTGCTCGCCGGCGGCGGGCCGGCCGACGTGGTCGAGCTGACCCTCGCGCTCGCCCGGGAGATGCTCGCAGGGGCGGGCCGGGACGACGTGGACCCGGCGGACGTGCTCGCCAGCGGCAAGGCGATGGACGTGTGGAACGCCATGATCCGTGCCCAGGGCGGTGACCCGACGGCTGCGTTGCCGGTGGCACGTGAGTCGCAGGTCGTCGCTGCCCCCTCGTCGGGTGTCCTCACGCGCCTCGACGCGATGGCGGTGGGCCTCGCGGCCTGGCGCCTCGGCGCCGGGCGTGCCCGCAAGGAGGACCCGGTCCAGGCCGGAGCGGGTGTCGTGTGGCACGCGCGCCCCGGCGACACGGTCACCGCCGGTCAGCCCCTCTTCACCCTTCTCACTGACGAGCCGGAGCGGTTCGACCGGGCCCTGGCCTCCCTGGACGGCGGGTTCGACATCGCGCCTGAGGGCACGGCGTACGACGCCACGCCGCTCGTCATCGACCGGATCGGATGACGCCGATGACCACTCCTGCGCTCACCTTCGACGAGATCCGCACGTTGCCCAAGGTCGTGCTCCACGACCACCTCGACGGCGGCCTGCGGCCGGGGACGATCATCGACATCGCCACGGAGATAGGGCACCCGCTGCCGACCGCGGACCCCGTCGCGCTCGGGGAGTGGTTCCGCGACAACGCGACGTCGGGCTCGCTCGTGCGCTACCTCGAGGGCTTCGAGCACACCATCGCGGTGATGCAGACCCCGGCGCACCTGCGGCGGATCGCCCGCGAGGCGGTCGAGGACCTCGTCGACGACGGCGTGGTCTATGCCGAGCTCCGCTATGCGCCCGAGCTCTTCCTCCAGCAGGGCCTGACACTCGACGAGGTCGTGGCAGCCGTGCAGGAGGGCCTCGACGAGGGCGTCGCTGCTGCGGCGCAGGGCGCGCGCCCGATCGTCGTACGGCAGCTGCTCACGGCCATGCGCCAGGCGGCCCGCGGCATCGAGGTCGCCCGGCTCGCGGTCGCGTGGCGCGACCGTGGCGTGGCCGGTTTCGACATCGCCGGTCCCGAGGACGGCTTCCCGCCGACGCGCTTCCTCGACGCGTTCGAGTACCTCGCCCAGGAGAACCTGCGGATCTCGATCCACGCGGGCGAGGCGTTCGGGCTGCCTTCGATCTGGGAGGCCGTGCACCCCTGTGGTGCGGACCGGCTGGGCCACGGCGTACGCATCATCGAGGACGTCGAGGGTGACCGGCTGGGCACGCTCGCGGCGTACGTGCGCGACCGGAGGATCCCGCTGGAGATCTGCCCGACCTCCAACGTGCAGACCGGTGCGGCCGCGTCGATCGCGGAGCACCCGTTCGGCCGGCTGGCCGAGCTCGGGTTCCGGGTCACGATCAACACCGACAACCGGCTGATGTCGGCCACCTCGATGACGCAGGAGATGGCGCTCCTGGTCGAGGCGTTCGGCTACACGCGCGCCGACCTGGCCAAGTTCACCGTCAACGCGATGAAGTCGGCGTTCCTGCCGTTCGACGAGCGCATCGAGCTGATCAACACCGTCATCAAGCCCGGCTACCGCTGAGCCGGGCCCGCGGGCGCGCGGGGCGGCGTACAAGTCTTCACCGTGGTGGCGACTTGTGGGCCGCCGGAGCGCCCGGCCCGTCCATGTCTTCACCGCGGTGAAGAGCTCGACGCCTCAGAGCGGAGTCTTGCCGGGGAAGTGCGCGCGCCAGGACGGCGCCGGGCACAGCGGAGTGCCGGGCATGCGACGCGTGCGCAAGTGCCTGTGGATGCGTGCGACCGTCTCTTCCGGCACGTCGAAGATCCCCGTCGACGTCACGACGAGGATGCGCCAGTCGTCGTCCTCGATCGCCTCGCGTCGTTCGAGGTCCTTCTCCCACTGCTCGATCCGCTCGACGTGGTGCTTGCCGTCGTACTCGACTATCAGCCGGATGGAGGGCCAGCTCAGGTCGTACCTGCGCACTGGCTCGCCGTAAACGTCGCGGATGGTCAGGTTGACCACGGGCTCAGGAAGTCCGGCGAGGGCGATGAGCATGCGGAGGCGGGTCTCCATCGGCGAGTCGACGCCTTCCCGCACGTACGCCACAGCGACGCGGGCGGCACTGGCGTGGGGAGAAGTCGACGACGCGCAGTAGCGGCGCAGGGCCGAGAGGTCGACCTTCTTCTTGCGGACGAGCCAGTCGCCGACGATGACAAGGTCGACCAGCGTCAGTTGCGACGCGAGATCGACGAAACACTGGGCTGTCGTCGCGACGTGGCCGACCGGGGCCTTGTGAAACGTCTCCCCACCTCGCGCGACATGGCAGCGAACTCCCGAACGCCGAAATCGCCTCCCGCGCGTCGGGACCGTGATGTGTTCCTCCGGCAGTGGCGGCAACGGGCACCCCAGCCACCGAGCTGCGCTTGCGTGGCTGACAAATGAGCCGGGAGGCGCGATCAGGTGGAGGGCCTGCACCATGACCGCCGGCGACAGGGCGACGTCGGAGCTGAGATAGACGCCATCCAGCAGGCGGGTGAACCGAGACGAGCGCAGCTGCCGGTCGGTCAAGCCCGCCTTCAGCCCGGCCGCGCGTGTGAAGGGCGTGCGCGTGTCGAGGGCGTCGTCAGGAGCGGCCCGCGGTTCGTCGTCTGCCATGGAGGCAGGCTCGCGCATCCGGACCCGATGCGCTGTTGGTCATCCACAGGCAGGCTCGCCGCCGGGTCTAGATCTTCACCGCGGCGAAGAAATGGGCGGCGTGAGAGAGGTGCGGACGTCCAGGTCTTCACCCTGGCGAAGACCTGGACACGGGCTTTGGACGCCGCGCGCGGCTCAGCGCATCAGGAGGACGACGGTCTCCGCCACGCAGGCGGGCTTGTCGCCGCCGTCGATCTCGATCGTGTGCTTGAACGTCGCGCGCAGGCCGCTGCTGGTCTCCTCGACGTCGCCGAGCTTGACGCTCAGGCGGATGTCGGAGCCGACCGGGACGGGAGCAGCGAAGCGGACCTTGTTGAGGCCGTAGTTGAGCTTGGCGCCGGGGGTGGCGAGCTTGAAGATCTGCGAGCCGAGCCACGGGATCAGCGACAGCGTGAGGTAGCCGTGGGCGATGGTGCCGCCGAACGGCCCGGTCTTGGCGCGGTCGACGTCGACGTGGATCCACTGGTGGTCACCGGTCGCGTCGGCGAACTGGTCGACGCGCTTCTGGTCGATGGTGACCCAGTCGCTGGAGCCGAGCTCGGTGTTGGCGGCACCGGCCACCTCGTCCAGGGTGCTGAAGACGCGCATGAGACCTCCTGAAGTCGCTTCGGCGTGGGCTCGGCCACGCCCTCCGCACCGAACCTAGCGCCTGCGCGCGCCCGCCGGGAGGGTCTGGCGCGGCGACACGAGGAACCACGGGCGCGACCAGCCTCCGAGATCGAGGGTGCCGTCCACGAACTGCTGCTGGGTGAACCCGACCAGCTCGCCCGAGGCGGGTTCGTACGCCGTCGGGAGGGTGTCGGGGCGCGTGCCTTCCGTGGCCGCCACGAGGAGTACGACGTGGCGGGGGAGGCGGTCGTTGCCGACGTACAGCGCGACGGGGAACCCGGCAGCCACGGCCGCGAGGGCCCGGGAGAGCGCCTCGACGCGGTGCTCGGGCCGGACC
>NZ_DATIHB010000144.1:0-3414 GCF_035481145.1 Nocardioides sp. | reverse complement strand
CCCCAGCGAGCCGCCGGCCGGCAGGGCGGCACCGATCTCGCGCGCGAGGCGTACGGCACCGAGGAAGACGGACTCGAAGGCGGCGCTCCACTGGTCGTCGGTGATCTCCCCCACCGGGCCCTTGGGCGGACCACCGACGCTGATCAGGGCGCCGTCGAGCCGCCCCCACGCCTCCTCGGCTGCGGCCAGCAGGCGCGCCGGCGTGGCCCGGTCGGCGTTGTCGGCGACCACGGCCACGGCCGCCTGTCGACCCGCCGCGTCGTCGAGCGAGGCGACCGCGTCGTCGAGCGACTCCTGGGAGCGGCCGGAGAGCACGACCCGCGCGCCCTCGGCGACCAGCACGTCGGCGGTCGCACGGCCGAGACCCCGGGCTCCCCCGGTGACGATGAGGACACGGTCCGTCAGCTGGAGGTCCATGGGAGCAACCTAGACGTCCTGCGGGACGGCCTCGCGGAACTGGGTCGCGTGCAGGGTGGCGTAGAGCCCGCCGGCGGCCAGCAGCTCGGCGTGGGTGCCCTGCTGGACGACGCGACCGTCGTCGAGGACCAGGATCAGGTCGGCGTTGCGCACCGTGGAGAGGCGGTGGGCGATCACCAGCGACGTACGCCCCTCGAGCGCGGCGTCGAGCGCCTGCTGGACCGCCGCCTCGGACTCGCTGTCGAGGTGGGCCGTCGCCTCGTCGAGCACGACGATGGCGGGCGCCTTCAGCAGGAGCCGTGCGATCGCGAGGCGCTGGCGCTCACCACCGGAGAGCCGGTAGCCACGGTCGCCCACGACCGTGTCGAGGCCGTCGGGCAGCGCGCGCACCATCGGGGCGATCTGCGCCGCCTCGAGCGCGGACCAGATCTCGTCGTCGTTCGCCGTCGGCCGCGCGTAGAGCAGGTTGGCCCGCATCGTGTCGTGGAACATGTGCGCGTCCTGCGTGACGTAGCCGACCTGCGCCTCCAGCGACTCCAGCGTCACCTCGCGTACGTCGTGCCCTCCGACCCGGACAGCGCCGGCCGTCGCGTCGTACAGCCGGGCGACGAGATGCGTGAGCGTCGTCTTGCCGGCACCCGACGGGCCGACGAGAGCGACCAT
Source organism: Nocardioides sp. (assembly GCF_035481145.1). GTDB lineage: Bacteria > Actinomycetota > Actinomycetes > Propionibacteriales > Nocardioidaceae > Nocardioides. Next base: position 2,334 of record NZ_DATIHB010000144.1, on the reverse strand, counting down.
CTGCCCCGGCTGCACCGTGAAGGAGACGTCGTGGAGCACCTCGCGCACGTCGCGTGACTCCTTGCGGGCGACGGTCTCGAGCGAGGCGAGCGAGACGTCCTCCGCCTTCGGGTAGGTGAAGGCGACGTGGTCGAACTCAAGCGAGGCAGCCGACCGCGGCAGCTCCACGGCGTCCTCGCGCTCAGTGATCGACGGCTCCAGGTCGAGCACCTCGAAGACGCGCTCGAAGGAGACGAGCGCGGTCATCACGTCGACACGGACGTTGGAGAGGCCCTGCAGCGGACCGAGCAGGCGGAGCAGCAGCGTGGCCAGCGCCAGGAGCGTGCCGACCGTCAGCTCCTGCTCGATCGCGAGGCGGCCGCCGACGCCGTAGGCGACCGCGGTCGCCAGCGCGGGCACGAGCATCATCGTGGCGGTGAAGATCCGTGTGACGAGCGCGATCCGGATGCCGAGGTCACGCACCGTGCCGGCCTTCGCGGCGAAGAGCGCGTCCTCGACCTCGCGGCGTCCGAAGAGCTTGAGCAGCATCGCGCCACCGACGTTGAAGCGCTCCGTCATCGCGTTGCCCATGTCGGCGTTGCCGTCCATCTGCATCCGCGACAGGCCGGCCAGCTTGCCGCCGACGAAGCGCGAGGTCAGCAGCAGGATCGGGAAGAGCGCGAGGCAGAGCAGCGTGACCTGCCACGACAGGGCGAGCATGGCGATGCCCACGACCACGACCGAGATCAGGTTGGAGACCGTCGAGGAGAGCGTGGAGGTGAAGGCGCGCTGGGCCCCCATCACGTCGTTGTTGAGGCGCGAGACCAGCGCGCCGGTCTGCGTGCGGGTGAAGAAGGCGAGCGACTGCCGCTGCACGTGCCCGAATACCCGCGTGCGCAGGTCGAAGATGAGCCCTTCGCCGATCCGCGACGAGAGCAGGCCGGCCGCCACGGCCAGGACGGCGGAGAAGAGCGCGACCCCGGCCATGATCAGGGCGATCGTGGTCACCACGCCGACGTCGCCCTTGAGCACGCCGTCGTCGATGATCCGCTGCACCAGCAGCGGCGAGACCACGACCATGCCGGCGTCGATGACGGTCAGGATCAGGAAGCCGGTGATCAGCCGGCGGTGCGGCTTCGCGAAGCCGAGGATGCGACGCAGGGTCGTCCGGGCCAGCTTCCGCTCGAGGACGGAGCGGTCGGTGCGGAGGTTCCGCATCATGGGCGCCATGCCCTGCATTCCGCTCATGCGGCCTCCTTCACTCGAAACAGGTCAGGCAAGCGAGACCAGGTCGGCGTACTCGTCGCTCCACAGGTCCTCGTCGCCGTCGGGGAGCAGCAGCACCCGGTCGGGCTCGAGGGCATGGACCGCGCCCTCGTCGTGGGTGACCAGGACGATCGCGCCTTCGTACGAACGGATCGCGGCCAGGACTTCTTCCCTCGAGGCCGGGTCGAGGTTGTTGGTCGGCTCGTCGAGGAGCAGCACGTTGGCGCTCGAGACCACGAGGGAGGCCAGCGCCAGTCGGGTCTTCTCGCCACCCGAGAGCACGCCCGCGGGCTTGTGCGCGTCGTCGCCGGAGAAGAGGAACGAGCCGAGCACCGACCGTGCCTCCGAGTCGGTGAGCTGCGGGGCGGCGTACTGCATGTTCTCCAGCACGGTGCGGTCGTGGTCGAGCGTCTCGTGCTCCTGCGCGAAGTAGCCGATCTTGAGGCCGTGGCCCGGGATCAGCCGGCCGGTGTCGGGCTCGGTGACGCCCGCGAGCATGCGCAGCATCGTCGTCTTGCCGGCGCCGTTGAGGCCCAGGATGACGACCCGCGAGCCCTTGTCGATCGCCAGGTCGACGGCGGTGAAGATCTCGAGCGCGCCGTAGGACTTGGAGAGGTCCTCGGCCATGAGCGGCGTCTTGCCGCACGGCTGCGGCGCCGGGAACTTGATCGCCGCGACCTTGTCGGACTGCCGCTCGCCCTCGATGCCGGCCTTGAGCCGCTCGGCGCGCTTCAGCATCGACTGCGCCGCGGAGGCACCCGAGGCGCGGGCGCGCATCCGGTTGGCCTGGTCGGTGAGGGTCTTGGCCTTGTTCTCCGCGTTGAGGCGCTCGCGCTTGCGGCGGGCCTCGTCGGTCTCGCGCTGCTGGAGGTACGGCTTCCAGCCCATGTTGTAGATGTCGATGACCGCGCGGTTGGCGTCGAGGTGGAAGACCTTGTTGATCGTCGCGTCGAGCAGCCCGGTGTCGTGGCTGATCAGGATCACGCCGCCCTTGTACTGCTGCAGGAAGCCGCGCAGCCAGACGATCGAGTCGGCGTCGAGGTGGTTGGTGGGCTCGTCGAGCAGCAGCACGTCCGGGCGGCGCAGCAG
>NZ_DATIHB010000143.1:0-34829 GCF_035481145.1 Nocardioides sp. | reverse complement strand
CAGTACTCCTGTAGGTTCGCGCCGCCTCGCGGCGTTTCAGGTGCAGGTTCGCGCCGCCTCGCGGCCGAACCCGCAGTTGTGGCCAGTCGAACCTGTAGCTGTGGTCAGTCGAGCCAGGTCCAAGAGTCCAGCACCGGAGTGACGAACGACGCCACGTCGGCGCGCGTCCTTCCCGGCGCGGACAGCAGCACCATGGCGCCACGCTCCGTGTCACCGAGCGCGACCATCACGCTGTGGGTCGGCTGCTTGCCCTTCCACCGACAGTCGACGATCGAGTGCGTGGCACCGAAGGTGGTGTCCGTGCGGTCGCGGTGGCAGGTCGCGCCCTTCTTCACGTAGACGTCTGCGACGAAGATCGCCTCCGCCTCGGCGTCCGCGATGCTGTCGCCGGTGGTGACGAAGACCTGGCGCAGCGGATCGAGCGCGTCCTGTGCCGCGAACGTGACCTGGCCGTCCAGCTCGTACGCCGTCTTCACGAAGCCTTCGGGCAGCACGAGGCTCGCCGTGCCGTCGGCCGTCTCCTGGCGGCCCGACAGGGGCGTGGCGCGAGCCTCATCGCCACCGGAGGCCGGCTCCCCTCCCCCACATGCTGCGAGCGAGAGCAACAGGGGGAGGGCCAGCATCGGGGCGAGACAGTTGCGCATGCGCGCATCGTGCCAGCCGTGCCTGAGAGCACGCTCAAAGGGCCGTCAGGCGGGGCGGATCGACTCCAGGACCCGGAAGCCCTTGGCGCTGCCGATGCGCGTCGTCGGGTAGCCCTGCTCGGTCAGCCACCGCTGCAGCGAGTCACCGCCGAGGTTCTTGCCGACGACCATCACCGCGCGGCCACCGGGCAGCAGGCGCGGCAGCCAGGTCAGCAGCAGCGTGTGCAGGGCCTCCTTGCCGATGCGGATCGGAGGGTTCGACCAGATCTCGTCGAACGTATAGTCGGTCGGCACCTGGTCCGGCGTACAGGCGACGACGCGGCTGTCGACGCCGAGCGTGCGGGCGTTGTCATTCATCAGCCTCACCGCGCGCTCGTTGACGTCGATGCCGATCACCGACGCGAGCGGCACGGTCTTCGCGATGGTGAGCCCGATGGCGCCGTAGCCGCAGCCGAGGTCGAGGAAGCGACCCTGCACCGGTGGTTCGGTCTCCTTGAAGAGGACCGAGGTGCCGATGTCGAGCCGCCCCTTGGCGAAGACACCGGCGCCGCTCTCCATCGCGAGCTCCTGATCCCATGCCTCGAAGGCGACTTGCTGCCGGGCGAAGGGCACCGACGGGTCCGCGGTGAAGTAGTGCTCGTCGGGGGTCTCAGCCATGGTGCAGCTCCTCGTCACTGTGTTGCCCACCCTCGTGGGGCTCGCGGCGGGCGCGGGCCTTCTCGGCCTGCAGCGCCAGCTGCCCGGCCGGCGGGTAGCCGACCTCCTCCAGCGTCAGTCCATGCGGTGCCACGACGGCCACGGCCGCATCGCGCTTGCCCATCACCAGTACGTCGCGCGCCCACTCCGGCGGCTTCCGTCCGTCGCCGACCGCCAGCAGGCAGCCAACGAGGGCGCGCACCATGGAGTGGCAGAACGCGTCCGCCCGCACCGTCGCGACCGCCCTCTCGTCGGCGTCGCGGTACCAGTGGAAGTCGAGCAGCGTGCGGATCGTGGTCGCGCCCTCCCGCTTCTTGCAGAACGACGCGAAGTCGTTGAGCCCGATGAGCATCGCGCTCGCCTCGTTCATCGCGTCGAGGTCGAGTGGCGCCCGCCAGTGCAGGACGTGGTTGCGGGTGAGCGGGTCCTGGACCTGTGGCAGGTCGGCCACGCGGTAGGCGTAGCGCCGCCAGACGGCGGAGAAGCGTGCGTCGAACCCCTCGGGGGCCTCGCCGACCCCGTGGATCCGCACGTCGTTCGGCAGGATGCCGTTGAGCCGGCGGTGGAGCGAGGCGATCGGGGTGGGGGCCGCGCGGCCGGCGGTGGCCGCCAGGACCGTCGGGTCGACGTCGACGTGCGTCACCTGGCCGCGCGCGTGGACGCCGGTGTCGGTGCGACCCGCGCAGACCACCTGGACCTCGGGCAGGCGCAGTGCCGTCGCCAGCGCCGCCTCCAGTTCCCCCTGGACCGTGCGCAGCGAGGGCTGACGGGCCCAGCCCTTGAAGCCGCCGCCGTCGTAGGCCAGGTCGATCCGCAGTCGCACGCGGGCATCCTCCCACCCGGCCTGTGGAGAACGCACACCCCGTCCGGCCGGGTTGTCGGTGCCCGCTGCCAGCGTGGCTCCACGGCACCACGGCGGTGCTGCAGGAAGGATGGACCCGATGAGCAGCACGAGCGACCGCACGGCCGACGCCGACCCGATGCTGGCCAAGGTGCGCAAGCTCCTGGCCAAGGCGGCCGACCCGGCGACGACCCCCGAGGAGGCCGAGGCCTACACGGCCAAGGCGGCCGCGCTGGCAGCGGCCTACGGCATCGACCAGGCGCTCCTCGCCGAGATCGACCCCGGGCGTGACCCGTTGGGTGACCGCGTGGTCCCGCTCGACGCGCCCTACGCCACGGACAAGGGAGACCTTCTCTCCGTGATCGCGCACGAGCTGCGCTGCCGCGCGGTGCGCCGCATCGAGCGCCAGCCAGGCCGCAGGGAGATCGCGCTCCACCTCTTCGGGCACGCCAGTGACCTCGACCGGGTTGAGGTGCTCTTCACCTCGCTGCTGCTGCAGGCCACCCGCGACCTCACCCGCACGCCCGTCCCCCGCGGCGAGCAGGCCGCAGCGTTCCGCCGGTCCTGGCTCGCCGGCTTCACCCTGGCCATCCGCGACCGGTTGGCCGATGCCGAGCGCGCGGCGGCGGCGGAGGCCGCTCCTCGCTTCGCCGCCGCTGGCAGCTCCGCCGCCCTCGTCCTCGCCAGCCGCTCCGAGCTGGTCGAGTCCGCGATGCACGAGGCCTACCCGCACCTGCGCACCGCACGGCCCCGCGTCCTGTCCGGAGGCGGCGGGCACCACGGCTGGGCGGCGGGTCAGCGAGCCGACCTCGGAGACCGTTCCCGGCTCGCGGCGCGTGTTCGGGGCATACTGCGGTCGTGACTCGTCTCGGGGCAGCGCTGCTCGCGGTGGGCCTGCTCGCGCCCGCCGCGTGTGCGCCCTCGGTCGACAGCGCGCTCGGCCGGCGTCCGACGTCCTACCCCGCTGTGGGCCAGCAGAGCAGCGCCGGCGCAGGCAGCTCACTCGAGGCCCGGCTCGTCGCCCGCTCCACCGCGGCTGTCGAACGCGCACTGAGCTACCACCACCAGAGCTACGCCGCCGACACGGCTGCCGCCCAGGCCTTCATGACGCCCGGGTTCGCTGCTCGATGGGCCGGCGTAGCGGCGCGGCTACAGCCCAACAGCGCCAAGCAGCGCGCGCGCATCGAGGCACACGTCGTGAGCGCAGGCGTGAGCGGAGCGACCTCGGTGCGCGCACAGGTCCTCCTCTTCGTCGACCGGACCTTGCAGACCGCGAACGGCGCGGAGTCGGTCGGCGGCTATGCCGTGGCGACCTTGAGCAATCTCGACGGCACCTGGCTCCTGTCGGGGCTGGGGCTCCAGCTCCCGCGCGAGCAGGTTCCCGAGCGCCGGCCGGTGCCGGCGACGGTGCTCGCAGCGGCCACCGCCGTGGCCGACGCCTACCAGGATGTCGACAGCGCCCATCCCCACGCCGACGTCGCGCGCATCCTCTCGCTCTCCACCGGCGCGTTCCGTCGTGCCTACGAGCAGGCGGCTGACGAGCTGGTCGCACGGGTGGTGGCTGCACGCGCCACCCAGGACGGAGCCGTCGTCAGCACGGCGCTCTCGTCGCTCCGCGGTCGCCACGCGAGGGTGATCGCCGTCGTCGAGACCACGCTGCGGATTCCGGGGCGCGAGGCCTCCAGCCGCCTGGTGCGGCTCGAGCTGGACATGGTGCGCACCCGCACCGCATGGCTCGCCCGCGACATCAGCGTCGTGCCCGCCCCCGACGCAGACTGACCTCGCAATCCCGTCGCGCGCAACACCCCGTCCGGTCTAGGTTCGCCGCATGCACGTGATCTTCCGGAAGGTCGACGACAAGCGCTACCTCATCGGTCTGCGCCGAGACGACGCCCACGACGTGGGCCCCGACGTACCTCCGCGCATCGGCCCCGGCGGCGGCCCCGTCCCTCATGACCTCGTCCACTTCGCCATCGAGGAGGTACTCGGCATCCGGCTGGGCATCTTCGGCCAGCTGGCTGCCGGCGGCGACTGCGACGGCTTCTTCTTCCCCGCTCCCGAAGATCGCAAGAAGCTCGCCGATGCCCGCCGCAACAAGCGCATCAGCCAGGCCGGTCACGCCGATGCGGTCCGCTCCGAGCTGATCGCCGCGCTCGTCGACCACGACGGAGTGGTGCGTCCACGCCCCGACCTGCTCTCCGAGGCCGACCGCCAGCGCGTCGCCGCCCGCGTCGCCGAGCTCGTGGAGTCGTGGGAGCAGACCGGCCATGGGGACGACCTCGTCCTGCACTGGCCCAGCCGGAAGACCAGGATCTGAACCGACCCACCGGAGCCGCTGGGCGAGGACCGCTGGGTGAGGGGAAATGGCGAAGGGCCCGCCATCCTCACGGATGACGGGCCCTACTGTGCCGTTACGGCTGGATCACTTGCCGGCCTCGACGAAGCCAGCGGCCTCGGCGTTCTCGGCGGTGTCGAACCAGATCTCGGCGATGGTCGCGTCGTACCACTGACCACCCTCCTGGTGGAACTTCATCGAGTCGCGGTTGCCCTTGATCGTGAAGCCCTCGGGAGCGGAGCCGTCCTCGAGGGGCAGCGCGGCACCGGCCGGCAGCTCCTCGACGTCAGCGACAGTGGCGACCTCGGCCTCGTCGGCGGCGGCCTCGGTGTCAACCGAAGCGGCCTCCTCGACGACCTCGGCAGCAGGGGCCTCCTCGGCGGCCGGAGCAGCCGGAGCGGCCTTCGGCGCCTTCGGGGCGAACTGCTCGGTCACGAGCTCGATGACGGCCATGGGGGCGTTGTCGCCCTTGCGCGGACCGATCTTGGTGATGCGGGTGTAACCACCGGGACGGTCGGCCATGAGCGGCGCGATCTCGGTGAAGAGGACGTGCACGACACCCTTGTCGCGGATGGTCTTGAGGACCTCGCGACGGTTGTGCAGGTCGCCCTTCTTCGCCTTGGTGATCAGCTTCTCGGCGTGGGGACGCAGCACGCGGGCCTTGGCCTCGGTGGTGGTGATCCGGCCGTGCTCGAACAGGGCCGTAGCCAGGTTCGAGATGATCAGGCGCTGGTGGGCGGGCGAGCCGCCGAGGCGGTAACCCTTCTTCGGAGCGGGCATTGCCTTCTCGCTTTCTCTCCGGCCGTATCAGGTACCGGGGTAGAACCTGCCGCGCTGTGCGACAGGGTTTTTCTGTGTTGGTGTGTCAGGTGCGGCGGTGGTGCGTATATCGCAAGGCGGAGGACCGCAGGCGGCCTTCAAGCGGAGCGGGCCGTCAAGGTCCGACAACGCAGCGAGATGCGTGCCACCGCCGCAGATGACGTCAGTACTGCTCGTCCTCGACGAAGGTGTCGTCCTCGTCGTCGCCGTACGCCGCGAGGGCGGCGGCGGCGTCGAAGCCCGGCGCGCTGTCCTTCAGGGACAGGCCCATCTCGACGAGCTTGCCCTTGACCTCGTCGATCGACTTGGAACCGAAGTTCCGGATGTCGAGGAGGTCCTGCTCCGAGCGACCGATGAGCTCACCCACGGTGTGGATGCCCTCGCGCTTGAGGCAGTTGTAGGAGCGGACGGTGAGCTGCAGGTCCTCGACCGGGAGGGCGAGGTCGGCAGCGAGCTGCTCGTCGATCGGCGACGGGCCGATGTCGATGCCCTCGGCCTCGACGTTCAGCTCGCGGGCCAGGCCGAAAAGCTCGACCAGCGTCTTGCCCGCAGAAGCGAGGGCGTCACGCGGGGCGATCGACGGCTTGGTCTCGACGTCGATGATCAGCTTGTCGAAGTCGGTGCGCTGCTCGACTCGCGTCGCCTCGACCTTGTAGCTGACCTTGAGGACCGGCGAGTAGATCGAGTCGACCGGCATGCGGCCGATCTCGTTGTCGCCGCCCTTGTTCTGGACCGCGGAGACGTAGCCACGGCCACGCTCCACGACGAGCTCCATCTCCAGCGAGCCCTTGTCGGACAGCGTGGCGATCTTGAGCTCGGGGTTGTGGACCTCGACACCGGCCGGCGGCTGGATGTCAGCGGCGGTCACGTCACCGGCACCCGACTTGCGGAGGTACATGGTGACGGGCTCGTCGTTCTCCGAGGAGACGACCAGGCCCTTGAGGTTCAGGATGATCTCGGTGACATCCTCCTTCACGCCCTCGATGGTCGAGAACTCGTGCAGGACGGAGTCGATCTTGATGCTCGTGACCGATGCGCCCGGGATGCTCGAGAGCAGGGTGCGACGGAGCGAGTTGCCGAGGGTGTAGCCGAAGCCGGGCTCCAGCGGCTCGATGACGAAGCGCGAGCGGAACTCGTCGACGACCTCTTCGGACAGAGTGGGGCGCTGTGCGATGAGCACTGATTCTTTCCTTCCCGGGCCCATCCACCATTTGACGGACCCGAACTTCGAGGATGAGGAAGTTGAAGTTGTGGAGCGATGTTCCCGGGCACCCCGACCGACACGCGGTCAGGGGCCCGGGAACGGAGAATCACTTCTTCGAGTAGTACTCGACGATCAGCTGCTCCTGGACGGGCAGGTCGATCTGCGCCCGCACCGGAAGCTGGTGCACCAGGATCCGCATGCGACCGGGGATGGCCTCGAGCCAAGCCGGGACGATGCGCTCGCCGTGGGTCTCCCGCGCAACGATGAACGGCGTCATCTCGAGCGACTTCTCGCGGACGTCGATGACGTCGTACTGCGAGACCTGGAACGACGGGATGTTGACCTTCTTGCCGTTCACGAGGAAGTGACCGTGGACGACGAGCTGGCGCGCGTGCTTGCGGGTCCGGGCGAAACCGGCGCGGTACACGACGTTGTCGAGGCGGGCCTCGAGCAGCTGGAGGAGGTTCTCACCGGTCTTGCCGGAGCGACGCGACGCCTCGACGTAGTACTTGTGGAACTGCTTCTCCAGGACGCCGTAGGTGAAGCGGGCCTTCTGCTTCTCGCGAAGCTGGAGGAGGAACTCGCTCTCCTTGACGCGGCCGCGGCCGTGCTGGCCGGGAGGGTAGGGACGCTTCTCGAACGCAGCGTCTCCGCCAACGAGGTCGACACCGAGACGGCGCGACTTCTTGGTCATGGGGCCGGTGTAACGGGCCATTTCTCAAAGTCTCCTAGAGTCTCGGGTGATCAGACGCGACGGCGCTTGGGCGGGCGGCAGCCGTTGTGCGGGGCCGGCGTGACGTCCTGGATGGTGCCGACCTCGAGGCCGATGGCACCGAGCGAACGGATGGCGGTCTCACGACCGGAACCCGGGCCCTTGACGAAGACGTCGATCTTCTTCATGCCGTGCTCCATGGCGCGGCGACCAGCGGCCTCGGCGGCCATCTGCGCAGCGAACGGCGTGGACTTGCGCGAGCCCTTGAAGCCGACGGTGCCGGCAGAGGCCCACGAGATCACGGCACCGGTGGGGTCCGTGATGGTGACGATGGTGTTGTTGAACGTGCTCTTGATGTGGGCTTCGCCCTGAGCGATGTTCTTCTTCTCCTTGCGGCGGATCTTGGTCTTCGCCGCAGCCTGTCGGCTCTTGGGAGGCATTCAGAATCTCCTGAGGTGGCTGGTCTGTGAGTTCGAGGAAGTCAGAAAGTGACAGCGGAGAACCGCTGGATCACTTCTTCTTCTTGCCGGCGACGGTGCGCTTCGGGCCCTTGCGGGTACGAGCGTTGGTCTTGGTGCGCTGACCGTGGACCGGAAGGCCCATGCGGTGGCGGCGACCCTGGTAGCTGCCGATCTCGATCTTGCGGCGGATGTCGGCGGCGACCTCACGACGGAGGTCACCCTCGATCTTGAGGCCGGCGGCCTCGATCGCGTCGCGGAGCTTGACCAGCTCCTCGTCACCCAGCTCGTGGACGCGGAGCGACGGGTTGACACCCGTGGTCTCCAGGAGCTGCGTGGCGGTGGTACGGCCGATGCCGTAGATGTAGGTGAGAGCGATCTCGATGCGCTTGTCACGCGGGAGATCAACACCAACGAGGCGTGCCATGAATGGCTGTCCCTTCGGTAGTTCACAGAGGTGTCTGGTCGAGTCGCGTCCCGGGTGGACACCCAGGCTCCGGCCTCTGCTCCGGAGGTGATTCGCAACGACGTACGGCGTACGCCGCGCTAGCGACTCGATTTGAGGTGGTGATGCAGTTGTGACGCGAGAACGGGGCCCGCAGGCCCCGGTTCATCAGCCCTGGCGCTGCTTGTGGCGCGGGTTCTCGCAGATGACCATGACGCGGCCGTGGCGACGGATGACCTTGCACTTGTCGCAGATCGGCTTGACGCTGGGGTTGACCTTCATGAGAAGGACCTTTCTTACGGTGTCGGCTGTGCTGTGCCGTGAGCTCGCGCTGGCGCGCTCACTTGTAGCGGTAGACGATGCGACCCCGGGTGAGGTCGTACGGAGACAGCTCCACCACCACGCGGTCCTCGGGGAGGATGCGGATGTAGTGCTGGCGCATCTTGCCGCTGATGTGGGCGAGCACCTTGTGACCGTTGCTCAGCTCCACCCGGAACATCGCGTTGGGCAGTGCTTCAGTGATCGTGCCCTCGAGCTCGATCACGCCTTCCTTCTTCGGCATGCGTTCCCATCTCTTGGTGTGTCTACCGGTGGCCCGGGAACCTCTCGCCGTCGGGACGAGTGGACCTCGTGGAGCCGTTCGTGGACCTCATATCCCCGGGCGCGAGCCAGCATCGCGAGCGATGAAGGTGTTGCGCTCCGGGCAGCCGGGAGGCACCACGAAACAGACCCACGTTGGGCCGACGGACAAGTCTAGCCACGGCGTGGCGGGTTGACCTAATCCAACCAACGGCGCCTGCAGGCGCAGCGAGATGTCCGTTCAGGCGCTCTGCGCGCCCGTCAACGCCGTGGCGAGCAGGCGCAGTGTCTCCTCACGGGCGGGCGCGGCGTCACGCGGGGTGCCCTTCAGCGCCCCGGCAACCGGGTGGACCATCACCTCGTCGACGCCGTACGTCGCGGCGAGCTCCCGCACCTGGGCGGCGGCGCCCTGGGGGTCACCGACCACCCAGCGGCGCAGCATGGCCGCGGCGAGGCGCTCCTGCTCGGGAGGGACGCCGATCAGCTCGGCGTCCTCCACGAGGCGCTGCGGGAAGAGCGGGGCGCCGTGCATGAGGGCCAGCATCGACTGCTGGTTCGGCAGGGCGCGGCGCTCCGCCTCGGCGTACGTCGGGGCGACGACGGCGTTGACCGTGAGGAAGGTGCGCGGCTCCGGGTGGGCCTCGCTCGGCTGGTAGCTCTCGCGGTAGAGGGCGAGGGCCTCGGCCGTGCCCTTGCCTGCGAAGTGGTGCGCGAAGACGTACGGAAGTCCGCGGTCGGCGGCGAGCCGCGCCGAGTAGTCGGAGGAGCCCAGGAGCCAGACGTCGGGGACCGTGCGCGCTGCCGGCGTCGCCTTCAACCCGTGCCGGCGAGCACCGAGCTGGGCGTCGACGCCATCGGGCTCGAGGAGCAGCCCCACCTCGTCGACGTACTCCGGGAAGCGGGCGACCGGGTCCTCCTCAGCCCCTCCCGCTCCCCCACGGAGCACGTAGCGCGTCAGCGGGTCGGTGCCCGGGGCGCGGCCGATGCCGAGGTCGATCCGTCCTGGGTGCGCGGCCTCGAGAAGGGCGAACTGCTCGGCCACGACGTACGGCGCGTGGTTGGGCAGCATGACGCCGCCGGAGCCGACCCGGATCCGCGACGTGGCCGCGGCGAGCATCGCGATGAGGACGGGCGGGTTGGTCGCCGCGACGCCCGGCATGTTGTGGTGCTCGGCGACCCAGTACCGCGTGAAGCCCACCTCGTCGGCAACCTGCGCCAGCCGTCGGGAGGCTGCCAGGGCATCGCCGGTGGACTGGTCCGAGCGGACCGGAACGAGGTCGAGGACCGAGAGCGCAGGAGTCACAGGTCCCTCAACCCCGCGAGCAGTCCGTCGATTCCGCCGAGGTGGGGCTTGTGGTCACGCGAGGTGGGGCTTGTGGTCAGGAGAGCCCGCCAAAGGGGACGCCGAGCTCCGCGAGCTCAGCCTCTCCCCCGTCGAGCGCGGTGAGCACCCACGCCCCTGCTGCGGTCATCGCGACCGTGTGCTCGAAGTGGGCGGCCCAGGAACCGTCCTGGGACGCGATGGTCCACTCGTCGTCATAGGTCTTCCAGCGGTTCGACCCGAGGGTGACCATCGGCTCGATCGCGAGCGCCATCCCGCGCTCGACCTTCGGTCCGCGACCACCGCGGCCGTAGTTGGGGACGTTGGGGTCCATGTGCAGCTCGGAGCCGATGCCGTGGCCGGTGAAGTCCTCGAGGATGCCCCACGACCCACCCGTCGGGTGCGCCTGGCTGCGCAGGTGCCCCTCGACCGCAGCCGACACGTCGGTCACGCGGCCACCGAGGCGCAGGGCGCCGATGCCGGCCCACAGCGACTCCTCGGTCACGCGCAGCAGCTCACGAACGTCGGCACCGACAGCGGCGTCACCACCGACGGGCACCGTGATGGCGGAGTCGCCGTGCCAGCCCTCGACGATCGCGCCGCAGTCCACCGAGACGATGTCGCCCTCGGCCAGGACCCGGTCGTTGGGGATGCCGTGGACGATCTCGTCGTTGACCGACGCACAGATCGTCGCCGGGAACGGCGGATGGCTGTAGCCCTTGAACGACGGGATGCCTCCGCCGGAGCGGATGGTCTCCTCCGCGATCGCGTCGAGCTCGAGGGTGGTCACGCCCGGCTTGACCGCCGAACGGACCGCCTCGAGCGCCTGACCTGTGAGCAGACCGGCCTTCCGCATGACGCGGAGCTGGTCAGGGCTCTTGATCTCGATGCGACCGCGGAGGCCCACCGGGTCAGGCCTTCGCTGCGGTCTGCAGGGTCTCGACGACCCCGGCGATGCGCGCCGCCACCTCGTCGATGGAGCCGATGCCGTCGACCTCGTGCAGGATCCCGCGCTCGGCGTAGATCGGGACGAGGGCCGCCGTCTCCGCGTCGTAGACGTCCTGGCGCTTGCGGATGACCTCTTCGGTGTCGTCCGCGCGGCCGCTGGTCTCGGCGCGCTTGATCATCCGCTGGACGAGCTCCTCGCGGTCGGCGACCACGAGCGAGATGACGCCGTCGAGCTTCGCGCCCATCGACGCGAGGATGTCGTCCAGCTCGGCGACCTGGTCAGCCGTGCGAGGGTAGCCGTCGAGCACGAACGCCGCAGCGTCGGGCTGGGCGAGCCGGTCGCGCACCATGCCGTTGGTGACCTCGTCCGGGACGTACTGGCCGGCGTCCATGTAGGACTGGGCGAGCTTGCCGAGCTCGGTCTGGTTGGCGAGGTTCTCGCGGAACATGTCGCCAGTGGAGATGTGGGCGCCGCCGATGCTCGTGGCGAGATCGACAGCCTGCGTGCCCTTGCCCGCGCCAGGCGGGCCCATGATCAGAAGACGCATCAGCGGAGGAATCCTTCGTAGTTGCGCTGCTGGAGCTGGCTCTCGATCTGCTTCACCGTGTCGAGGGCGACGCCGACCATGATCAGGATGGAGGTGCCACCGAACGGGAAGTTCTGGCTGGCCTCGATCACCGCGAAGGCGATGAGCGGAATCAGCGAGATGAGACCGAGGTAGAGAGCTCCCGGCAGCGTGATCCGGGACAGGACGTACTGGAGGTAGTCCTCGGTCGGCTTGCCCGCCCGGATCCCGGGGATGAAGCCGCCGTACTTCTTCATGTTGTCCGCGACCTCTGCGGGGTTGAACGTGATCGAGACATAGAAGTAGGTGAAGAAGATGATCAGGCCGAAGTAGATGGCCATGTAGAGGGGGTGGTCGCCGCCTACCAGGTAGTCGTTGAGCCAGCCGATCCACTTCGCCTGGTCGGTCTGGCCCTGGTTGAACTGCACCGCCATGGCGGGCAGGTACAGCAGGGAGCTGGCGAAGATGACGGGGATGATGCCGGCCTGGTTGACCTTCAGCGGGATGTACGTCGACGAGCCACCGAACATCTTGCGGCCGACCATGCGGCGGGCGTACTGCACCGGGATGCGGCGCTGCGCCTGCTCGATGAAGATGACGCCGGCGATGATGACCAGTCCGATGGCCATGACCACCGTGAACGTGCCCCAGCCCTTGCTGGTCTTCACGCCCCAGAGCGCGGCCGGGAAGGTCGCGACGACCTGGGTGAAGATGAGGATCGACATGCCGTTGCCGATGCCGCGGTCGGTGATCAGCTCGCCGAGCCACATGATGACGGCCGTGCCGGCGGTCATCGTCACGACCATGACCAGGAAGACCTGGATGCTGTCGTTGTTGTAGAGCAGGTCAGAGGTGCAGCCCTGCAGGAGCTGCCCGGAGCGCGCGAGCGCCACGATGCCCGTCGCCTGCAGCAGCGCGAGCGCCAGCGTGAGGTAGCGGGTGTACTGCGTGATCTTCTGCTGGCCCGCCTGGCCTTCCTTGTTCAGCGCCTCGAGTCGCGGGATCACCACGACGAGCAGCTGCAGGATGATGCTCGCGGTGATGTACGGCATGATGCCGAGCGCGAAGATCGTCAGCTGCAGCAGTGCGCCACCTGAGAACAGGTTGATCAGGTTGTAGACGCTGTTGTCCTCGATGCCGTTGATGCACGACTCGACGTTCGCGACGTTGACGCCCGGCGCCGGGATCTGGGATCCCAGGCGGAACAGCACGATGACGAAGAGCACGAACAGCAACTTGCGTCGCAGGTCCGGCGTCCGGAAGGCGTTGACGAACGCGCCCAGCACGTGATCCTCTTCTCAGTTGCAGCAGACAGGCAGACAGAAACCCGGCGGCCTTTCCACTCACGGGAGTGGCCGGCGCGGGCTCCGGAAGCCTAACAGGCAGGTGTGTGACGGAAACCGCGCGAGGGGCGCCGGACGAATCCGGCGCCCCTCGCGTGGTGCATGCCTCGATCAGGCGACGGTGACCGAACCGCCGGCCGCCTCGATCTTGGTCTTCGCCGAGCCCGAGAAGGCGTCAGCGGTGACCTGGACGGCGACGGTGATGTCGCCGGTGCCGAGCACCTTGACCGGGTGGCCGTCGCGGACCGCGCCCTTGGCCACGAGGTCGGCGACCGTGATGGTGCCACCCTCGGGGAAGAGCTCGGAGATGCGGTCCAGGTTCACGACCTGGGAGACCACCTTGAAGGGGTTCTTGAAGCCCTTGAGCTTCGGCAGACGCATGTGGATCGGCATCTGGCCACCCTCGAAGGCAACCGGAACCTGGTAACGCGCCTTGGTGCCCTTGGTACCACGACCGGCGGTCTTGCCCTTCGAGGCCTCACCGCGACCCACACGGGTCTTCGCGGTCTTGGCACCCGGGGCGGGACGCAGGTGGTGCAGCTTCAGAGCGGCCATGTCAGTTGACCTCCTCGACCGTCACCAGGTGACGGACCGTGTTGACCATGCCCCGGATCTCCGGGCGGTCTTCCTTGACGACCACGTCGCCGATGCGCTTGAGACCCAGCGTGCGCAGGGTCTCGCGCTGGTTCTGCTTCAGACCGACCTTGCCGCGAAGCTGCGTGACCTTGAGCTGAGCCATCAGGACGACACCTCCGCACGGGCCTTGAGCAGAGCAGCCGGGGCGACGTGCTCGACGGGAAGGCCACGGCGGGCCGCAACGGCCTCGGGCTCCTCGAGCATCTTCAGCGCCTCGACCGTCGCGTGGACGATGTTGATCTGGTTGGACGAACCGAGCGACTTGCTCAGGACGTCGTGAATGCCGGCGCACTCGAGTACGGCGCGAACCGGACCACCCGCGATGACACCGGTACCCGGAGCGGCCGGACGGAGCAGGACGACGCCTGCAGCCTTCTCGCCCTGGACCGGGTGCGGGATGGTGCCCTGGATGCGGGGGACCTTGAAGAAGTGCTTCTTGGCCTCCTCCACACCCTTGGCGATGGCGGCCGGCACCTCCTTGGCCTTGCCGTAGCCGACGCCGACCATGCCTTCGCCGTCACCGACGATCACGAGGGCGGTGAAGCTGAAGCGACGACCACCCTTCACGACCTTGGCGACACGGTTGATCGCGACGACACGCTCGATGTAGGCGGTCTTGTCGGCGTTCTGGTCACCGCGACGACCGTCGCGGCCTCCACGACCGCCCGACTGGCGCTCGCCACCGGCGCGCTGACCGCGCTGCTGGGCTCCGCTCATCAGACTTTCCTCTTCTCTCTCTGTGTCGCAATCAGAAGGTCAGACCGGCTTCGCGGGCGGAGTCCGCCAGCGCAGCGATGCGACCGTGGTACTTGTTACCGGCGCGGTCGAAGACGACCGCGTCGATACCGGCAGCCTTGGCGCGCTCGGCGACGAGCTCGCCGACCTTCTTCGCCTTGGCAGTCTTGTCGCCCTCGAAGGAGCGAACGTCCTTCTCCATGGTCGACGCGTACGCCAGCGTCTTGCCGACCAGGTCGTTGACGACCTGGACGGAGAGGTGCTTGGCGGACTTCGTCACGACGAGGCGCGGACGCTCCTCCGTACCGGAGATCTTCTTGCGACCACGAACCTGGCGGCGCAGGCGCGAACGCACCCGAGCCGAGGTGTGCTTGTTGTTCTTGAGCGAGATAGCCATCACTTACCAGCCTTTCCGACCTTGCGGCGGATGTGCTCGCCGGAGTAACGGACACCCTTGCCCTTGTACGGCTCGGGCTTGCGCAGCTTGCGAATGTTCGCAGCGACCTCGCCGACGAGCTGCTTGTCGATGCCCACGACGGCCAGCTTGACCGGACCGTCGGTGGTGAAGGTGATGCCTTCGGGGGCGTCGAAGGTGATCGAGTGCGAGTAGCCGAGCTGGAACTCGAGCTGCGTCGGGCCCTTGGGCAGGACGCGGTAACCCACGCCGACGATCTCGAGCTTCTTCTCGTAGCCGTCGGTGACACCGACGACCATGTTGTTGATCAGGGTGCGGGTCAGGCCGTGGTACGACTTCGCCTCGCGGCTGTCGTCGGGGCGCAGGACCTCGAGGACACCCTCGTTCTTCTCGACCGTGATCGGCGCGACGACGTTGTGGGACAGGGTGCCCTTCGGGCCCTTGACGGTCACGAGGTCACCCTCGATGACCACGTCCACGTTCGCCGGGACCGTGATCGGGAGCTTGCCAATGCGCGACATGCTTCTTCTTCCTCTCTCGGTCTCAGGTCACCAGACGTAGGCGAGGACTTCTCCGCCCACGCCCTTCTGGTTCGCCTGGCGGTCGGTGAGCAGGCCCTGCGACGTCGAGATGATCGCGACGCCGAGACCGCCGAGCACCTTGGGGAGACCCGTGTGCTTGGCGTAGACCCGGAGGCCCGGCTTGCTGATGCGGCGGACGCCAGCGATGGAACGCTCGCGGCTGCGGCCGTACTTGAGGGTGATCGTGAGCGTCTTGCCGACGGCCGGCTGGCCCTCGGAGTCGACGTTGTCCGCGATCTCGTACGACGTGATGTAGCCCTCGGCCTTGAGGATGTCAGCGACACCCTGCTTCAGCTTCGAGTACGGCATGGCCACCGTGTCGTGGTACGCCTGGTTGGCGTTGCGCAGACGCGTGAGCATGTCTGCGATCGGGTCAGTCATCGTCATGATGCGTGTTCTCTCTCTGCTGCGGTTTCCGCGCGCTCAGCGGCGGGACGGACCTTCAGCGATAGGTGGAAATCCGGGACCTGGTCACCAGGAGGACTTGGTCACGCCGGGGAGCTCGCCACGGTGAGCCATCTCCCGCAGGCAGATACGGCACAGGCCGAACTTGCGGTAGACGGCCTTCGGGCGGCCGCAGCGCTGGCAGCGGGTGTAACCGCGGACAGCGAACTTCGGCTTGCGCGCGGCCTTGACCTTGAGCGAAGTCTTCGCCATGTCAGTTCTCCTTGAACGGGAAGCCGAGCTGCTTGAGCAGCGCGCGGCCCTGGTCGTCGGTGGTGGCCGTGGTGACGATGGTGATGTCCATGCCGCGCGACCGGTCGATCTTGTCCTGGTCGATCTCGTGGAACATGACCTGCTCGGTGAGACCGAAGGTGTAGTTGCCACGACCGTCGAACTGGCCGGGGTTCAGACCACGGAAGTCGCGGATGCGCGGGAGCGCCAG
This sequence comes from Nocardioides sp., assembly GCF_035481145.1. Lineage (GTDB taxonomy): Bacteria > Actinomycetota > Actinomycetes > Propionibacteriales > Nocardioidaceae > Nocardioides. The sequence continues at coordinate 18,665 of NZ_DATIHB010000143.1, read as the reverse complement.
CGACAGGAGGCGGTCGAGGAACTCCCACATGCGGTCGCCGCGCAGCGTGACGTGCGCACCGATCGGCATGCCCTCGCGCAGCTTGAACTGCGCGATCGACTTGCGGGCCTTGGTGACGAGCGGCTTCTGGCCGGTGATCGCGGTGAGGTCCTTGACCGCACCCTCGATCAGCTTCGAGTCCTTGGCGGCGTCGCCGACACCCATGTTGACGACGATCTTCACCAGGCCGGGGACCAGCATGACGTTGGGCAGCTCGAACTCAGCCTGCAGCGCCGGGACGATGTCCGAGCGGTAGCGGGTCTTGAGACGCGGCTGGATGGTGGTCTCGGTCATCAGATCTCCTCCCCCGTCTTGCGGGAGATGCGCACGGAGCGCTCCACGGTGTACGTCGAGCCGTCGGCACGCTTCTTGGTGCCCTCGACCTTCTTGAAGCCGATGCGGGTGACGCCGTCACCCTCGACCAGCATGACGTTCGAGACGTGGATCGGGGCCTCGACGGTCACGATGCCCGACTCCTGGCCCTGGGCCATCGCCTTGACGTGCTTCTTGACCTGGTTGACACCCTCGACGACGACGCGGTCGTCCTCGCGCAGGACGGAGAGGACCTTGCCGGTCGCGCCCTTGTCCTTGCCCGCGATGACCTTGACGGTGTCACCAGTCTTGATGTTGATGTTCTTAGCCATGGTTCACAGCACCTCCGGGGCGAGCGAGATGATCTTCATGAACTTCTTCTCGCGCAGCTCGCGGCCCACCGGACCGAAGATGCGGGTACCGCGGGGCTCACCGTCGTTCTTGAGGATGACGGCGGCGTTCTCGTCGAACTTGATGTAGGAACCGTCGGGACGACGGCGCTCCTTCACGGTCCGGACGATGACGGCCTTGACGACGTCACCCTTCTTGACGTTGCCACCGGGGATCGCGTCCTTCACGGTGGCGACGATGACGTCACCGATACCGGCGTAGCGTCGACCCGAGCCACCGAGAACACGGATGCAGAGGACTTCCTTCGCACCGGTGTTGTCGGCGACCTTGAGTCGCGACTCCTGCTGGATCATTGATTTCTCCTGGATGTCGAGCTGGTTCTCGCCGCCTCAGCGGGCAACGAGCCTTGCCGAACTTGCTTTGGAATCTGGGTCGGCCCCCGACCCCGGCACGGACGCCGGGGTCAGCGGCCGCAGGTCACTTGGCCTTCTCGACGACCGAGACGAGGCGCCAACGCTTGGTGGCGGACAGCGGGCGGGTCTCCATGATCTGGACCCGGTCACCGATGCCGCACTCGTTGTTCTCGTCGTGCGCCTTCAGCTTGATCGTGCGACGCATGACCTTGCCGTAGAGGGCGTGCTTCACGCGGTCCTCGACAGAGACGACGATGGTCTTGTCCATCTTGTCGCTGACGACCAGGCCCTCGCGGACCTTGCGGGCGTTGCGCGCCTCAGTGGTGGCGTTGTCGCTCATCAGGCCTCCTCAGCCGTAGCGCCCGGCGACGTGCGAATGCCGAGCTCACGCTCGCGCACGACGGTGTAGATCCGGGCGATGTCCTTCTTGACCGTGCGGAGCCGGCCGTTGTTCTCCAGCTGGCCGGTGGCGGCCTGGAAGCGGAGGTTGAACAGCTCCTCCTTGGCCTCGCGGAGCTTGGCCTCGAGGTCAGTGTTGTTCAGCTCGTCGAGCTCGAAAGCGGTAGCCATCAGAACTCACCCGCCTCTCGCGAAATGAAACGGCACTTCATGGGGAGCTTGTGGATCGCGCGGCGCATCGCCTCGCGGGCCACGTCCTCCGGAACACCGGAGAGCTCGAACATGACACGGCCGGCCTTGACGTTGGCGACCCACCACTCCGGCGAACCCTTACCGGAACCCATGCGGGTCTCGGCCGGCTTCTTCGTGAGCGGACGGTCCGGGTAGATGTTGATCCACACCTTGCCGCCACGCTTGATGTGGCGGGTCATGGCGATACGCGCAGACTCGATCTGGCGGTTCGTCACGTAGTGCGGCTCGAGGGCCTGGATACCGAACTCACCGAAGGCGAGGGAGGTACCGCCCTTGGCAACACCACGACGGTCGGGGTGGTGCTGCTTGCGGTGCTTGACACGGCGCGGCATCAGCATGGCGTCAGCCCTCCTGACCGGTGGTAGCAGCCTCGGCAGCCGGCGCCTCGACAGCGGCGGTGGCCTCGGCCGGAGCGTCGGCGCGGTCGCCACGAGCCGGACGGTCGCCGCGCGAACCACGGTTCGGACGGTCGCCGCCACGGCCAGCCGGACGGCCGCCACGGCCGGGCGCACCGGCACGGGCCGCAGCCTGCGCCTCACGCTCGGCGCGGGTGCCCGCGACCTCGCCCTTGTAGATCCAGACCTTCACGCCGATGCGGCCGAAGGTCGTCTTGGCCTCGTAGAAGCCGTAGTCGATGTCCGCACGCAGGGTGTGGAGCGGGACCTGGCCCTCGCGGTAGAACTCGGTGCGCGACATCTCGGCGCCGTTCAGACGACCGGAGCACTGGATCTTGATGCCCTTGGCACCAGAGCGCATGGAGGTCTGGATGGCCTTCTTCATCGCACGACGGAACTGCACGCGACCGGAGAGCTGCTCGGCAACACCCTGGGCGACGAGCTGAGCCTCGATCTCGGGGTTCTTGACCTCGAGGATGTTCAGCTGGACCTGCTTGCCGGTGAGCTTCTCGAGCTCGCCGCGGATGCGGTCGGCCTCGGCGCCACGGCGACCGATGACGATGCCCGGGCGGGCCGTGTGGATGTCCACACGGACGCGGTCGCGGGTCCGCTCGATCTCGACCTTGGCGATGCCGGCGCGGTCCATGCCCTTGGAGAGGAGCTTGCGGATCGCGACGTCCTCACCGACGTACGCGGAGTACAGCTTGTCGGCGTACCAACGCGACTTGTGGTCGGTCGAGATGCCGAGACGGAATCCGTTCGGGTGGATCTTCTGACCCATGCTCAGGCCTCCTTCGGCTGCACGACGAGCGTGATGTGCGAGGTGCGCTTGTTGATGCGCGTCGCGCGACCCTGGGCACGCGGACGCCAGCGCTTCATCGTCGGACCCTCGTCGACGCGGGCCACGGTCACGACCAGGTCAGCGGCGTTGAGGCCCTCGGTGGTCTCGGCGTTCGCGATCGCGGACTCGAGCACCTTGTAGACGGTCTCGGCGGCAGCCTGCGGCGCGAACTGCAGGAGCGACAGGGCGTCGTCCACCGGAAGACCACGGACCATGTCGACGACACGGCGGGCCTTCATCGGGGTGATGCGCTGGAAGCGGGCGACCGCGAAGGCGCCCGGCTGGTCACCGAGGAGCGACTTGCGACGGTCGCTGGTGGCGGTACGAGCAGCGGCGGTCATCGACGCTTCCCCTTCCGGTCTTCCTTCACGTGACCCTTGTAGGTACGCGTCGGAGCGAACTCACCCAGCTTGTGACCGACCATGGAGTCGGAGACGAAGACCGGGACGTGCTTACGACCGTCGTGCACCGCGATCGTGTGTCCGATGAAGGACGGCAGGATCATGGAACGGCGCGACCAGGTCTTGATGACGTTGTGGGTGCCCTTCTCGTTCTCGGCGTCCACCTTCTTGAGCAGGTGGCCGTCGACGAAGGGGCCCTTCTTGAGACTGCGCGGCATTACTTGCGGCCCTTTCCGGACTTGCGGCGACGGATGATCTGGGAGTCGCTGGCCTTCCGCTTGCGCGTGCGGCCCTCGGGCTTGCCCCAGGGCGAGACCGGGTGGCGACCACCGGAGGTCTTGCCCTCACCACCACCGTGCGGGTGGTCGACCGGGTTCATGACGACACCACGGACGGTCGGGCGGACGCCCTTCCAGCGCATACGGCCGGCCTTGCCCCAGTTGATGTTCGACTGCTCGGCGTTGCCGACCTCGCCGATCGTGGCGCGGCAGCGCACGTCGACGAAGCGCATCTCGCCGGACGGCATGCGCAGCGTGGCGCGCGAGCCCTCACGAGCGATCAGCTGGGCGGACATGCCGGCCGAGCGGGCGATCTTCGCGCCGCCACCGGGACGGAGCTCGATGCAGTGCACCGTCGTACCGACCGGGATGTTGCGCAGCGGCAGGTTGTTGCCCGGCTTGATGTCGGCGTTGACGCCGGCCTCGATCGGGGTGCCCTGCGTGACGCCCTTCGGCGCGACGATGTAGCGCTTCTCGCCGTCCGCGTAGTGCAGGAGCGCGATGCGCGCGGTGCGGTTGGGGTCGTACTCGATGTGAGCGACCTTGGCCGGCACGCCGTCCTTGTCGTAGCGCTTGAAGTCGATGACCCGGTAGGCCCGCTTGTGACCGCCACCGATGTGGCGGGTCGTGATGCGGCCCTGGTTGTTGCGGCCACCCGTCTTCGGGAGCGGACGCGTGAGCGACTTCTCCGGCGTCGAGCGGGTGATCTCAACGAAGTCAGCGACGGACGAGCCACGACGGCCCGGCGTAGTCGGCTTGTACTTGCGGATGCCCATCAGGCCTGACCTCCGAAGATGTCGATGCGGTGACCCTCGGCCAGGCTGACGATGGCGCGCTTGGTGTCCTTGCGCTTGCCAAGGCCGTTCCTGGTCCGGCGGGTCTTGCCAACACGGTTGATCGTGTTGACCGAGGTGACCTTGACGCCGAAGACCTTCTCGACGGCGATCTTGATCTCGGTCTTGTTCGCGTCCGGGTGCACCAGGAAGGTGTACTTGTTCGCGTCGATGAGCGCGTAGCTCTTCTCCGACACGACCGGGGCGAGCAGGATGTCGCGGTGGTCCTTGTGCAGGGTGCTCATGCTCAGGCCTCCTCAGCGGTCGCAGCGGCCTTCGGGGCGACGAAAGCGTCGAACGCACCCTTGGTGAAGACCACGTCGTCGGAGAGCAGAACGTCGTACGTGTTCAGCTGGTCGACGGCGATGATGTGGACGTTGGCGGCGTTGCGGAGCGACAGCCAGGTGAGGTTGTCGCCACGCTCGAGGACCACCAGGAACTTGGTGCGCTCCGAGAGACCGGCGAGGGACGCGATCGCAGCCTTGGTCGACGGCTTCTCACCGGAGACCAGGGAGTCGACGACGTGGACACGGCCGTTGCGGGCGCGGTCCGACAGGGCGCCCTTGAGCGCCGCGACCTTCATCTTCTTCGGGGTGCGCTGGTCGTAGTCACGCGGCTGCGGGCCGTGGACGACGCCACCACCGGCGAACTGCGGCGCGCGGGTCGAACCCTGGCGGGCGCGACCGGTGCCCTTCTGCTTGTAGGGCTTGCGGCCACCACCGCGCACCTCGGCGCGGGTCTTGGTCTTGTGCGTGCCCTGGCGGGCAGCAGCCTGCTGGGCGACGACGACCTGGTGGATCAGCGGGATGTTCGGCTCGACGTCGAAGATCTCGACGGGAAGCTCGACCTTGAGGGTGCTCACTTGGAGGCCTCCTTCTTCGCGGCGGAGCGGAGAACCACGAGCCCACCCTTGGGGCCGGGGACGGCACCCTTGAGGAGGACCAGGCCGCGCTCGGCGTCGATCGCGTGGACCGTGATGTTCTGCGTGGTCACGGCGTCGCCACCCATGCGGCCCGCCATGCGCATGCCCCGGAAGACACGACCGGGGGTCGCGCAGGCGCCGATGGAACCGGGCTTGCGGTGGTTGCGGTGGGCACCGTGCGAAGCGGAGACACCGGCGAAGCCGTGGCGCTTCATGACACCGGCGAAGCCCTTGCCCTTGGAGGTGCCGCTCACGTCGATGACATCGCCAGCGGCGAACGTCTCGACGGAGAGCTCCTGGCCAGCGGCGTAGGCAGCGGCGTCAGCGGTGCGGATCTCGACCACGTGGCGGCGGGGCGTCACGCCGGCCTTGGCGAACTGGCCGGCGTCCGGCTTGCTCACCTTGCGGCCGTCGATCTCGCCGTAGCCGACCTGCACGGCGTTGTAGCCGTCGGTCTCGACCTTGCGAACCGCGGTGACGACGTTGGTCGCCGCGGAAACGACAGTCAGGGGGACGATCTTGTTGTTCTCGTCCCAGGTCTGCGTCATGCCGAGCTTGGTGCCCAGCAGACCCTTCACGTTGCGCTCGTAAGTCATCTCGATCTACCTCAGAGCTTGATCTCGATGTCGACGCCGGCAGGCAGGTCGAGACGCATGAGCGAGTCGACGGTCTTCGGCGTGGGGTCGATGATGTCGATGAGGCGCTTGTGGGTGCGCATCTCGAAGTGCTCGCGCGAGTCCTTGTACTTGTGCGGCGAGCGAATCACGCAGTAGACGTTCTTCTCGGTCGGCAGCGGCACGGGGCCGGCGACCTTCGCACCCGTGCGGGTGACGGTGTCAACGATCTTGCGCGCGGAGGTGTCGATCACCTCGTGGTCATAGGCCTTGAGCCTGATGCGGATCTTCTGTCCCGCCATAGGTCTCTCTCGTCCTTCGTGTCAGTACCGGGTCTTCGCCGGCACCTGCGTTCTGTGTCGAGATCGGCTTCGGGTGAAGCCGTCCCGCCTGTTGTTCCCCACCCCGCTCGACCCCCGCGGTCGGGCGTGTCGCGCACATCAAGCGCAGCGAAACGCATGACCCGGGTAGGCCTTGTGGTGTTGTGCGGTGCGTCCGACGGTTTATCGGACTGGAATCGGGTCTCCTGGATCGGTGCGGCCACACGCACGACCACCGACTTCTCACAGGAGGAGCGATTCAGTAGTCAAGATGTGACGCACCCCGGCAACCCGCCGGAGCAACCGGGCTATCTTGTCAGAGTTCCAGCGTCGGTCCAAATCGAATGAGCCCTACCTCGCCGAGGACCGCGACACACCGGCGACACGCCGTACGCCGGGGCGCGCTGCCGTCAGCGCTGCGGCGGAGTCGGCACGGCGTACGAACCGGTCACGTGCGCGACCAGGCGCGCCGGCTCAGCAGACGAGAAGAGCTCGACGTCCATCGTCGCGAGCCGACGACCGCGCTTGAGCAGTCGCACCTCGGCGATGATGTCACCGGGCTCGGCCTTGTCGAGGAAGTTGATCGTCGTCGTGCTCGTGACAGCCATCAGCTCCGGGCCGTAGTGCGCGAGCACGGCGACGTACATCGCCGTGTCGGCGGCGGTGAAGAGCGAGGGACCGGACAGGACGTCGCCCGGCCGGAGCATCCGCTTGCTGAAGGGCAGCCGGATCCGCGCTCGCCCCGGGGCCACCTCCTCGACGAGCAGGAAGCGGTCCCGGCTCGGGAAGCCGAGATGGATGAGGTCCTCGACCTCCGCGGCGGTCAGCTGCAGGTCCACGGTCACACTCCTGCGCGGCGGTAGGTCAGGTCGTCGGAGCCACGGCCTTCGGCCAGACCCCGTCGTTCGAACTTCGTCACCGGCCGCTCCGCCCAGCGCTCCCCGATCCCGCCCTCGAGCGTCGGCTCCGTTGCGAAGACCTCGAGCATGTGCTCGGCGTACTCGGGCCAGTCGGTGGCGAGTCGCCAGAGACCGCCCTCGACCAGGCGCGACGAAGCAATGCCCACGAACGGCTGGTTGACGAGGCGCCGCTTGTGGTGGCGGGCCTTGTGCCACGGATCGGGGAAGAGGGTCCAGAGCTCGGTGATGGTGCCGGGCGCGAAGAGCTCGGTGATCGACCATGCGGCGTCGACGGTGCAGAGCCGGACGTTGGTCGCACCCACCTCGTCGAGCTTGATCAGCGTGTCCGCCACCCCGGGCAGCCAGACCTCGAACGCGAGGACGTTCACGTCCGGGTGAGCCGCGGCGTACTGCGCGACGTGCTCGCCGTTGCCCGAGCCGATCTCGACGTACAGCGCAGCCTCGCGGCCGAACCAGTGCTCGTTGATGTCGAGGGGAACGGCGACGTCGATGACCTGCTCGGGCCCGATGACCCACTCCCCTGCCAGGCGCTCCCACGCCTCGGCCTGCTTCTGGGTGAACCGGCTGCCGCGGCGGGAGTACGAGAGGACGCCGCGCAGCGGACGCCCGTCCTCGCTCAGCTCGACGCCGGGTCGTGACTCCGGTGATGCGTTGCGGCTGCGGGCCAGCTTGCCCTTCGTGTCGAAGGAGGCCGGCTTCTCGGCGGCGCTGGCATCGGGTGCGAGGTCGTTCATGGCGGGGCGAGTCTAGGCGCGGCCCCGCGCCCTCCCCGAATCGCGATCCACCCGGAAATGGCGAAGACCCCCGACCTCCTCGCGGAGGCCGGGGGTCTTCAGTGCTTCAGGTCAGATCACTTGGTGATCTTGGTGACCCGGCCGGCGCCGACGGTGCGGCCACCCTCACGGATCGCGAAGCGAAGGCCCTCGTCCATGGCGATGGGCTGGATGAGCTCGACCGACATCTCGGTGTTGTCACCCGGCATGACCATCTCGGTGCCCTCGGGCAGGGTCACAACGCCGGTCACGTCAGTCGTACGGAAGTAGAACTGCGGACGGTAGTTGTTGAAGAACGGCGTGTGACGGCCGCCCTCCTCCTTCGAGAGGATGTAGACCGAGGCCTCGAAGTTGGTGTGCGGAGTCGTGGTGCCCGGCTTGATGACAACCATGCCGCGCTCGATGTCCTCGCGCTTGGTGCCACGGAGCAGGAGACCGACGTTCTCGCCAGCCTGGCCCTCGTCGAGGAGCTTGCGGAACATCTCGACGCCGGTGACGGTCGACTTCTGGGCGACCTCGCGGATGCCGATGATCTCGACCTCCTCGCCGACCTTGACGATGCCACGCTCGATACGACCCGTGATGACGGTGCCACGACCGGTGATCGTGAAGACGTCCTCGACCGGCATGAGGAACGGCTTGTCCGTCTCACGCTCGGGCTGGGGGATGTACTCGTCGACGGCAGCCATGAGCTCGAGGACCGACTGGCCCCACTTCTCGTCGCCGTTGAGCGCCGGGAAGGCGGCAACGCGCACGACCGGGATGTCGTCGCCCGGGAACTCGTACTCGGAGAGGAGCTCGCGCACCTCCATCTCGACGAGCTCGATGAGCTCCTCGTCGTCGACCATGTCGCACTTGTTGAGCGCGACGACCAGGGCGGGGACGCCGACCTGGCGGGCGAGCAGAACGTGCTCACGGGTCTGCGGCATCGGACCGTCGGTGGCGGCCACGACCAGGATCGCGCCGTCCATCTGGGCGGCACCGGTGATCATGTTCTTGATGTAGTCCGCGTGACCGGGGCAGTCAACGTGGGCGTAGTGACGACCCTCGGTCTGGTACTCGACGTGCGCGATCGAGATGGTGATACCGCGCTGACGCTCCTCCGGAGCCTTGTCGATCTCGTCGAACGGCGTGAACGGGTTCAGGTCCGGGTACGCGTCGTGCAGCACCTTGGTGATCGCCGCGGTAAGAGTCGTCTTACCGTGGTCGATGTGACCGATCGTGCCGATGTTGACGTGCGGCTTCGTCCGCTCGAACTTCGCCTTAGCCACTGGGGCTCCTCCTGGGTGTGTTTGTTACTTGACTCGTTGAATGGTGCAGTGCCGAAGTGCCGTTGGCGAATTACTCGCCGCGGACCTTCTTGATGATCTCGTCGGCGACGTTCGTGGGAACCTCGGCGTACGAGTCGAACTCCATCGAGTACGAGGCCTGACCAGAGGTCTTGGACCGCAGGTCACCAACGTACCCGAACATCTCAGACAGCGGCACGAGGGCCGACACGACGAGGTCGCCGTGACGCTCCTCCTGCGCGCGGATCTGGCCACGGCGGGAGTTGATGTCGCCGATCACGGTGCCGAGGTAGTCCTCGGGGGTCGTGACCTCAACGGCGAACATCGGCTCCAGCAGGACCGGCTTGGCCATGCGTGCGGCCTCCTTGAAGGCCTGGTTGCCGGCGATCTTGAACGCGAGCTCCGAGGAGTCGACGTCGTGGTAGGCACCATCGGTCAGCGTGACCTTGATGTCGACCATCGGGTAGCCGGCCAGGATGCCGTACTGCATGGCGTCCTGCGCACCAGCGTCGACCGACGGGATGTACTCGCGCGGGACGCGGCCACCCGTGACGGTGTTCTCGAACAGGTAGCCCGCACCGAGACCGGTCTCGGGGTTGATGTTCGGCTCGACGTTGATGAGCACCTTGGCGAACTGACCCGTACCACCGGTCTGCTTCTTGTGCGTGTAGCTGTGACCGGTGACGGTGCCACGGATGGTCTCGCGGTAGGCGACCTGCGGCTTGCCGACGGTGGCCTCGACCTTGAACTCGCGCTTCATGCGGTCGACCAGGATGTCGAGGTGGAGCTCGCCCATGCCGGCGATGATGGTCTGGCCGGTCTCCTCGTCCGTCTTGACGACGAAGGTCGGGTCCTCCTCGGAGAGGCGCTGGATGGCAACGCCGAGCTTCTCCTGGTCGGACTTCGTCTTCGGCTCGATGGCGACCTCGATGACCGGGGCCGGGAACGTCATCGACTCGAGGACGACCGGGTTGGACGGGTCAGCGAGCGTGTGGCCGGTCTTGGTCTCCTTGAGACCCATGACGGCGACGATCTGGCCGGCGCCGACCGCGGCGATCTCCTCACGCTTGTTGGCGTGCATCTGGTAGACCTTGCCGATGCGCTCCTTCTTGCCGTTGGAGGCGTTGAGGACCGTCGAACCAGCCTCCAGCTTGCCGGAGTAGACGCGCACGAAGATCAGCTTGCCGAGGTGCGGGTCGGTCGCGATCTTGAAGGCGAGCGCGGAGAGCGGCTCGTCAGCAGAGGGCTTGCGCGCGATCTCGACCTCTTCGTCCTTGGGCGAGTGGCCCACGATGGACTCGACGTCCAGCGGCGACGGGAGGTAGTCGATGACCGCGTCGAGCAGCGGCTGGACGCCCTTGTTCTTGAACGCAGTGCCGGTGAGGATCGGGTTCAGGTTGCCGGCGAGGGTCGCGCGACGGATGGCGGCCTTCAGGGTGGGGACGTCGAAGACGTCGCCCTCCTCGAGGTAGACCTCCATGGTCTCGTCGTCACCCTCGGCGAGCGTCTCGACGAGCTTCTCGCGGTACTCCGCAGCCTTGTCGGCCAGGTCCGCGGGGATCTCCTCGACGACGTAGTCCTCGCCCTGCTTGGTCTCGCCACGCCACACCTTGGCGTTCATCTCGACCAGGTCGACGACGCCGATGAAGTCGCCCTCGGCACCGATGGGGAGCTGCAGCACGAGCGGGGTCGCGTTGAGCTTGGAGACGATCGTCTCGACGACGCGGTAGAAGTCAGCACCGGTGCGGTCGAGCTTGTTGACGAAGCACATACGCGGGACGTTGTACTTGTTCGCCTGGCGCCACACGGTCATGGACTGGGGCTCGACACCGGCGACACCGTCGAAGACGGCGACGGCGCCGTCGAGGACGCGGAGCGAACGCTCCACCTCGACGGTGAAGTCGACGTGACCCGGGGTGTCGATGATGTTGATCTGGTGGTTCTTCCACCAGCAGGTCGTCGCGGCCGACGTGATCGTGATGCCGCGCTCCTGCTCCTGCTCCATCCAGTCCATCGTGGCTGCGCCCTCGTGGACCTCACCGATCTTGTACGAGATACCGGTGTAGAAGAGGATGCGCTCGGTGGTGGTGGTCTTACCGGCATCGATGTGCGCCATGATGCCGATGTTGCGGACGATGCTGAGGTCCGTGGTGATGTCAACAGCCACTGTGGTTCGCGTTCCTTAGGAAGTCGGGTCGGTGGGTGGCGGGGCACACCCGGAGGCACGCCCCGCCGACGATCACCAGCGGTAGTGCGCGAAGGCCTTGTTGGACTCGGCCATCTTGTGGGTGTCCTCACGCTTCTTCACAGCGGCGCCGAGGCCGTTGCTCGCGTCGAGGATCTCGTTCATCAGGCGCTCGGCCATCGTCTTCTCGCGGCGGTCGCGCGAGTAGCCGACGAGCCAGCGGAGCGCGAGCGTCGTGCCACGCGTGCCCTTGACCTCGATCGGGACCTGGTAGGTCGCACCGCCGACGCGGCGGGACTTGACCTCGATGGCGGGCTTGACGTTGTCGAGCGCGCGCTTGAGCGTGACGACCGGGTCGGTGCCGGTCTTCTCGCGGCAGCCCTCGAGGGCGGTGTAGACGATCCGCTGGGCGGTCGCCTTCTTGCCGTCGATCAGGACCTTGGAGACGAGCTGGGAGACGACGAGCGAACCGTAGACCGGGTCGTTGTCGATCGGACGCTTAGGAGCGGGACCCTTACGAGGCATGTCACTTCTCCTTCTTCGCGCCGTAGCGCGAACGGGCCTGCTTGCGGTTCTTCACGCCCTGCGTGTCGAGCGAGCCGCGGATGATCTTGTAGCGGACACCCGGAAGGTCCTTCACACGACCACCACGCACGAGCACGATCGAGTGCTCCTGCAGGTTGTGGCCGACGCCGGGGATGTAGGCCGTGACCTCGACGCCCGAGCTCAGGCGCACACGGGCGACCTTGCGGAGGGCGGAGTTCGGCTTCTTGGGGGTGGTCGTGTAGACGCGCGTGCAGACGCCACGGCGCTGCGGCGAACCCTTCAGGGCAGGCGTCTTGGTCTTCGACACCTTGTCCTGGCGGCCCTTGCGGACCAGCTGCTGAATAGTGGGCACCGGTTGGTTCCCTTTCTTTGTTCTCTCTCACGCCAGCACGCTCTGCGCGGGCGGTAAGTTTCGGGAACTGCCGCTCGGAGGCGGTGGTGCCCGACCTGCCACGTTTCCGGGCAGGCGAATCGGCCTGGGCATGCCAGACACGAGGAGTCAGCCTACGGCGCTGTCACGCGAGGGTCAAAAGCGCGCAAGGGAAGCCCTGACCGGGGTCTCGGCGTCCGATGAACCGCCCGATGCCGGAGGCGTGCGGCGACCGAAGACCGCGGCTGCTCCGAGCGCTCCCACGATGCTCACCCCGCCGCCGATCCAGAGCGTCGAACGCGCGCCCCACAGCTCGCCGAACCAGCCCACGAGCGGCGCGCCGACCGGAGTACCGCCCATGAGGATCATCAGGTAGAGCGCCATCACCCGGCCGCGGACAGCGGCCTCGGTGTGCAGCTGCACGAAGGCGTTGGCGGCGGTCATCATCGTCAGCGCCGTCAGTCCCAGCAGCGGGGCGAGCAGCGCGAATGCAAGGTACGACGGGGCGAAGCCGGCGACGACCAACAGGGCGCCGAAGGCGAGGGCTGCGCCGACGACCAGGCGGTGGCCCACCTCCGTGCGCCGCGCCGCCAGAAGCGCGCCGCTCAGGCTGCCGACAGCGAGGAACGAGCCGAGCAGGCCGTACTCGCGCGGCCCCACCCCGAACTCCTCCGTGGCCATGAGCGCCGACGTCAGCTGGAAGTTGAGGCCGAAGGCGCCGACGAAGAAGACAACCGCCATCACGAGGAGCAGGTCCGGACGGCTGCGGACGTAGCCGATTCCCTCGCGGATCGCACCGGGCCCGCGCGCCAGTGGCGGAGCCTGGGCGATCCGGGACGCGTCGAGGCGCCGCAGCATGCAGATCGGCGCGACGAAGCTCAGGCCGTTGAGCAGGATCACCCAGCCGGTCGCCGTCGCTCCCCCGCCGAGCGCAGCGATCAGCAGGCCGGCGAGGGCCGGCCCGACGAGACGAGCGGCGTTGAAGCTCGCGGAGTTGAGGCCGACCGCGTTGGTCAGCTCGTCCTTGGCAACCAGCTCGGACACGAACGCCTGACGGGCCGGGGCATCGAAGGCGGCACCGATGCCGAGCAGCAGCGCGAGAACGTAGACGTGCCACACCTCGGCGAGCCCAGTGATCGTGAGCCCACCCAGGACGAGAGCCGGGACCGCCATGAGCGCGTTCGTCAGCTGCAGGAGCTGCTGCTTGGGGACGCGGTCAGCGACCAGGCCGGCGAACGGCATCACCAGCAGGAACGGCAGGAACTGCAGACCCGTCGCGATGCCGATCGCGGCACCGCTGCCGCCGGAGAGCAGCAGGACCAGCCAGTCCTGGGCGATCCGCTGCATCCACGTGCCGACGTTGGACACGACGCCGCCGAGGGCATAGCGGCGGTAGTTGGAGTTCGACAGCGAGCGGAAGGTCGGGCTCATGCAGGCGGCAGCGCAGCCGGCAGCTCGACCGAGGTAGGGGCAGGAGTCACGTCGGCAGAACTCCTTGGCGACGCCGACTATTCCGGTCACCGGGATGCGCAGTGGCCGCCTTCCTGGGGCAGGAGGGCGGCCACGCGGCGTACGGATGGTGTGGGCGTCAGGTGAGCCAGGAGGTGATCGGGCCGATCGCGAAGTACACGACGAAGAGGGCGGCGACCGCGGCCATCAGCGGGTGCACCTCGCGCGCCTTGCCCACGCTCAGCTTGATCAGCACCCACGCGATGAAGCCGGCTCCGATGCCGGCGCTGATCGAGTAGGTGAACGGCATCAGGACGATCGTCAGGAACGCCGGGATGGCGATCTCGAGGTCGTCCCAGGCGATGCCGGTGACCTGCTGCATCATCAGGAAGCCGACCAGGACCAGCGCGGGGACGGCCGCCTCGTTGGGGATGATCGCGACCAGAGGGGCGAAGAACGCCGCCAGCAGGAAGAGCAGGCCCGTGACGACACTGGCCAGACCGCTGCGCGCACCCTCGGCGACGCCGGACGCCGACTCGATGTACGACGTGTTGCTCGAGACGCCTGCGGCTCCACCGGCCGCAGCGGCGATCGAGTCGACAACGAGGATCCGGCGGGTGTTGGGCGGGTTGCCCTCGTCGTCGAGCAGGCCGGCCTCGGCACCGATCGCGGTCATCGTGCCCATCGTGTCGAAGAAGTCGGCGAGCATCAGGGTGAAGACGAAGAGCACGACCGTGACGACACCGGCGTGCTGCCAGGAGCCGAGCAGGTTGAAGTGGCCGATCAGCTGCAGGTCCGGGAGGCCGACGACGTCCGAGGGCCAGGCGGGGACGTTGAGGTTCCACCCGACCGGGTTGACCAGGAGGTTGCCGTCGTCGTCGACACCGGTCACCGACGAGCCGGTGTCGGTCACCGTCTCCACCACGATCGCGAGCAGGGTGGTGGCGACGATCGAGATCAGGATCGCGCCGCGGACCTTCCGCACGTAGAGCGCGATCAGCAGCACCACACCGAGCACGAAGACCAGCACCGGCCAGCCACGCAGCTGCCCCGCGATGCCCAGCTCGACGGGCACGGGGCCCGCACCCGTCCGGCGTACGAAGCCGGCGTCGACGAGGCCGATGAGCGCGATGAAGAGGCCGATGCCGACCGAGATGGCGACCTTGAGCTGGGCGGGAACCGCCCGAAAGACCGCCTCGCGGAAGCCGGTCAGCACGAGGACCAGGATCACCAGGCCCTCGATCACCACGAGCCCCATCGCATCCGCCCACGTCATCTGGCTGGCGATCGAGAAGGCGACGAACGCGTTCAGGCCGAGGCCGGTCGCGAGCGCCAGGGGGTAGTTGGCGACCACGCCCATCAGCAGGGTCAGCACGCCAGCAGCAAGCGCGGTCGCGGCCGCGATCGCCGCGGCGTCACCACCCGCGAGCTTCTCGCCGTCGATGTCGACGCCCTGCAGCAGGATGATCGGGTTGAGCACGATGATGTAGGCCATCGTCAGGAAGGTGACGATGCCGCCCCGCACCTCCCGACCGAGGGTCGATCCGCGCTCGGTGATCTTGAAGTAGCTGTCGATCATGCTCACGGGCGCACACTCTTTCAGACGTGCACCCCGCGCCACCAGCACCGGCAGCGGTCTAGGCTGCACGACGTGGACCCCCTGGACGAGCAGCCGACCGTGCACGAGATCGGCAACCGCACCTACCTCGTCGCGGACGTCGAGCCGCTCGATCTCGACGGCGTCCGCACCGTCGAGATCGGCACGGTGCTCTGGCTGGTCGCGTTCCTCGCGATGCTGCCGTTCTACGGGAGCCTCGAGGAGTCGGGCCGGCTCTGGTGGCTGTGGGCCTGCATGGCCGGCTTCGGCCTGGGGCTCTTCGGCATCGAGATCTGCCGCAAGCGGCGCGCGCGCCGAGCCTGAGACTGCCCGGACCCGCGACTCGACGCGCCAGAAGGCGGGTTTTGACGCGCCAGAACCCGGGTTTCGACGGGACGGATCAGATGGTGTCGAGCTCGTCGGTCGAGATCGTGTCGTGCGCGTGGTCGGCCGGAGGCAGCGGCTGCTGCTTCTTCGACAGCTGCGCCTCGGAGTGCGCACCGCAGCCGTGGCCGAAGGCGACCACCCGGCCGTCGTCGTTGGCATTGCCGTTGGCGCACACGCCGAACGTCTCCGCCAGCGAGCCCGCGATCCGCAGCAGGAAGCCGCAGGAGTAGCACTTGGCGGGAGCCGACTGGGCGATCGGCGCCTCGGGGCCGCTGTCGCCGTCGTACCACCGCTGCGCGGCGAGGTCGATGCCCTCGCGCGACAGCGTGCGGACCCGGCCGAGGCCGAGCTCCTTCGCGACCTGGCGGACCTGTGCGGTCGCGTCGGGGTCGAGCGGGTCGTCGCCGACGGAGTACGTCGGGACCAGACGCGGGTCGTCGTCCTCGACAGGCAGCAGGTCACCGGGAGAGAGGTCGCCCGGGCGGATCCGGTCCTTGTAGGGGACCCACTCCGGGGCGACGATCGCGTCGTCACCGGGCAGGAGGACGACCTCGTCCACGGTGACCGTGTCGCTGCCCTCGGCGCGGGCGACGGTCACCGACCACCGCCAGCCGCGGTAGCCGGCGCGCAGGCAGTCGAAGTGGTGGGTGACGACGTGGTCGCCCTCGGTGACGGCGGCGATCGCGTCGCCGACGTCCGCGCGGTCGGCCTGCTCGAGGAGGACCTCGCGCGCGAGGTCGACGGCAGCCGTCAGGACGGTGTCGCTCGTGGCGGTGGTCGCGGTCACGACGTGGATTGTCCACCATCGCCCCGGACGTTGTCGCGCCGGGTTGTCCAGCGGGGTGTCGGCGCCGTGGGGAAGGATGGGCCCATGACAGGCGAGCAGCCCCGACGCACGGGCCAGGGTGTACGCCGCGTCGCGGGGTCGGCGGCGCGGGGCACGGTGCGCAACGTGGGCCGGGCCGGACGGGCGACCTACGGGGCCGCCCAGCGCGCCGCCACCGCCGAGGGAGCCGGCCAGTCGGGCCTCTCCCGGCTCATCGCGCTGCATGCCTCCAATGCCGCCGGCGACGCCGCGGTCGCGATCTCCCTGGCCGGCACGCTCTTCTTCCAGGTGCCGACCGGCGAGGCGCGGGGGCAGGTCGCCCTGTTCCTCGCGCTGACGATGTTGCCGTTCGCCGTGCTCGCCCCGCTGATCGGGCCGTTCCTCGACCGCGTCGGCCACGGCCGCCGCTGGGCGATCGGGTCGACGATGGCGGTGCGCGCGTTCCTCTGCTGGTCGCTGGCGACCGCCGTGGCGACTGAGTCGAAGTGGCTCTTCCCGGCTGCCCTCGGCGTTCTCGTCGCATCGAAGGCCTACGGCGTCACCAAGGCGGCGGCCGCTCCCCGGCTGGTGCCGCCCGGCGTCACGCTGGTCAAGGCCAACGCGCGCATCTCCCTCGCCGGCGTGATCGGCGCCGCCGTCTCGGCCCCCATCGCCGGCCTGGCCGCGTGGTTCGGCGCCGAGTGGTCACTCCGCTATGCGTTCGCCGTCTTCGTGGTGGCGACGATCCTGGCGATCCGGCTGCCCGCGCGGGTCGACTCGGCCGCCGGCGAGGTGCGGCTCGAGTTGCTGGCGGGCCCGTCCGCTCCCACGGTGGAGCCGGCGGCTGCGCAGCGGAGCCCGCGCATTCCCCCGGCGGTCGCCTTCGCCCTCCGTGCCAACTGCGGGCCTCGGTGGCTGTCGGGCTTCCTGACCATGTTCATGGCGTTCCTGCTGCGCGAGCACCCAGTCGCGGGCTGGAGCGCACGGCCCGAGATCCTCCTGGGCCTGGTCATCGGCGCCGCCGGCGTCGGCAACACCCTCGGCATCGCGCTCGCCTCCCTCTCCCGCCGACTCAACCCGGCAGTGACCGTCGTGCTCGCCCTGCTGGGGGCGACGGTGATGACCCTGGTCGCCGCGCTCTTCTACGGGCTCCTGCCCCTGATCGCGCTCGGCCTCACCGCGGGCCTCGCCCAGTCGCTGTCCAAGCTCTCTCTCGACTCCACCATCCAGCGTGACGTCCCCGAGCGGGTGCAGGCCAGCGCCTTCGCCCGCTCCGACACGCTCCTCCAGCTGGCCTGGGTGGTCGGCGGCGGCATCGGCATCGCGATGCCGCTCCAGCCCCGCCTGGGTCTCGGCATCGCGGTGGCGATCCTCGCCGCCTGGACGGTGACCGTCGTGGTCACCAACCCCAACCGGCCCGCGCGACGTCCCTGAGCGTGTTTGGATGCGTGCATGAGCACGCCTGAGTACCCGCGTTCGCCGGAGACCCCGCCGAACGAGCCGACCACCCCACCGACCCACCCCCCGTACGGCGCTGATCCGGCCGGGTCCGCCATGACCCCGCCGCCGGTGCCGCCCCTGCCCCCGGCGTACGGCCAGCCCCACCCCTACGCCGCGGGCGCGCCGACCGACGGCACCGCCATCGGCGCGATGGTGCTCGGCATCCTGGGTCTCGTGATGATGTGCGGGTACGGCATCGGCATCATCCCGTCGATCATCGCGATCTTCCTGGGCCGCTCGTCGAAGCGGAAGATCCGCGACTCGCAGGGCCAGCTGGCCGGCGAGGGCATGGCTCAGGCGGGCTTCATCATGGGCATCATCGGCGCCGTGATCTCGGCGCTCTTCATCCTCGTGATCGGCGGGTTCATCGTCGCGATGTTCGCCACCGACTGCTTCGGCGACGGCTGCTGACCGACGTCGGCTGCGCTCAGAGGGCGCAGCCGACGCAGACCGGCTCGTTGACGAGCCGTACGC
>NZ_DATIHB010000142.1:0-36755 GCF_035481145.1 Nocardioides sp. | reverse complement strand
GGCGGTGGACCCGCACGAGCTCGGCGAGCGGCTCCAGCCAGTCGGCACCCTGGCCACCGAAGGCGACAGCGAACGGCGTGCCAGCGGCGAGGCGGTCGAGCAGGCGCTTGGAGACGACTCCGTTGGAGATCGTCGCAGAGGGGGCAGGGGCGGCGGGGGTGAGGGCGGTGTCTGGGGTCACGAGAACCATGAGAACAGAAACATGAGCCTTTACTCAAGTTTTTCTTGAGTATTCCCTCATGTTTTGAGACGATCCCTGCGGAAGCTTCTCGTTCTATCGACGCGCCCTCGGGGCGCAGGCCCCGGAGGTTGTTGGTGTTCTCCCGAATCGCGATCGTGAACCGAGGCGAGGCGGCCATGCGGCTCGTCCACGCCGTCCGTGACCTGAAGGCAGCTGGCGAGCAGCTGACCACGATCGCGCTCTACACCGACGCCGAGCGCCACGCGATGTTCGTGCGCGAGTCCGACGAGTCGTACGGGCTCGGCCCGGCGTCCGCCCGTCCCTACCTCGACCTTGAGGTCCTCGAGCGCGCCCTGGTGGCGACGCGGGCCGACGCGGTCTGGGTGGGCTGGGGCTTCGTCGCCGAGGACCCGGCGTTCGTCGACCTCTGCGACCGGCTCGGCGTCGCCTTCATCGGCCCGAGCGCCGAGGCGATGCGCCAGCTCGGCGACAAGATCGGCTCCAAGCGGATCGCCGAGAAGGTCGGCGTCCCGGTCGCCCCGTGGAGCAATGGCCCGGTCGAGACCCTCGAGGAGGCGCTCGCCGCCGCCGAGGTGATCGGCTACCCGATGATGCTCAAGGCCACCGCCGGTGGTGGCGGTCGCGGCATCCGCAAGGTGAGCACGGAGGCCGAGCTCACCGACTCCTACCAGCGCACGCGCGACGAGGCCGAGCGCGCCTTCGGCAGCGGCGTCGTCTTCCTCGAGCGGGTCGTCACCGGCGCCCGCCACGTCGAGGTGCAGCTGATCGCCGACTCCCACGGCACCGCCTGGGCCCTCGGCGTCCGCGACTGCTCGGTGCAGCGCCGCAACCAGAAGGTCATCGAGGAGTCCGCTTCTCCCCTGCTCGACGCCGAGCAGGTCGCCCTGCTGAAGGAGTCGGCCGAGCGCCTCGCCGTCGCGGTGGGCTACACCGGCGCCGGCACCGTCGAGTTCCTCTACCAGCCCGAGGAGCGCTCGTTCGCCTTCCTCGAGGTCAACACCCGCCTCCAGGTCGAGCACCCCATCACCGAGGTCACCACGTCGGTCGACCTCGTGAAGGCGCAGATCCACGTGGCCCGCGGCGGCCGGCTCCAGGAGTTCACAGGTACCGATCAGCGCCCGGTCGAGGCCGGCCACGCCGTCGAGGCCCGCCTCAACGCCGAGGACCCCGACCGCGACTTCGCCCCGGCCCCCGGCCGCGTGGCCCTGCTCGAGCTGCCCAGCGGCCCCGGCGTCCGCGTCGACACCGGCCTCGGCGAGGGCGACGTCATCCCCGCCGACTTCGACTCGATGATCGCCAAGGTCATCGCCTACGGCCGCGACCGCGACGAGGCCCTGGCCCGCCTGCGCCGCGCGATGACCGAGACCACCGTCGTCATCGAGGGCGGCACCACCAACAAGGGCTTCATCCTCGACCTGCTCGACCAGCCCGAGGTCGTCTCCGGCGAGCCGGCCTGGGCCGACACCGCCTGGATCGACCGCGCCCGCGGCGAGGGCCGCCTCGTCTCCGACGCGCACCGCGAGGTCGCCCTGCTGGTCGCCGCGATCGCGGCGTACGACGAGGGCACGGGCGTCGAGCGCACCCGCCTCCTCGAGACCGCCCACGGCGGCCGGCCGCAGGTCCAGCACGAGGTCGCCAAGCCGGTGGAGGTCAAGCTCCGCGGCACGACCTACCGCCTGACCGCCCTGCAGCTCGCCCCCGGTCGCTACCGCGTCACGCTCGAGGTGGGCGCCAGCACCGCGACCGCCGACGTCGAGCTCGAGTGGCTCGACACGTTCCATGCGCACCTGGTCGTCGCCGGCCAGCGCCACCGGATCGTCTCCGCGGTGCACGGGCCGGTCCACCTCGTCGAGGTCGACGGCGTCACCCACCGCGTCACCCGCGACGAGGGCGGCGTCGTCCGCTCCCCCGCTCCCGCACTCGTCGTCGCGACGCCGGTCGCCGTCGGCGACGTCGTCCCGGCCGGCGCCCCGCTTCTCGTGCTCGAGTCCATGAAGATGGAGACCGTCCTCCCGGCCCCGTTCGAGGCCCGGGTCCGTGAGCTCCAGGTCATCACCGGCAGCCAGGTCGAGACCGGCGCTCCCCTCCTCCGCATCGAGCCCGTCGCCGTCGACGGCGCCGAGGCCGCGACCGATGTCGAGGGCGCCGCGCTCGTGCTGCCGGCCGCCCCCGCGCCGGCCTCCCTCGAGGAGCGCGTCGAGCAGGCGCGCACCACCCTCACCGCTCTCCTCCTCGGGTACGACGTGCCCGCCCGCGAGCGCGCCGCGGCCCTGAAGGAGTACCTCGGCGCCCGCGACGAGCTGCGCGCCTCCGGCGCCGACGTGCTCGCGCTCGACTCCACACTGGTCGACCTCTTCACCGACGTCGCCGACCTGCACCGCGACCGCCCCGCCGACGAGGAGCGCCGCACCGAGCTGCGGGTGCACAGCTCGCGCGAGCACTTCCACACCTACCTGCGCAGCCTCGACGCCGACCGCGGCGGGCTGCCCGAGCACTTCCGCGAGCGCCTGTGCCGGGTCCTGGCCCGCTACGGCGTCACCGACCTGACCCGCACCCCCGAGCTGGAGGACGCCGTCTTCCGGATGTTCCTGGCCCAGCAGGGCCCGGCCAACGACGCCGACCTCGTGGTCGCCCTGCTCCAGCGCTGGATCGACGAGCCGGCCCCGGCCGGCACCGACGCGTCCGGCGACATCCGGGCGCGGCTCGAGCGGCTCAAGGGCGCCAGCCAGCGCCGGTTCCCCGCGGTGGGCGACCTGGCGCGCAGCATCCGGTTCCGGTGGTTCGACCAGCCGCTGGTCGACGCCGACCGCGCGGCCGTGCTGGCCGGCGTACGCGACGAGGTGGCGGCGCTCGCCGACCCCGCCGCGGCCGATCGTGATGCTCGCATCGAGGCCCTGGCCGTCATCCCCGAGAAGATCGTCGGCTTCCTCGGCGAGCGCATCGCCGCTGGCGCCAGTGGTCCCGAGCCGATGCTCGAGGTGATGACCCGCCGCCACTACCGCGACCACCTGGGCGACATCACGCTCGCACAGTGCAAGGGCCGCGAGGTCCTCCACGCGACGTACGAGATCGACGACGCGACGCGCCACCTCGTGACCACGACCGGCACCTGGGAGGAGCTGAGCGACCCGTCCTCCGCCCTGATCGGGGGACTCTCCGCGGCCCTCACGGAGGCGGCTGCCCCGCCCGAGGTCGTCACCGACCTCTTCCTGCACTGGCCCACGGCCCCGACGGGTGACGACCTGATCACCGCGCTGGGCGACGCGCTCGCTGCCAGCGGCCTGGTGGAGCTGGCCCGCCGGATCACCGTCGCCGTCCTGCCGGGCATCGACGGCCGCGTCGACTACTACACCTTCCGCCCGGAGCCGCCCGCCGGCACCGAGGTGCCCGAGGGCAGCAGCCACGCCGTCGCCGAGGACGACCTGGTCCACGGCGTGCACCCGATGGTCGCGCGCCGCCTCGACCTGTGGCGCCTGCGCGACTTCCAGATCACCCGCCTCGATGCGCCCGAGGACGTCCTTCTCTACGAGTGCGTCGGCCGCGACAACCCCGACGACCGTCGACTCGTGGCGCTCGCGCAGGTCCGCCAGCTCGCGGTCGTCCGCGACGAGGACGGCCGGGTGAGCGGCGTGCCCCACGCCGAGCGTGCGATCGAGAACTGCCTCGAAGCCGTCCGCCGCGCCCGCACCTCGCGCGGTGGTGCCGGGGTCAAGCTCGACCTCAACCACGTCTGGGTCCACGTGTGGCCGGTCGTCGACGCCGACATCGACCAGCTCACGGCGCTCCAGCGCAAGATCACGCCGCTGACCGACGCTGCCGGCATCAGCGAGGTCGTCGTGAGCGGCCGGCTCGCCGACACGAACGGTGGCGCCCACCCGGCGTCGATCCGCTTCTCGCGCGGCCCCGGCGGCCGGATCGCCACCGCGGTCGAGGCGCCCCCGACCGAGCCGCTCAAGACCCTCGACGAGTACGACGGCAAGGTGCTGCGCGCCCGCCGCCGCGGCCTCGTCTACCCCTACGAGCTGCTCCCGCTGCTGACCGGCCCACGCGGCTCGTTCGTCGAGCACGACCTCGACGACACCGGCGTGCTGGCTCCGGTCGACCGCCCCCGCGGCCTCAACAAGGCCGGCATCATCGCGGGTGTCGTCACCACGCCGACCACCCTCCACCCCGAGGGCGTCACGCGCGTCGTCCTGTGCGGTGACCCGACCAAGGCGCTCGGCGCCGTGGCCGAGGCGGAGTGCTCGCGCGTCATCGCCGCGATCGACCTCGCCGAGCAGCTCGGCGTCCCGCTGGAGTGGTACGCCCTCTCCGCCGGTGCCCGGATCTCGATGGAGTCCGGCACCGAGAACATGGACTGGGTCGCGGCCGGCCTGCGCCGGATCATCGAGTTCACCCAGGCGGGCGGCGAGATCAACGTCGTCGTGACCGGCATCAACGTCGGCGCCCAGCCGTACTGGAACGCCGAGGCGACGATGCTCATGCACACCAAGGGCATCCTCGTGATGACGCCGGACAGCGCGATGGTGCTGACCGGCAAGCAGTCGCTGGACTTCTCCGGCGGTGTCTCGGCCGAGGACAACTTCGGCATCGGTGGCTACGACCGCGTCATGGGCGCCAACGGCCAGGCCCAGTACTGGGCGGCCGACCTCCCCGGTGCGTTCGACGTGCTGATGGCGCACTACGAGCACACCTACGTCGCCCCGGGCGAGACCCGCCCGCGCCAGGCCGTGACGAGCGACCCCGCCGACCGCGACGTCTGCGTCTTCCCGCACGACGACCCGTCCAGCGACTTCACCACGGTCGGCGAGATCTTCTCCTCCGCGAGCAACCCCGACCGCAAGAAGCCGTTCGACATCCGCACCGTCATGCGGGCCGTGGCCGACCAGGACCACGCCACGCTGGAGCGCTGGGCCGGCATGGCCGACGCCGACACCGCGGTCGTCTTCGACGCCCACCTCGGCGGCCACCCGGTCTGCCTGCTCGGCATCGAGTCGAAGCCGGTGCCGCGTCGCGGCTTCCCGCCGGCGGACGGCCCGGACGTCTACACGGGCGGCACGCTCTTCCCGAGGTCGTCGAAGAAGGCGGCCCGCGCCATCAACGCCGCCAGTGGCAACCGCCCGCTGGTCGTCCTGGCCAACCTCTCCGGCTTCGACGGCTCGCCCGACTCGATGCGCAACCTCCAACTGGAGTACGGCGCGGAGATCGGTCGCGCGATCACGAACTTCGACGGCCCGATCGTCTTCGTCGTGATCTCCCGCTACCACGGTGGCGCGTTCGTGGTCTTCTCCAAGGCGCTGAACCCGCGGATGACCGTCCTGGCCCTCGAGGGCTCGTTCGCCTCCGTCATCGGTGGCGCCCCGGCGGCCGCGGTGGTCTTCTCCGCCGAGGTCGACAAGCGCACCGCCCGCGACGCCCAGGTCCAGGAGCTCGAGTCCGCGCTCGCCGACGCCGACCCGGCCGAGCGCGGCCGGCTCACGGTGGAGCTCGGCCGGCTCCGTGCGGGCATCCGTGCGGAGAAGCTGAGCGAGGTCGCCGGCGAGTTCGACGGCGTCCACGACATCCACCGCGCCGTCCGCGTGGGCTCGGTCGACGCGGTCATCTCCGCCCGGCAGCTGCGTCCGGAGATCATCGCCGCGGTCACGCGCGGGCTGGAGGGCTGACGGCACCCCGCGGGCGTGAGAACGGCATCCGCGGGCACTACCTGGGCGTATGGCAACCGAGTTGACCCAGGAGCGACGACCATGACGGATCGATCCGCATGACCAGAGCGGTCGTGGTCGGCAGCGGGCCCAACGGGCTCGCTGCCGCCCTCACCCTCGCCGCCGCGGGCGTCCGGGTCCGGGTGATCGAGGCAGCCGACACCCTTGGTGGCGGCACCCGCTCGGCCGAGCTCACGCTTCCGGGCCTCGTCCACGACGAGTGCGCCGGCTTCCACCCGTTCGCGCTGGGTTCGGCGTTCGCCGAGCGGTTCGACCTCGCGGGCGCCGGCCTGACCTGGCGCTGGGCGGCGGCCGAGATGGCCCATCCCCTCGAGGACCGACGCGGAGCGGCCGTCTACCGCTCGGTCGCCAACACCGCGGCCGGGCTGGGCGACGCGGGGCGCGCCTGGACCCGCATCTTCGGGCCGCTGACAGAGCGCTTCGGCACGATCAGCCAGGAGTTCCTGCAGCCGATGCTGCACGTGCCGCATCACCCGGTCCATCTGGCCCGCTTCGGGATGTACTCCGGTGTGCCGGCGAGCCTGCTCGCGCGACGCTTCCCGACCCCGGAGGCACAGGCGCTCTTCGCCGGGGTGGCTGCACACTCGTTCCGGCCGCTCGGCGGTGTCGCCTCCTCCGCGATCGGAGTCGCGCTCACGACCGCCGCCCACGCCTACGGCTGGCCGGTCGCCCAGGGCGGCTCCGGTGCCATCCGCGACGCGATCCTGCGGCGCTGCGCGGAGCACGGCGTGGCCTTCGAGACAGGTCGCCGCGTCGGATCCCTCGACGAGCTCGGCGACCCCGACCTGGTCATGCTCGACACCTCCCCCCGTGCCGCGGCCGCCATCATCGGCGACCGACTGCCGGGCCGGGTACGCCGCGCGTACTCCCGCTACCGGCACGGCCCCGGTGCCTTCAAGGTCGACTTCGCCGTCGAGGGAGGCGTGCCGTGGACGCACGAGGCCTCCCGGACTGCCGGCACGGTGCACCTCGGCGGCAGCCTCGCCGAGACGGCAGCGGCGGCACGGGAGGTCGCCGCCGGCCGGATGCCGGAGCGCCCCTTCCTCCTCGTCGGGCAGCAGTACGTCGCGGACCCGACCCGCTCGGTGGGTGATGTCCACCCGCTCTACGCCTATGCGCACGTGCCCGCGGGCTACACCGGCGACGCCACCGACGCGATCATCGCGCGCATCGAGCAGTTCGCCCCCGGCTTCCGCGACCGGATCCGCGCGACGTACGTCCGCTCGACGACCGCGATGAGCGCGCACAACGAGAACTACGTCGGCGGCGACATCGTCACCGGTTCCAACGACCCGCTGCAGCTGGTCTTCCGGCCACGGGTCGCGGCCAACCCGTACGCCACCGGCATCGCGGGCGTCCACCTCTGCTCGGCCGCGACTCCCCCGGGCGCCGGCGTGCACGGGATGTGCGGCTACAACGCCGCCACCCGTGCGCTCGCCCGGCTCTAGGCCGGCCCGACCTCAGAAGCGGCCCGATCTCAGAGGCGGCTCTGGACGCCGGCCAGCAGCTGGCGCGCCATGACGATGCGCTGCACCTGGTTGGTGCCCTCGTAGATCTGGGTGATCTTGGCGTCGCGCATCATCCGCTCGACCGGGTAGTCGCGCGTGAAGCCGTAGCCGCCGAGCAGCTGCACGGCGTCGGTGGTCACCTGCATGGCGACGTCGGAGGCGAAGCACTTCGCCGCGGCACCGAAGAAGGTCAGGTCCTCGTCCCCGCGCTCGGAGCGACCCGCCGCGGCGTACGTGAGCTGGCGGGCGGCCTCGATCTTCATGCCCATGTCGGCGAGCATGAACTCCACGCCCTGGAACTCCGCGATCGCCTTGCCGAACTGCTTGCGCTCCTGGACGTAGCCGAGCGCGTAGTCGAGGGCTCCCTGGGCGACACCGACGGCCTGGGCCGCGATGGTGATGCGGGTGTGGTCGAGGGTCTTCATGGCGTACTCGAAGCCGCGACCCTCCTCGCCGATCAGCCGGTCACCGGGGATCCGCACGTTGTCGAGGTAGACCTCCCGCGTGGGCGAGCCCTTGATGCCGAGCTTCTTCTCGGGCGCACCGAACGAGACACCCGGGTCGGACTTCTCCACGACGAATGCCGAGATCCCCTTCGAGCGCTTCTCCGGATCGGTCACCGCCAGGACCGTGTAGTACTCCGACTCGCCGGCGTTGGTGATCCACCGCTTCACGCCGTTGAGGATCCACCCGTCGCCGTCGCGCACCGCGCGAGTCTTCTGGTTGGCGGCGTCGGAGCCGGCGTCAGGCTCGGAGAGGCAGTAGGAAAAGCCACCGTCGCCGTTCGCGAGCTTGCCGAGGTAGTGCGCCTTCAGCTCCTCGGAGCCGCCGATCTGCACGGGCAGGGAGCCGAGCTTGTTGACCGCCGGGATCAGCGAGGCCGACAGGTCGGCGCGCGCGATCTCCTCGATCACGATGACCGTGGCCAGCGCGTCCGCACCGGCACCGCCGTACGCCTCCGGGACGTGCGGCGCGAAGAACCCGGTGGCCAGGAGGGCGTTGTGGGCCTCCTGCGGGTAGCGGGCCTGCTCGTCGACCTCGCCGGCGAACGGCGCGATCTTGTTGTCGCAGATCTCGCGGATGACGGCGCGGATCTCGCGCTGCTCCTCGGACAAGGCGTACATGAGACTCCTCCAGGTCGTGGGGCGCTCGCGGTGCTCGCGATCGCCGCATGGCACTCAGTACCGTACTAGCGGTACTCCATACCGCCAAGTAGCATCCCGGCCATGGCGTCCACCACCCGCGAGCGGCTGATCACCACGGCGTTCGACCTCTTCGAGGCGCAGGGGTTCGACGCCACGACCGTCGACCAGATCACCACCGCGGCAGGCGTCGGCAGAACCACGTTCTTCCGGACCTTCCGCACGAAGGAAGACGTCCTCTTCCCCCATCACGACGAGGTCCTGGCCAAGGTCGGCGCGCGCCTGGAGACGGCCGCACCTGCCACGAGGGCCGTGGCCCTCCACGAGGCGGCGCGGATCGTGCTCGACCACTACATCGCCGAGGGCGAGGTCGCCCGCCGGCGCTACCGCCTGACCAGCTCCGTTCCGGCGCTGCGTGAGCGCGAGATCTCCAGCGTGGAGCGCTACCGCCGGCTCTTCAGCCTGCACGTCACCCGCTGGCTCGAGGGTGAGCCCGACGGTGCCCTCCGCGCCGAGCTGACCGCGACGGCCGTCATCACCGCTCACAACCACGTCCTGCGGCGGTGGCTCCGTGGAGCCACCACCGACCTGCTGCAGGACTTCGACCGGGCGATGCCGTTCGCGCTCCGCACACTGACCAGCGAGACGGGTGGCCACACGGTCGTCGTCGTCTCCTCTGCGCCCAGTGTCGAAGGAGTCGTCGCCGACGTACGCCGGGCGCTGGAGGGTCAGTCCTGCGGATAGCGGTTTGTGTGTTTCGCACAGACACGCGCCCGAACTCTGGAGCAGGGCACCTCGCGCCAGTCGGGCCGTGCGGGCGATCGTCGACGGAGACCCCTTCACACCACCCGGGAGCTGTCATGAGCGATCTCCGAGCCCTTCTGCCCCTCTTCCTCCTGTTGCTGGTGCCGATCTGGATCCCGATCGCAGCGGCCCTGGTCGGTGCCCTCTGCGACCGGCTCCGGCCGCCGAGCATCTCCTCGGCCCAGGCAGCGGTGCAGGAGGCCAAGCGGCGCGCCGAAGCGGCGCGCGCCGCGGCGCCGCGCGCCGCGCGCGTGGCCGCCTGACGCGAGGTCGTGCCTCCCGCGTTGCGGTCAGACGGCTCCGCTCACGCGTCGACGAGCGAAGCTGCTGGCACACGCGGGGCAGGACATCCGGTCCAGTGGAACGAAGTCGAGCGTCCAGAACGTGTGCCACGACGGCGTCGGAAGACCACAGAGCGTGAGCCGGCTCCCGTCCCGCCGGACGTGGCGCATGCCCCAGGGCCGGCGGTCCGACGACGCGGCGCGTGGCACTTCGTACGGCGCCGTGACCAGCCAGGTCCGTGGCTCGCGCAGCCTCACACCGGCCTCAGTTCACTGATGAGCCAGTCGTCGCCGACGCGCACCATCGTCGTCTCGACCCTGCTGCCGCTGACCACGGGCGCCCGTCCACCGGTCACCGTGGACTGTGTGACGAACGCGAGCACGACCACGCGTCGTTCGTCGACGGCGTCGATGACACCCACGCCGCTCACCCCCGCCGTCGTGTCGACCTTCAGTCGTTCGGCCGTCGGCCGGACCGTGGTCGTCACGAGCTCCTCGTACTCGTCGTGGAACGCTCCGGTCGTCTGCGCAACGGCGCGGGACAGGTCCGGGTCGAGGTGGTCGTGCCGATAGCTCAGCAGCGCCGACAGGCGGCTCTCCGCGCTGGATGCGGCTGCCCGTCGCGCAGCGTCGAGCTCCTCGCCACGATGGTGCAGGAACGCGAGCACGGCACCAGCGATCATCAGCGTCGCGGAAGCGAGGACGAGCGCAGTGCGGGCCCGGCTTCCGACGCGTGGCCCACCGCCACGGAGCATGGATCGCGCAGCCGTCGTGCGCTGGTCGTCGAGAAGCGTCATGCCACGAACTCCATGTCACTCACGAGCCAGCGTCCGCTGACCTGCTTGAGGTCGACGCGCAACCGGTAGGCGCGCGGCGTGGTTGTCTTCGACCGCAGGTTGGCGACCTCTCCGATCGCCGCGACGAGGACACGGGCCCGACGCGGCTCCCAGTCGACGAGTCCGGCAGACGCCACCCGCCCGGTCGAGGTGACCTTCTGCGCGTGCAGGGCACGGCGCAGCGCGACGGACTGCTCCCCCAGCTCGGAGGCGAATGCCGCCGTCGCACCGGCCTTCAGGCGGTCGATCTCGGCACCGGTGGTCTTCTGGCTCACCGAGATCAGGCCGGTGACCTCTGCGGAGGCAGCGGCGAGTGCAGCGGCCCGGCCGGCCGACTCACGGTGGTCGGCACCGACGGCCAGCGCGCCGTGGACGCTCCAGGCCGCTGCGCCGGCCGCGAGCGCTCCGATCAGCGCCGTGCGAGACGCCTCACGAGCCGAAGAGGTGATCGTCATGACACTCCCAGAGGTCCGAGGATGAGCGACCGCCAGTCCGTGCCCGGCGCTGGGGCGGTGCCCCCGAGAGGTACGCCGTGGGCACCGTCGAGCCCGCGGGCCTGCAGCATGAGCGCGGCGAGGTCGGTGAGGACCGGTCGACCGGACGCCTGGCGGGCACTGCTGCCGAAGTGCAGACCGCAGCCGACAGGCAGCGGCGCGCGCGCCGAGCTGTTCGGGCACGGCAGGTTGCGCGCACCCCGCACGCTGGCCGGGTCGGCGGAGGCGGTGCGGCAGTGGGCGGTCCCGTCGACGCGACGCACCGAGCCGTCGGAGGGCGAACGACGGGCTCCGCTCGCGAGGTAGCCGCTCGTGCAATGACGGGGCGTGTCCAGGTTGGCCCGCAGGTCCAGCTGGACGTCCCCGTGCCCCGCACGGGGGTTCACCGTCGACTGCAGGCGCGCGACCGTTGCCGGGTAGACGACGAGGATCTGCTCGAGGTTCGCGAGGTAGGTGTTGAGCACGCGGGCGTCCTTCGTGGTGTTCTTCACGAGGCGCGGCACCGTAGGCCTGATCCCGTCGACGACCCCGCGGAGCCGGTCCAGGTCCTGCGGGCCGCCATCGATCAGGGCGCGGAGATCGCCGTCGTGAGCAGCGAGCTCGTCGGTGAACCGCGCCAGGGACGCGGCGTACGCCTGGGTGTGGCCCATCTGCTCCTGCTGGGTCGCGAGCACGGGCTGCAGCGTCGAGATCAGCGAGCGCGTCGCGTCGAGGTCGGCGGACGCCGCATCCACGAGCTCGCTTGCGCTGTCGAGCACCCCGCCGAGGTCGTCACCCGAGCCGCCCAGTCCCTCGTCGAGCTGGTTCAGCACGCGCCGGGTCTTCGCGGTGGGCACCGACTTCAGCAGCCCGTTCAGCTTGTCCAGCACCGGACTGATCTGCGGCATCTCACGGGTCCGCTGCCACGGGATCACCGCGCCGTCCTCGAGGTGCGACCCGGACGTGCCGGGCACCAGGTCGACGTACTGCTCGCCGATCGCGGACGTGCTGTGCAGCTCCGCGATCGCGTCGTCGGGGATGTCGGTGTCGTCGTCGAGCTCGAGCGTCGCCCGGGCGCCTTCGCCGTCCAGCTCCAGGGAGGAGACCGTGCCGACCTTGACCCCGCGGTAGGTGACCATCGCCCGGGGATAGAGCCCGCTGGCGTCCTTGAAGTCAGCCGCGACGTCGTAGACGCCGATGCCGAGCATCTGCGGGACACGTGCGTAGACCACGGTGGTGAGGCCGACGCAGGCGACGGTCAGGACGAGGAAGATCCGGAGCTGTCGACGGACCAGGGGCGTGAGGATCATCGGCAACCCACCAGGATCTGGACGAGGGAGCAGGAGGACTTCGAAGGCTCCGGAGCGGGCGAGGTGCCTCCGGATGACGTTGGTGCGGGAGTCGGCGCGGGAGGCGTCGTCCCCGATCCTCCGGTCCGCGGCGCCGGTGTGGGCCGCAGCGGAGCCGTGGTGGGGTCACCGGACTGGAACGCCGCTCCCCCACCGAGCCACATCTTCGCCAGCGAGGTCGCACTGAGGTCGAGCGTCGCGAAGAGGTTCGCGTAGTCACCCTTGATCGCGTCGGTTGCGGTCATCGCCGGGAACGGGATGGTGAACCCGATCTTGAGCGCATCGACGAGCTGGCCGGACGAGGCGCCCACCTTGGCGAGGATCGGTCGCAGCGACGCCAGGTTGGCGACGATCGCCCGCTCGTTGACCTCGATGACCCTCCCCGCGTCCACACCGAGGCGCCCGGTGTCCCGGATCGCCCGGACCAGCTCGTCGCGCTCCGCGTTGAGGGCGCGCAGGCCGGGTGTGATCCGGTCGATCGCCCGGTTGATCACGGCCTGGTTGCTGCGCAGGTCCTCGGAGAGAGACCCCAGCGCCTGGAGCGCGTGCACGATGTCTCCCCGGTTGGTATCAAGCACGGTGAGCAGCTGGTCCAGCTGGTCGATCAGGTCACGGGTCTGGGGCACACGGCCCTTCAAGGCCGTGCTCAGCTCACCCGTGATCGTGCTGATCTGCGAGAGGCCGCCGTTGTTGAGCAACAGCGAGGCGGCGCCGAGCACGTGCTCCGTGGACGGGTAGGTCCCGGTCTGCGCGAGGGGCACGTGCGCTCCGTCCGTGAGGTACGCCGCGGCGGTCGTGTCGCTCTCGTCGGCGGCACGGTCGGGGTGGTCGGGCGTGGAGACCTCGACGTACTGCGCGCCGAGGAGCGTCTTCTGGCCGATGGCGAAGCGCGCGCCCCGAGGGAGCTGCTGGTCGTCCGCGATCCGGAGGGTGACCCGCGCGTGCCAGTCCTCGTCCACCTTGATCTTCGTGACGGTGCCGATGGTGACGTTGTCGCGCTGGACGTTGGAGTTGGGGACGAGGTTCTCGACCTTGTCGAAGGAGACGGTCACGGTGTAGCCGTCGTCGCCGACCGCCTTCTGGCCGGGGAAGGTGTAGGAGTTGGGCTGCAGGTCGCACCCGGTGCCCGTGACCAGCACCGCAGCGACCGCCGCGGCTCCACCGATCGCACGCCACCTCATCGGGCACCTCCGAGCTGGCCGAGCAGGCCGTTGACGAGCTGGTCGACGCCCGCGACGGGGTCCGTACGGGTGCTGCCACTGGCCGCGCCACCCGTCAGCGCTCCCCCGACACCGCCGGGGACGGCCTGGCCGGCCTGCTCGAGGCCGAGCAGCTCGACGAGCGGCCGGATCGCAGCACGACACGCCTCGGCGGTGCCACCGGCGCCGAGCACGGCGGAGCAGAGCAGCGAGGCCATGCTGTCGAGGTTGGCGAGGACGGCGCGGCCGGTGATGGCCTGGCGGTCGACGATGTTGTGGAGCCCCATGAGCGAGTGCGGCGCCACGTGCAGGACACCGGCGAGCTCGTCGGCACGCGAGGCAACGGTTCCGGTCAGCTTCGTGGTGCCCTGCAGCGCGTGGGTCAGCTGGGCCTGGTTGCGCCCGAGCAGCCGGGCCGAGGCGCGCAGCGCCATCCGGAGGTCACGCACCGCGCCGGTCACCTGGGTCCGGTTCTCGCGCAGGACGGCAGCGACGTGGTCGAGCTCGGTGCTGAAGCCACCGACCGCAGCGTCGTGCACCGCGAGGTTCTTCGTGAAGCCGTTGAGGTTGCGCACGGTCGTGAAGAGGTCGGACCGTCCTGACGCCAAGGCTGCCGCCGCGTCGCGCAGCTGCGCCACCGAGGCACGCAGCTGGGTGCTGTTGCCGTTGGCGAGGTTGGCCTCGATCGTCGAGATCGCCTGGTCGAGCGAGCCGCGCCGGCCGGCCTGGGGACCGAGGGCGGTGCTGAGGTCGGTCAACTCCTTCTTGACCTCGTCGAACGAGATCGGGACCGCCGTGCGGTCGACCGGGATCTCGGCGCCGTCGGCCAGGGTCGGACCGCTCGTCCAGGCGGGTGCCAGCTGGACGAAGCGCCCGCTGACCAGGCTCGGCGCGACGATCGCGGCGTGGGCGGAGGCCGGCACCTTCTGGTCGCCGTCGAGGGCCAGCGTCACGTCGACGCCGCCGTCGCGGGTCTCGACCGAGGTCACCGTGCCGACCCGTACGCCGAGCACGCGGACGTCGTCGCCGGCGTACAGGCCCGGCGCGGTGTCGAAGCGGGCCAGCACCTCGGTGTTGCCGCTGGAGCGGAGCACGAGGACCGCGCCGACGACGAGCGCGAGGACGAGGCCGACCAGCAGGCGGGGACGGCGGAGGGTGTTCATGGCGGGCATCACGGCGTCAGTCCTGAGATGACGGGAGCGAGCGTCCCGGGCGAGGTGAGGTTCTGGATGTAGGCGTCGAAGAACGGGCCGCTCGAGATCGCCTCACCGAAGGCGGTGGCGTAGTTGCGCAGCCCGGTGATGGTCATCTGCAGGTTCCGCTTGTTGCGGTTGAGCAGGTCGACGACCCGGTTGACCTGGGTGAGCGCCGCCGGCAGCGCCGCGCCGTTCTCCCGGGCGACCGCGGTCAGCTGCGCGGAGAGCGCACGGGCGCTGCGGAGCAGGTCGGTGATCACCTGCTGGCGCGTGTCGAGCTCGGCGAGCAGCTCGTTGCCGGAGGTCAGCAGGCGAGCGATCTGCTGGTCCCGCGACGCGAGGACGCCGGTGACGTCCTTGGCGTTGGCGAGGAGCTCCTGC
Source organism: Nocardioides sp. (assembly GCF_035481145.1). GTDB lineage: Bacteria > Actinomycetota > Actinomycetes > Propionibacteriales > Nocardioidaceae > Nocardioides. The sequence goes on along the minus strand of NZ_DATIHB010000142.1, from coordinate 21,661 downwards.
AGCGCCTGGTCGTTGGCAGCCAGCGTCGCGGAGACCTTCCTGATGCCGGTCAGCGCCGGCCCGAGGCTCCGCGGTGTGTCCGCGAACGTCGTCGACACCTGGCGCAGGGCTTCAGCGAGCTGGTCGCTGTCGATCCTGCGGGTCTCGCCGGTCAGCTGGCTCAGCGCCTGCGTCACGTCGTACGGCGAGCCGGTGCGGGAGACCGGGATCGTCGACCCCTTGGAGAGGTCGCCGCGGCCTCGCGGCTCGAGCCGCACGGCGGCGCGGCCGAGCAGCGTCACCGTGACGATGTCGGCACGGGTGTCGTCGCCGAGCACCAGGTCGTGGTCGGAGAGCTTGACCGTGACCACCACCCTGTCGCCGTCGAGCTCGATGCCCGCCACCTTGCCGACGCTGGCCCCGGAGACGACGACCGCGTCGTTGGTCTTCAGGCCGCCCGCTTCGGCGAACTGGATCTGCAAGGTGTCGGTGTTCCGCAGCAGCGGCCACGAGCGGTAGGTCAGGGTCGAGACGACCACGGCGATGATCAGCAGCGTGCCGATCACGCCGCGAAGAGCGGACTTCATCGCTGGCACCTCGCTGCGTCGCTGCGGATGTACGGCGTGGTCGTCTCGGCTCCGCCGTCACGCGTGAACTGGAGCCGGATGCCGCACAGGAAGAAGTTGAAGAACGCGCCGTAGGAAGCGGTGTCCTGGATCTTCGCGTAGTGCTTCGGCCACTGGGTCAGGAGCGCCTGGAGCGCCGACGAGTGCTGGTCGAGGCCCCGCGCGGTGGCCCGCAGGCCTTCCAGCGTCGGCGTCAGGTCGCGACGCGAACGAGCGAGCAGGTCGGCCCCCGAGCGTGCCATGCGGTCGATCTGACCGGCCGCGTCGAGGACCTGGGTGTCCTGCCGGTTGAGTCCGTCGACGAGTTCGCTGAGCTGGGTGACGAGCTGGCCCAGCCCGTCCTTGCGGTCAGCGACCTGGCCGAGCACGGCGTTGAGGTTGGTGACGACCTGCGTGATCAGCGCCGACCGGTCGCCCAGCGTGGAGGTGAACGAGCCGACCGAGGAGACCAGGTGCTCCACGGCGCTGTTCTGTCCTTGCAACACCTCGACGAGCTGGCCCGAGAGCTGGTTGACCTGGGCTGGGTCGAGCCCGGCGAAGAGTGGCTTGAATCCGTTGAGCAGCGCGTCCAGGTCGACTGCGGGAGCCGTCCGGGTCAGGGCGATGGTGCTCCCCGCCGCCAGCGGAGCCGCCGTGGCGGCACCGCGGTCGAGCTCGAGGATCCGGTCCCCGATCAGGTTGCGGTAGCGCACCGTCGCCGAGGTCGCCTTGCTCAGCCGGAGCCCTGTGTCGACGTCGAAGCCGACCAGCACCGTGGCGTCCTCCTGGACCTTGATGTCGGTGACCCGGCCGACCGAGACCCCGGCGACGCGGACCTGGTCGCCGACCTGCAGGCCGGAGACGTCGGCGAACTGCGCCTGGTAGTCGGCCTTCTCCCCCGACTGCATGTCGCCGGTGACGGCAGCGAGCCAGACCGTGACGAACACGGCGAAGGCCATGAAGAGGGAGAGCTTCGTCAGGTCGCGGGCCTGCTCCTTGCGCACGCTCATCGGCCCGTCACCAGCCCGGCGAGAGCCCCGAAGAGCGTGGTCGAGACGTCCTGCTGCGGCGTCGTCGGTGCGCCCGCGTGCGGGTTGGCACCGGACACGAGCGCCGGGCTCGGCTGTCGGGCCTCGGCCGGGTCGACGTACGGCAGACCGAAGCAGCCGGGGCCGCGGCGGTCGCCGACGACCGGAAGGTTCTTCGGGTAGCGGTACGGCTCGGCGCCGGGGGCGATCCGGGTGATCGTGGTGACGCCCGGGTTCGTGCCGCCGACGGCGCCCTCGGCCAGCGTGTTGGCGCCGGCCAGGCCTCCGACCAGGCACGGGATCTCCGGGGCGTAGCGCTCCAGCAGCGCGGTGACGGGGGCGAGCAGGGTCAGGCTCGAGCGCAACCCTGCCTCCGCGACGAGCACCAGCCCGCGCGTCCGGTTGCTGAAGTCGCTCAGCGCACGCGCGGTCGCCCGCACGCGCTCCTGACGTGCAACGAGGGTGTCGCTGGTCTTCGTGACGTTGCGGAAGGTGCGCAGGAGCTCGGGCAGCGCCCGGTCGTAGCCAGCCACCACGTCGTCGCCCCGGCGTACGTCGGAGGCGAGCTCGTCCAGCGAGGGCCGCAGCGAGGCGAGGTAGCGGTCGGAGCGGTCGATCAGGCCACCGATGCGCCTGCCCCTCTGGTCGACGGCCCCGGCCACCGCCGCGAGAGCGTTGTTGACGTCGCTGGGGCGCGCCGCGTCGAGGACCTCGGTGAGGTGGGTGAAGGCTTCGTCGACCTCGACGGTGACGTGGTCAGCGCTGATGGTCTGCTCCGGCGTGATCGAGCCCGAGCCAGCACCGGTGGAGGTGAGCTGCACGTAGCGGGCACCGAATGCCGTCGGCGGGACGAGCTGGGCGCTCAGGCCGGCCGGCACGTCGTCGACCGCGTCCTTGTCGATGGCCAGGCCGATCTCGACCTTGCCGTCACGCGCGGTGATCGACTGGACCCGTCCGACCTGGACGCCGCGGAACTTCACCGGCGCGCTGACGTCCATCGTCAGGCCGGCGCGGTCCGCCTCGACCGTGACCGGGATGGTCGAGCGGAAGGCACCGCGGTACTGCAGGATCGCGGCGGTGATCACCGCGGCGAGCAGGACGATGAAGGCGACTCCGAGTCGCAGTTGGCGGTCAGCGAAGAGCTTCATGGTGCTCACCCCGAGATGTGGACCGACGGACCGCCCCAGATGGCGATGCCGAAGATCAGGTCGACGAACATGGTGGCGATGAGGGCGGTCCGGACGGCGGCACCGACGGCCTTGCCCACTCCGGCGGGCCCGCCGCTGGCCTGGAAGCCGTGGTAGCAGCAGACCGAGACCACGACGAGGGCCATGACCAGGACCTTGATCATCGCGAGGAAGAGGTCACCGGGGATCAGGAAGGTGTCGAAGTAGTGCTGGTAGTTGCCCGGCGACTGGTCGTAGCCGACGGTCACCACCAACCGCGTCGCGAGCCAGCACATGATCACCGCGATGCAGAACAGCGGGACGACCGCGATCAGTCCGGCGATGATCCGGGTGGTGACCAGGAAGGGCACCGGGTGGACCGCCATGACCTCGAGCGCGTCGATCTCCTCACTCACGCGCATCGCACCGATCTGCGCGGTGAAGCCGGCGCCGACGGTCGCGGTGAGCGCGATGCCGGCGATGATCGGAGCCACCTCACGGGTGTTGAAGTACGCCGAGAAGAAGCCGGACAGTGCTCCGACGCCGATGTTGTCGAACGACGTGTAGGCCTGCAGGCCGACCTCGATGCCCGAGGCTGCCGTGAGGAAGCCGATGACCAGGACGGTGCCGCCGATCATGGCGAGCGCGCCGGAGCCGAGGCTCACCTCGGCGAGCAGCCGGACTATCTCGCCGCGGTAGCGGTGCACGGTCCGCGGGAAGTGGCTGTAGGCCTCGAGGTGGAAGCCGAGCTGCTTGCCGAGCTCGCGCACCCAGCCCGTCGGGTTGACGCCCATGTCAGGCCCCCAGCTTGATGTTGAGGAAGATGGTGGAGATGACGCTGTTGGCCGCGAAGAGCAGCATGAAGGCGAAGACCACCGTCTGGTTCACGGCGTCGCCGACGCCCTTCGGACCGCCCTTGGCGTTGAGCCCCAGGTAGCAGGCGGTCAGGCCAGCGAGCATCCCGAAGACGCCCGCCTTGAGCTCGGAGGCCAGGAAGTCCGGCAGCCCGACGAGCAGGGTCAGGTTGGAGACGTAGAGGCCCGGTGTCGCGTGCTGGAGCACGACGGAGAAGAAGTAGCCGCCGACCAGGCCGACGACCGTGACCATCCCGTTGAGCGCGACACCGACGACGGTCGAGGCGATGACGCGCGGGACGACGAGGCGCTGGATCGGGTCGATGCCGAGCGTCTTCATCGCATCGATCTCCTCGCGGATCGTGCGGGAGCCGAGGTCGGCGCAGATCGCGGTCGCTCCGGCGCCCGCGACCACGAGCACCGAGACGATCGGGCCGATCTCGCGGACCACCGCGACCGCCGCCCCCGCACCGGCGAGGTCGACCGCGCCGATCTGGATGAGGAGCTGGTTGACCTGGAAGATGATGATCACGCAGAACGGGATCGAGACCAGCAGCGCCGGCCCGAAGGAGACCGTGATCACGAACCACGTCTGCGAGACGAACTCGCGGAAGCGGAACCGGGTCGTGAACATCTTGCGGAAGGTGTCGAGCACGAAGGCGTAGAAGCTGCCGATCGCGCTCAGCGTGACGAACGGGAGGCTGCTCTCGAGTGCGTCCCGGGCGACCTTCCGGCTCTCCGGCGTCATCCCGGTGAGGTTCGTGCCTGTGCCTGGACCTACGCGGACGTCGTCGTCGACAGACGCTGCACCCACGGTGACCTTCTTCCTGCTCGTTGTGGCCGTCGCCACTCCTGAGCAGGACGTTTTCACAACGGTCCGGAGTTCCTCTCGGGCTCCTCCGCCAAGAAGGCGCGGACGATTTGTTCAGAAGAACAATCGGGACGCGCTACGGTCTCCGGCATGAGCAAGGACGACGCCCTCGAGTCGCTGGTCGAGGCCTTCATCACCGCCGAGAGCGAGCCCGCCGCCCTCGACATCTGGGTCGAGCGGATCGCGGGACCGACCCTCAGCGAGATCCCGGCCATCGCCGGTGATGCCGTGCTCGCCGACAGCCTCCAGACCTCCGTGCGCGCGCACTGGCTCGCCTTCCTGGCCAGCCTCCGCGAGCCGGCACGCGAGGTGCAGCTCGTCCAGGCCGCCGCGGCGTTCGCCGCTGACATGGCACAGCGGGGCCGTCCGCTCACCGAGCTCTTCCAGACCTACCGGGTCGCCCAGAAGGCGGTCTGGAACTACCTCACCACGGCCGCCCGCGCCTTCTCCGGAGAGAACCGCGACGAGGCCGGCTTCATCATCTTCGTGTGGAACCGCGCGAGCGACTGGCTCAACGCCTCGATCGTCGCCTCGGTGGAGATCTTCCAGGAGGAGCAGGACCGCCTCCGCCTGGGCGCCGCAGCCCAGGCACTCGTCACCGTCCGAGGCATTCTGGATGCTCCCGCAGGGACGTCGTCGGACGCGCGCGAGGTCTCCGCAGCCTTGGGTGGCTACCCGATCTCGTCGCGCAACACGGCGCTGCTGCTCCGGGCGGACACCCCCAGGGAGGTCAGCGGTCTGCGGGACGCGGCGCTGCACCTGGCCCGCAGTGTCGGCAGTCGCAACCCGCTGCTGGTCAGCCCGGGTGGTCGCGACCTGTGGTGCTGGCTTGCCACCAACGCGGCGCCTCACCGGGAGACGCTCCTGGCCAGCTCGGCACGCTTCGGCGAGCAGGGCATTCGCGCCGCGGCCGGCACCGCACTGCCGGGGCCGGAGGGGTTCCGGCTCAGCCACCAGGAGGCACAGGAGGCGATGCGGATCTCGCTGCGCTCGCCCAACGCGCGTCCGATCACCCTCTACGCCGACGTCGAGGTCCTCTCGATCATCTCGAGCGCAGGTGCCAGCGCGGAGCGGTTCGTGCAGCGGACCCTGGGCGACCTGGCCGACGACACCGAGGTCAACGCGCGCCTGCGCGAGACACTCCACGCGCTGCTGACCACCGGCAGCGTCGACTCCGCCGCCCGCCAGCTGACCGTGCACAAGAACACCGTCCGCTACCGGGTCGCGCAGGCGGAGGAGCTGCTCGGGGCGCCGCTCCCCGCCGGCCGCGCCGAGGTCGAGCTCGCGCTGCGCTACCTGGAGGCGTTCGGCACCTCTCGCTGACGTCAGACGGTCGCCGCGGTGCGTTCGGTGGCCTGGAAGAGCGCCTCCTCCCAGCTCCCGGGCTCCATGACCAGGCGACGGAACTTCATGATGTCGCGCGGGCGGTCGATGGTCAGCACGCCGGCGAGCTGGGAGCCGCGGCGGTAGAGCACGATCGCCCCCGGACCACGAGGACCGAGGGTGACGACCTCGTCGGCGCGCGGGGTCCCGACGAACTGGAGGCGGTGGTCGTACCAGTCGGACCAGAAGTACGGGATGGTGTCGAGGATCGCGGTCTCCTCCCCCGGTCCGGCCAGCGCGTTGCGGGCCGCGAGGGCGCCCTGCTCCGCGGCGTTCGTCCAGTGCTCCAGCCGCATCAAGTCGCCGTCGAAGCGGCTGTTCGGGAAGTGCGCGACGTCGCCCGCCGCCCAGACCCCTGGCACCGAGGTCGCCAAGGAGGCCGTGCAGAGGACCCCACGGTCGCCGTCGTGCAGGGCGACCGGGCTCCCCTCGAGCCACCCCGTGGCAGGTCGTACGCCGATGCCGACGACGACCAGGTCGGCGGGGAGCGTCGTGCCGTCGTCGAGGACGACTCCAGTAACCCGGCCCCCGGCGCTCTCCAGGCCGGAGACCCCGACACCCAGCCGCAGGTCGGTGCCGGCGGCACGGTGCAGGTTCGCGCAGATCTCCCCCGGCTCTGGGCCGAGCGATCGGCTCAGGGGGACCTCGAGCCGCTCGACGATCGTCGCGGGCAGCCCACGCTTGCGCGCCGCCGAGGCGATCTCCGAGCCGATGAAGCCGGCCCCGATCACGACCGTGCGCGCACCGGCGTCGAGTGCGCGGCGTACGGCGACGGCCTCGGCGTGGGTCCGGAGCCCGGTCACGCCGGTGAGGCCGTCCGCACCCGGGAGCCGGAACGGCGTGGCCCCGGTCGCGATGACGAGCGCGTCGTACGGCACCTGCGCTTCTCCCAGAAGAACCCGCCGGCCGGACGTGTCGAGGCCTGTCGCCGGGTTCCCGAGGAGGGTCGTGATCGCGAGCTCGTCGAGCTCGGCCCGCGACTTCAGCGGGACCAGCGCGTCGGCGGCACCGGAGTCCAGCTGCGCCTTGGAGAGCGGCGGCCGGTCGTACGGGAGGTGCTCCTCGGCTCCGATCAGCGTGATCTCGCCGTCCCAGCCGGAGCGGCGCGCGGACTCCGCCGCCCGCAGTCCGGCCAGGGAGGCGCCGACGATGACGAGGCCCATGGCGCTCAGTCCCTCAGCGACAGCGCGGAGACCGGGCAGGAGTCGATGGCCGCCCGGATGAAGGAGCGCTGGCCCTCGTCCGGGGCCTCGTCGAGGACGACGACGAAACCGTCGTCACCCACCTCGAAGAGCTCATGTGCCATGGCCTCGCACATGCCCAGGCCCTCGCAGCGGCTGCGGTCGACGTCGATGCGCATGACTCACACCCCCGCCGTCTCGACCGGGACGAAGTCGACCTTCTCGCGCACGCCGCAGTCGGGGCAGCACCAGGTGTCGGGGATGTCGGACCAGGCGGTGCCGGCGGCGAAGCCCTCGAGCTCGTTGCCGACGGCCACCTCGTAGGTGTAGCTGCAGCCCGGGCAGCGGGCGGCCAGCACCTCGCTGGTGAAGGTGTTCGCCGAGGCGTCCTCGTGCAGGTCGTCGACGGCGGTCGTGACCGGCACCGGGTAGCGACGGAGCAGCTTCTCGCGCTTGGCCGGGTGCACGTTGGCCAGGCGGATGTCGCCGCCGTAGTGAGCCACGACGCGCTTGTCCATGAGCTTGCGGAAGAGCGGCGGGAAGAGCGCGACGACGATCATCCCGGTGTAGCCGGTCGGCAGGACGGGGGCCTCGCGGAAATCACGCAGCGTCTGGTAGCGACGGGTCGGGTTGGCGTGGTGGTCGCTGTGGCGCTGCAGGTGGTAGAGCAGCACGTTGGTGGCGATGTTGTTGGAGTTCCAGCTGTGGCTCGGGGCGACCCGCTCGTAGCGCTGCCGCTCCGGCGTACCGACCTTCTGGCGGAGCATGCCGTAGTGCTCCATGTAGTTGACGACCTCGAGCAGGGAGAAGCCGACGATGCCCTGGAGGACGAGGTAGGGCAGGATCCCGACGCCGAGCCAGAGGGTGAGGCCGCCCCAGAGGACGACGGTCATCAGCCAGGCGTTGAGGACGTCGTTGCCGAGGTGGAACGGGTGCGTGCCCTTGCGCTGGTAGCGCTTGGCCTCGAGGTGCCACGAGCTGGTCAGCGAGCCGAGGACAGTGCGCGGCCAGAACCGGTAGACGCTCTCGCCCATCCGGCTGGAGGCCGGGTCGTCGGGGGTCGCGACGCGCACGTGGTGGCCGCGGTTGTGCTCGATGTAGAAGTGACCGTAGAACGACTGCGCCAGCGCGATCTTGGAGAACCAGCGCTCGTGGCTCTCCTTCTTGTGGCCGAGCTCGTGCGCGGTGTTGATCGCGACACCGGCGACGACGCCGATCGAGATCGCCAGGCCGACCTTGTCGGCGACGCTCAGGTCCGCGGTCGCGAGATACCACATCGCCAGCACGAAGCCGGCGTACTGCACGGGGAGGTAGAGGTAGGTCACCCAGCGGTAGTAGCGGTCGTTCTCGAGCGCCTCGATGATCTCCTCGGGCGGGTTGGTGTCGTCGTAACCGGCGACCAGGTCGAGCAGCGGGATGACCGCGAAGAACATCAGCGGGGTCAGCCAGAGCCAGCCCGACCAGCCGGTCTCGTGCTGGAGCGCCAGACCGATCAGGGGTGTCACCGGGATGACGAGTCCCAGCATCCACAGGTAGCGCTTCTTGTCCTTCCAGACGGGTGCTGCGTCAGCGCCCGCGTCGAACGAGGCGGTGGCCATGATGTCCTCCAGGTGGTCGGGAAACCGTGCGATGTTTTGACGATCGCACAAGGAATTCCCGCCGCTCTAGGCGCGATGATCCCACCAACGGCGCCCCTGTTGGACTATCGGACAACGCTCCTAGAGAAACGCGTGACCCTCCCCGCGGTAGGTGGGAACGCTTCCGACGAGCTGCCCGTCATGGACCAGGTGGAGCTCGTTGACCCGCTCGCAGAGCTCGCCCGCCTTGGCATGGCGGAGCCAGACCCGGTCACCGACGGCGAGGGCGTCGGCGCCGGGTCCGGCGAGCGGAGTCTGCGCCTCCCCGGCCGCCTCGAGCCGGGTCAGTCGCAGGCCCTCGGGCCAGACCGGGCTCGGCAGCCGGTCGGCAGCAGGCGCGCCGCTGGCGACCCACCCGCCGCCGGAGACCGTCGCGATGCCGGCGACCGGCCGGCGTACGACCGAGGTGACGAAGTACGCCGCCGGCAGCGGCTGAAAGCGCTGGTAGCCGTCGAAGAGGGTCGGTGCGTAGAGGCCGGAGCCCGCCGCGACCTCGGTGACCGCGTCCTCGGCGACCGTCGTCTCGATGCTCCCGGTGCCGCCGCCGTTGACGAACTCCAGGTCGGCGACCTCCCGCACCGCGGCCACGACGGCGGCGCGACGGCGGGCCAGCTCCGCGACCGAGGCAGCCTGGAGCGCCCGGATCTGCAGCCGGTGCGCACGCGAGCCCGTGTTGTCGCCGAGGCCGGCGACCTGTCCCTCGTAGGCCATCACACCCACGAGGCGGAAGCGCGGACGGGCGGCGACGGCACGGGCCAGCGCCACCGCCTGGTCGACGGAGTGCACCGGCGAGCGGCGTACGCCGAGGTGGACCCGGCCGTCGAGGAGGCGGAGCGAGGCGTCGAGGTCGAGGCAGACCCGGATCGGCGCGTGTGCGCCGGCGACGGAAGTCTCGACGAGGTCGAGCTGGGCGACGTCGTCGACCATCAGCGTCACCCGCTCGAGGAGCCGGGGGTCGGCGGCGAGCCGCCGCAGCGCTGCACGGTCCGCCGTCGGGTAGCCGACGACCACGTCGTCGTGCTCCTCGGCCAGCCAGAGCGCCTCGGGCAGGGTGAGCGCGAGGATGCCGGCGAACCCCTCGGTCGCCAGCACCGCGGTAGTCAGCGCGCGGCTCCGCACCGACTTCGACGCCACCCGCACCGGCTTGCCAGCTGCCCGCGTGACGAGCGAGCGGACGTTGGCGGCGAAGGCACCGAGGTCGACGACGGCATACGGCGCCTCGAGGTGGGCGGTCGCCTCCTCGAGCGCGGCGAAACCGGCCGGGACGGGAGCCAGGGAGGCGAGGTCGGGGATCATCCGAAGATCCTCCGCACGTGCGCGTTGGCGAAGAGGCCGTCGGGGTCGAGGCGCCGGCGGACCTCCTGGAATGCCTCCCACTCCGGGTAGCGCTCGCCCAGCTCCGCGGCCGAGAGCGCGTGCCGCTTGCCCCAGTGCGGGCGGGCGGCGTACTCCGCGCCGATCGCCTGGACGTCGGCGAAGTACTCCTGCCACGGCATGCCCCGGTAGGCGTGCACCGCGACGTACGCCGTGGCGCGGCCGTACGACGGGCTGAGCATCGACGCGGTGTCCGCGGCCACCACGCGCACCTCGATCGGGAAGTTGACGCGGTGCTCCTCGGCGACGCGGAGGATCCGCGGGAGCACCTCAGGCAGCACCTCGCGCGGGAAGGCCCACTCGGACTCGGTGAACCGCACCTCGCGTGGCGACGAGAAGACCTTGTGCCCCACGTTGACCTTCTCCGAGGGCGACGCGACGGAGGTGATCAAGCGGTTGAGCCGCGGGATCTGGCTCGGGAAGCGGCGGCCGGTGCGGCAGATCAGGTCCAGGACCTTGTTCTCCAGCACCACCTCCTCGAACCAGGCCCGCCGCTCGCTGCCGGGCTCCGCCGGGTCCTGCGTGCGCTCGAGCTGCTTGGTGATCGCGCGGTCGGCGTAGGGGAAGGCGAAGAACTCGAAGTGGTCGCTGCCGTCGGCGAGCGCGTCGAAGTCGCGCAGCACGGTGGCCAGCGGCATCCGGTCGCGCCTCTCCCGCAGCCGGAAGGCCCGCACCATGCGCAGCGTGTACGCCGTCACCACGCCGAGCGCACCGACGCTCACCCGCGCGGCACGGAGGTCGTCACCTGACATCTCGACGACCGCGCCGGCTGCGGTCACCAGCTCGAGCGACTCCACGAACGTCGCCAGGTTGCCGAACGCCGCACCGGTGCCGTGGGTCGCGGTCGAGATGGCGCCGGCCGCGCTCTGCACGTTGATGTCGCCGAGGTTGGCGAGCGCCAGGCCGTGCGCGTCGAGCAGCTCGTTGACGGCGTACAGGCGGGTGCCGGCGGCGACCCGCACGAGGCCGGAGGCGGTGTCGACGTCGCGGAGGCCGGAGAGCCGGTCGAGCGAGAGCAGGGTTCCGTCGGTAAGGACGTTGTCGCCGAACGCGTGGCCTGCGCCGACGACGCGGACGACCTGCTCGCGGGCAGCAGCCGCCTTGACCACCGCCGCGACCTCGTCGACCGACGCCGGCTCGGCCCGGTGTGCCGGGGTGCAGGTCTGGTCGCCCGTCCAGTTGTGCCACATGCGCCCAGCCTCGCGCCTTCCTGCGTTGGCGTGAAGTGCCGAATCCCGCAGGGATTCACACGATCACGTTGTGAGTAGGATCCCGTGCATCGACGTCCACACCCGCAAGCTGCGCTACTTCCTCGTCGTGGCCGAAGAACTCCACTTCAGCCGCGCGGCCGAGCGCGTCTTCCTCACCCAGCAGGCGCTGAGCCGGCAGATCCGCGAGCTGGAGGACGAGCTGGGCGTCACGCTCTTCGAGCGGACCACGCGACGCGTCGCGCTCACGCCCGCCGGCTCTGCGTTCCGCGAGGCGGTCCTGCCGGTTGTCGCGGGCTTCGAGGAGGCGGTCGAGACGGCCCGCCGCACCGACCGTGCCGTTGCTGGTCGGATCCGCGTCGGCTTCTGCCCGGGTGCTGCCCTCGAGCTCACCGCTCCGATCCTCGCCGACTTCCGTACGGCGTACCCCGAGGTCGAGGTCGACCTGCGGGAGTTCCCCGCCAACGACCCGTCGGCCGGCCTCGCGACGGGTGTCACCGACGTCGCCTTCATCCGGCTCCCGCAGAGCACGGCCGGCATCGAGACCGAGGACCTCTTCGTCGACCCGTGTGTGGTGGCCGTCGCCGCGAGCCACCCGCTCGCGGCCCACGAGTCGCTGACGGTGGCCGACGTCCTCGCCGAGCCGCTGACGCTGAGCGACACCACCGACCCGGCGTACCGCGACTTCTGGAGCCTCGCCTCGGCGCGCACGGCTCCCCCGCCCCGCTTCCACCCGGTCAGCTCGATCACCGAGGAGGTCGCCCTCGTCGCCACCGGGATGGCCGCGTCGGTGACCAGCTCGGCCGCACGCGACTACACACCGATGCCCGGCGTCCGCTACCTGCCCCTGACCGACTGGCCCGGCTCGCGCGTCGCCCTCGGCTGGCACGTGGGCGAGCGCTCCCGCATCGTCGCGAGCTTCGTCGACGTGGTCTGCGCGGCCCGCGACCGGGAGACCGAGGTGGCCTCCCTCGAGAGTCGCGGCCTCACTGCCGGAGAGTGACGTCCAGCTTCGGTGCGTAGAGCTCGATCGGCTCCGTCTTCCCCTTCAGTGCCATGCCACCGCGCGCCTCGAGTGCCCGGCCGCCGGCCAGGAGCTGCCGGGTCGCATCGGTGATCAGGACGTCGTCCCCGGTCTGGCGCGTCGCTGCCTCGACCCGGGCCGCGACGTTGACCGCATCGCCGATGACGCTGAAGTTGAGCCGCCCGGAGCCACCGAGCGGGCCGGCCACGACGGTGCCGCTGTTGACCCCCGCCGCCACCGTGAGGCCGGATGCCCCCTCGGCGACGACCCGGACGATCTCGCAGGCCGCGTCGACGGCCCGGTCGGCGTGGTCGGCCAGCGGGCGCGGCGTGCCGAAGACGGCGAGCATGCCGTCGCCGAGGAACTTGTCGACATGTCCGCCGTGCCTCTCCACCACCGGCACGATCGCGGCGAACATCTCGTTCAGCGTCGCGATCACCTCCGGGGCGCTGGCCTGCTCGGCGTACGACGTGAAGCCGCGCACGTCGCAGAAGAGGATCGAGACCGTGACCTCGACGCCCTCGGGCGGGACCTGTCCGGAGAGGATCAGGTCGACCACCCCGCGGTCCATGTAGGTGCCGAACGCTGCACGGATCTCCTCCCGCTCCGCGAGCCCGTGCGTCATCGTGTTGACGTCGTGGGTGAGCTCGCCGAGCTCGTCGCTGGTCGTGACGGGGGTTCGCGCGGAGAAGTCACCCTCGCGGACCCTGGCCAGCTGGCTGCGGATCTGCCGCACCGGCCCGGTCACCGCGTCGCCCAGCAGGACCGTGAGCTCGACGGCGAGGCCGATGCCGACCACGAGCGAGACCGCAGTGGCGATCGCAAGGGCGCGGGCACCCTCACCCTGGCCGAGCAAGCCGACGGTCAGCATCGACGCCGTCGTCGTGTACGCCGGCATGGCCAGCTTGAACCGCCGCGCCAGCGAGAGCCCGCCGGGGCGGAAGCCGGCGTCGTCGGAGAGGCGCAGCGCGATCTCGTCGAGCATCGGCCGGGAGAGCAGCTCGCCGATGGAGTAGTTCACCGCCGTGGCGTAGTACGCCGGGACGGCACAGGCCGCGATCATCGCCAGCGCGCCGCTCCACCCGGCGTCCCAGAGCCAGGCCGCGACCGACGTGGCCGGCACGATGGCGAGGACGCTGATCCGCGCCGCGTGGCCACGGAAGGTGAACCACGTGCTCGTCGCCGCGAGGTGCCAGACCTCCGCGGTCTCCGCGTCGGTCGGCTCCTCCGTGGCCCGCCACTGCTGGAACCGCACGAGCAGGGGCCGCGTCCGCAGCGCGGCGTACCCGATGGAGAGGATCGTGAAGGTCGCACCGACGAGCACGACCAGCACCGCCTCGATGAAGGACGGGTCGAAGTACGTCGCCAGCAGCGCGACCGTGATGGCCGCGATCAGCACCGAGCTCGCTCCCTGCGCCGCCGCGACGACGAGCCAGTAGCGGGCCTTCGTCCCGCACCGGCGGTAGAGCGCACGCACGATCCGGTCGCGGATCAGCGTGGGAGAACGGTGCATGGCGTCAGTGTGGCAGCGAGCGGCACCCGCGGCACGGGTTAACCGGTCGACAGTCTTGGCGGCCGGTGCCATGGTGGGGGCAGCCCAGTCGAGCACCGTGGAGGACCCATGAGCAACGAAGACCTCAAGGCGAAGATGCGCGAGGCGCTCGAGAAGAAGGCAGCCGCGACCCATGGCTCAGCTGCCTCCGCAGGGCCCCGGGAGAAGGTGCACGGCTCCGAGGTCGTGGGCGGTGCCCCGAAGATGCACCGCCGCAAGTCCGGCTGATCTAGATCCGGAGTCCTTCGAGGTAGCCGTGCACCAGCGAGATCGCTGAGGCACCCTCGCCGCTCGCCGCCGCGACGCGCTTCATCGAGCCCGAGCGGATGTCACCGGCCGCGAAGATACCGGGCACGGAGGTCGCGAGGTTCTCCGGGGGCAGCTCGTCGAGCCACCGCTCCATCGGCACGTCGCGGCCGGTGAGCACGAAGCCGTGCTCGTCGCGGAGCACCGCGTCTCCCAGCCACTCGCAGTGCGGGGCAGCGCCGATGAGCAGGAAGAGGCCGGAGGCGTTGACCCTCTCCTCGTCGTTCGTCCGCACGTCGCGGAGCCGGAGCCAGCCCAACTGGCCGCTCTCGTCGGCGCCGCCGTCGACGATCTCCGTGCACGCGCGGACGGCGATCCGCGGGTTCCACTCGATCTCGTCGATGAGGTACGCCGACATGGTCGCGGCGAGGTCCTCGCGACGGACCAGGATCGTGACCGAGCGGGCGAACCGGGCCAGATGCACGGCCGCCTGCCCGGCGGAGTTGCCCCCACCGACGACGTAGACGTCGCGATCCTCCATCTCGCGTGCGGCCGTCATCGCGGCGCCGTAGTTGACGCCCGCACCGACGAGCTCCTCCAGCGGGGCGACACCGAGGCGCCGGTAGGCAACGCCCGAGGCGACGATCACCGCGCGGGCCCGGACCTCTCCCCCGCTGGTGACCACCACGTGCGGTGCGCCATCGGCACCCGGGCGGAGCGACTCCACTGGCCAGCCGGTGAAGAACCGCGCACCGAAACGGATCGCCTGGGTGCGGGCACGCTGGCCCAGCCGCATCCCGGAGATTCCCCGCGGGAAGCCGAGGTAGTTGCGGATCATCGAGCTGGTGCCGGCCTGCCCACCGATCACGTCCGACTCGAGCACGACGGTGCTGAGGCCTTCCGACGCGCCGTACACCGCCGCCGCGAGGCCCGCCGGACCGGCGCCGACGACGACGAGATCGACGACGGCGTCGACCTCGATGTCGGAGGGACGGCCGTAGATCAGCGCCGACAGCTCGCGCACGGACCTGGGGGCCACGATCGGGTGCGCGGCGAACGGCGCCGAGGTCAGGTGGACCAGCGGGAACGACGGCGTTTCGCCCCGCTGCTCCAGGAGGGCCAGCGCCTCCCGCCCCTGGGGCGAGTCCGGCGGGAAGGTGCGGTGCGGGAAGCCCGTGCGGTCGAGGAAGTCGCGGACCGCGAGCGCCAGCGGCGTCGCCTGCGGCGTGATGATCCGGATGGTGTCGATCTCCGAGGTCGCGACCGTCGCGCCCCAGTCGCTGAGCAGCTCGGTGATCGCGTAGTGGAACTCCTCGTCCCGCTGCCCCTGCGGGAGCACCAGATAGGTGTCGAACTTTCCCCGCTGGAGCGAGGGCCGCAGGGCGTTGGTGTCCTCGGCGAAGCTCGTGATCGGGATCGCCACCACCCGGCGGCTGGTCGGCACGAGGGCCCGCCACTCGTGGATCGCGACCAGGACCTTCTCGTCCGGCAGCCGCGAGTCGGTGACCACCATGGCAACGGGACGACCCTCAGCGACCGCGCTCGTGAGCGTCGCCGTGGCCTCGGCTGCAGTCGTGGCCGGGCATACGTCGTACTCGCGTGCGTAGCGCCCGAACTGCTCGGTCAGGACGTCGATGTGCTCACCCGAGACGAGCAGGATCAGGGGCTGGGGTGCTGGCGCTTTCACGGCGCCAGTCTGCCCTGTCACTGGGCCCAGCACGGTGGGGTCCGGTGCCGCCAGGGGGCGGCCTCCTCCAGCTGGGCGGAGACCGCGAGCAGCAGGTCCTCCCGTGTCGGCTTCGCCGCCAGCATGACCCCGACCGGGAGCCCCTCGGCGGTCCAGTGCAGCGGCAGGCTGATCGCCGGGCTGCCGGTGACGTTCCACATGCTCGTCCAGGGCGTGAAGGCACCCTGGGCGCGGAAGTCGGCGGCCGGGTCGTCGTCGTTGCGGAAGGAGCCCACGGGCACCGGCAGCTGGGCCAGCGTCGGCGTGAGCACGAGGTCGTACGCCGCGACCCGGGCGAGCGTCCGGGCTCCGGCCTGCCGCAGCTCGGAGAGGGCGGCGGCGAACTGCGGAGCGCTGAACCGCTCGCCCTGCTCCGCGAGCCAGCGGGTGACGGGACGGAGCAGCGCGCGCTGGTCAGGCTCCAGCCGGAAGGTGCTCAGCGAGGCCAGCACGTCCCAGACCGGCGCGAACCCGCGGACGTCCTGCCGGTCCATCGGCCGCTCGATCTCCTCGACGTGGTGGCCGAGCTGTTCCAGGAGCTGCGTCGCCTCGTCGACCGCTGCGAGGCACTCCGGCGCCACCGGAGCGTCCGAGAGCACCGGCTCGACCAGAAGGCCGATCCGCAGCGGCCCGGGGCGGCGGTCGCACGCGGCGAGGAACGACTCCTCGGTTGGCGGTGCCCAGGTCGGCTCACCGGGAGCCGGCCCTGCCATCACGTCGAGCAGGGCGGCCGTGTCACGGACGGTTCTGGCGAGCGGGCCGGAGGTGGCCAGTCCGGTGACCTCGCCGAAGAAGGGCGCCCCGGAGATCCGCCCCCGCGAGGGCTTGAGGCCGACGATGCCGCAGCACGACGCCGGGATCCGGATCGAGCCGGCCCCGTCCGACCCGTGCGCGAAGGGCACCAGTCCCCCGGCGACCGCGGTGCCCGCCCCGCCCGAGGAGCCACCCGCCGTACGCGTGAGGTCCCAGGGGGTGACCGCGGGCGGCGCGACGTCTGGCTCGGTGTAGCAAGGGGTCCCGAACTCCGGCGTGTTGGTCTTGCCGAGGCTGACGAGCCCGGCCGCCTCCATGCGGAGGACCACCTCGTCGGAGTGGTCGGGCACGAACTCCTCGTAGATCCGCGACCCGTACGTCGTGCGCACTCCCGCCGTCGCGGTCAGGTCCTTGACGGCGGTCGGTACGCCGGCCAGCGGGCCCTGCGCATCGACCGACGTCGCTCGCTCCCGAGCCTGGTCGCCGGTGACCGTGATGAACGCGCCGAGCGTGGCGTCGTACTTCCGGATCCGGGCGAGGTAGTGCTCCACCAGCTCGGCCGAGGAGACTTCTCCCGCCCGGATCGCGGCGCCCTGCTCGAGAGCCGTCAGGTCATGGAGCTCCATGGGTCCTCCTCGGTCGAAGCCGCTGTCTTGCAGCGTAGCCAGACCTCGCACAGGGGCTACCGAGCTTCGAGCCGAAAGCAGAAGAGCCCCTGATCCACGGATCAGAGGCTCTTCGGTTTCCTGTGGAGGTGAGGGGACTCGAACCCCTGACCCCCTGCATGCCATGCAGGTGCGCTACCAGCTGCGCCACACCCCCAGGTGGGTTGTCCTCCGGTCTCCCGGGGAACGACGAGAACTTTAGCGAACAGGTGGCGAGGATGTGAAATCGGGGTCCGGTGCGGACAGGTTCCAGGCCGCAAGACGCCACCGGCCAGCCGAAAGAGGGCCCTCGTACTCCAGCACCGCCCACCCGCAGTTGACCGGGTGGCGCAGCGCCTGGGCGGTCTCGGCGCTCCAGCCGAGGAGCGCGGAGACGCCGACCTTGATCGCCCCGCCGTGGGCGACGGCGACCGCGGTCTCCCCCGGCTCGATCTGCTCGACCAATGCCACCAGCGCCGCGGACACCCGCGCCGCGAGCTTTTCGGAGGTCTCCATGCCGGGCACCGGGTCCCAGCGGCCGGCACGCAGAGCCTCCGCCTGTGCGGGAAACCGTGCCGCGAACTCCTCGTTGGTCAGCCCGGTCCGCTCCCCCAGCGCGAACTCGCGCAGCCGCGCGTCGTACACAGGGTCGAGGCCGCTCTCCTTGGCGACGTACGCCGCGGTCTCACGCGCGCGGGCCAGGTCCGAGGACCAAAGGGCGACAGGTCGGTACCGAGCGACCCAGGGGGCCGCGAGCGCTGCCTCCGCGTGGCCGAAGCGGTCGAGCGGGACGTCGGAGTGGCCCTGGGCCCGCCCCTCGGCGTTCCAGGCCGTGCGGCCATGGCGCAGCACGACCAGGCGCCGCACCTCACCGGTGGCGGCGCCGGGCAGGTGCTGCGCGCTCAACAGAAGGTCACTCGGCGTCGGCGGGACCGTGCAGGTCCTTCGGCAGCTCGATGAGGGGGCTGTCGCGCCAGAGCCGCTCGAGGGCGTAGTACTCGCGCTCCTCCTCGTGCTGCACGTGGATGACGATGTCGCCGAAGTCGAGGAGGACCCAGCGGCCCTCCTTGTCACCCTCGCGGCGGATCGGCTTGTGGCCGCCGTCCTCGCGGAGCTTCTCCTCGATCTCCTCGACGATCGCCTTGACCTGCGGCTCGTTCTTGCCGGTGGCCAGCAGGTAGGCGTCGGTGATGCCGACAGCGTCGCTGACGTCGTACGCGCGGATCTCGGAGGCCTTCTTGTCGGCAGCGGCGCGCGCGGCGACCGTGAGCAGGCGGACGGACTCAACGTGTGCGGTCATGCGGTGTCCCCTTCGGGGGTTGTGAGGTAGAGCCGGTGCTTGCCGACGTACTGCACGACGCCGTCCGGCACGAGGTACCAGATCGGCTCGCCGCGCTCGGTGCGCTCGCGGCAGTCGGTCGAGGAGATCGCCAGGGCGGGGATCTCCACGATGGAGACCCGGTCGGACGGGATGTCGGCGATCATCGCCGGATCCATGTCGTAACCGGGCCGCGTGCACCCGACGAAGCGCGCCAGCTCGAAGAGCTCGTCGACGTCACGCCAGGTGAAGATGTTGGCCAGCGCGTCAGCGCCGGTGATGAAGTAGAGGTCCGCGTCGGGCATCTCCGCGGCCAGGTCGCGCAGCGTGTCCAGCGTGTACGTCGGACCGTCGCGGTCGATGTCGACCCGCGACACCCGGAACCTCGGGTTGGCAGCCGTCGCGATCACCGTCATCAGGTAACGGTGCTCGGCCGGGCTGACCTCGCGCTCCGCCTTCTGCCACGGGGCACCCGTGGGGACGAAGACGACCTCGTCGAGGTCGAACCACGCACGGACCTCACTGGCCGCCACGAGATGGCCGTGGTGGATGGGGTCGAACGTGCCGCCCATGACCCCCACGCGACGGCGCGGAGTCACGTGATCAGCTGTGCTCGCGGCCGCCGCCGAAGGCGATGGTCAGGGCGAGGGCGAGGAAGAGGATGCCCAGGGTGACGCCGCCGACGTAGTACGGCATCGCGCCGGCCGGCTCATGCGCCTTCTCGGCGGTGGCGGCAAGGGCGAGGACGAAGGTGCTCAGCATGGCGCACACGATACCGGTTCGTTCAGTGGCCCCATGCCGTCAGGCCGAGAAGCGACACGAAGCCGGCGAGGATGGCCCACGACTGCAGTGTGCGGCCGAGGAAGATCGCACCGAAGAAGAGCACCTGGTTCATCCGCAGCGCACCACCGAGGACGCCCATCACCAGCAGCGGTGGGACGCCGACCAGGCCCGAGGCGAAGGTGAGCCCGGCGCCCGCGAGCGGGTGGCCGTTGACCACCTTGTGCCAGCGCTCGTAGCGCGCCTTGAACTTCGGCTTCTCCAGCCGCCGCTGCATCCACGGCATGCTCATGCTGCGCAGCGAGGCGTGGTACCAGACCACCTTGCCGGCCGCCTGGCCCGCTCCGGCCGCGATCGAGACCGGGATGATCGCCGACTCCGGGATCGCGGCGGCGATCGCGACGAGGTAGAGCTCCACGTTGAAGAGCGGGACGACCGACCCCAGGATCGAGTAGCCCAGCGTGCCCAGGATCGCCTTCACGGACCCGGACGCTACCTGCTCGAAGGTGACGTGTCAGCGAATCTGGCCGTCGCCCGTGACGACGTACTTCGTGGAGGTCATCTCGGGCAGGCCCATGGGCCCGCGGGCGTGCAGCTTCTGCGTGGAGATGCCGATCTCGGCACCGAAACCGAACTCGCCGCCGTCGGTGAATCGCGTGCTGGCGTTGACCATCACGGCCGCGGAGTCGACCGCTGCGGTGAACCGGCGGGCGGCCCGCTGGTCCTCGGTGACGATCGCGTCGGTGTGGCCGCTGGAGTGGCGGCGGATGTGGGCGACCGCATCCTCGACGTCGGCCACGACGCGCGCCGAGATCTCGAGCGCGAGGTACTCGGTGCCGTAGTCCTCATCGGTCACCGGCGCGACGTCGTCGTACTCCTGGAAGCGGTCGTCGCCGTGGATCGTCACACCGGCGCCCTGCAGCGCCTCGACGACCGTCGGCAGGAAGTCGTCGGCGATCGACTCGTGCACCAGCAGCGACTCGGCCGAGTTGCAGACACTCGTGCGGTGCGTCTTGGAGTTCATGACGATCGCGAGCGCCTTGTCGAGGTCGGCCGCGGCGTCGACGTAGACGTGGCAGACGCCGACACCGGTCTCGATGACGGGGACGATCGACTCGGTGACGACGGCGTTGATCAGGCCGGCGCCACCGCGCGGGATGAGCACGTCGACCAGGCCTCGCGCCTGCATGAGCGCCTTCACGGAGTCGTGCGACTCAGCCGAGATCAGCTGGATGACGTCGGCGGGCAGGCCAGCGCCCTCCACCGCGGCACGCAGGACGGAGACGATGGCGGCGTTGGAGGCAGCCGCAGAGCCGGACCCACGCAGCAGCACCGCGTTGCCGGACTTGAGGCAGATGCCCGCGGCGTCTGCGGTGACGTTGGGCCGGGCCTCGTAGATCATGCCGACGACGCCGAACGGGACGCGGACCTGCCGCAGCTCGAGGCCGTTGGCCAGCGTCGAGCCCCGCACCACCTCGCCGACCGGGTCGGCCAGGCCGGCGACCATCCGCAGGCCATCGGCCATGTCAGCGATCCGCTCCTCGGTGAGCCGCAGGCGGTCGATGATGTTGGGCGGTGTGCCAGCGGCCTCGGCGCGCGCGACGTCGTCCGCGTTGGCCTTCAGCACCTGCGGCGCCTCGGCGACCAGCGCATCGGCCATCGCGAGCAGCGCCGCGTCCTTGGTCGCGCGGGTGGCGACGGCGAGCTCGTGGCTCGCCTCACGGGCGCGGAGTGCTGCTGCCTGGACGTCCTGCTCGATGCTCACGGAAGAAATCGTACGGGCGAGGTCACCCGCTCTCCCCCACGCGTCCGTAGGGTGCAGCACATGCGCGTCCTCCTGCTCGGCGACAGTCAGCTCGCCCGCCTGGCCCGTTACCCCCTGCCGGTCGCGCGCGAGGTCGTCAACCGCGCCGTCGGCGGCGCCAACGCCCACGACCTCCCCCAGCAGTACGCCGACCTCGACCTCGCCGCCTTCGACGCCGTGCTGCTCGGCATCGGCACCAACGACGCCGGCACCCGCCCGGTGCCCCTGGACGAGTTCGTGGCCGCTGTCAGCGACGTGGTGACGCGCGCCGGGAGCACGCCCGTCGTGTTCGTCGCGAGCCCCGGCGCGGACGCCCGGGCGACCGACTACGACGACCCCCACATGGCCTTCTACGCGGCGGCGGCGCGGTCCGTCGTCGTGGCCGCGGGTGGCGGGTTCGTCGACACGCCACGCGTGCTCGCTCCCCTCGGACCGCTCGGCCGGATGCCCGACGGCATCCACGTCGGCAAGGCCGCGCACCTCGTCTACATCCCCGAGCTGCGCCGCGCTGCCCGCCGGGCGGTACGC
>NZ_DATIHB010000141.1:0-8012 GCF_035481145.1 Nocardioides sp. | reverse complement strand
GTGTTGGGCAGCGGCAGCCGGCCGATCCAGCCGTCGTCCTCGGCACCGAACGCGGCACACCGAGCCTGGTGGAGCGCGGCGAGGTCACGGCCGAGCTGGTCGGCGGCGTCGGCGCCAGGTCGTCCGGGCTCGATCCACGGCAGGAGCAGGCACGACTCGTCGTACGCGAGGGGGAGGGGCGCGGGCGCCCCTGCCGCGGCGAGCTGGCGCAGGCCGCGTGCCTCGCTGGCGAAGAAGCCCGCGGGCGGTCCCGCCTGGGACTTGAGCAGCACGACCCGGCCGTCGGAGAGGCGGAGCCGGGTGGCCGTGTTGATGTCGCCTCCGGCGACGGGCGCAGTCGAGACGACCGCCGTGCCGAGCAGCTGCTCCGCACGGCGAGCGATCGCCGACTGCCGGGTCATGACGCCTGCGTCCTGCTGGCCTCGGCCAGTGCTGCGAGCTCGGTGACGAGCGCGCCGGCCGTCCGTTCGATCATCGCCAGCACGTCGTCGAAGCCCTGCGGCCCGCCGTAGTAGGGATCCGGCACGTCGCCCTCGCCCTCGGGATCGAACGCCCGGAACATCAGCAGCCGCTCCTCCGGGACGCCGAGCGCTCCGAGGTCGGCGTGGTGTGAGGCGTCCATCGCCAGCACCAGGTCGTACGCCGAGGCGTGGGCGCCGCGGAACTGCTGGGCGCGGTGCCGGGACGCGTCGTAGCCGGCGGCGGTGAGGGTCGCGGCGGAGCGCCGGTCCATCGGCTCGCCGACGTGCCAGCCGCCGGTGCCGTAGGAGTCGACGGTGACGGTGAGACCGGCGCCGGTGAGGCCGGCCTCGGCGAGGCGCGCGTTGAGGACGACGTCGGCGACGGGGGAGCGGCAGATGTTGCCGAGGCAGACGACCGCTATGCGATAGCCCGGCCCGGTCGCCGGCGGGAGGGCAGGGCTCACGACCGGTCCTCCTCGGGGAGGAGGGCGCGGGTGAGCGCGGCGACGAGGGTGATCACGATGCTGCCGAAGAGGGCGGTCCAGAAGCCGTCGACGTGGAAGCCGACGTCGACCTGCTCGGCCAGCCAGCTCGTCAGGTGGAGCATGAGCGCGTTCACGACGAGCGCGAAGAGCCCGATCGTCAGGATGATCACCGGGAACGAGAAGAACTTCACCACCGGCTCGACCAGCGCGGTCACCAGCCCGAGGATCAGCGCCGCGCCCAGCAGCGGCGGCAGCTGCTGCTTCCAGTCGGCGCCGTCCACGGAGATGCCGTCGAAGAGCCACGCCGCCGCGGCCAGGCCGGCCATCGTCGACACGATCCAGATGAGGAGCTTCACGCCCAACAGCGTAGGACGGCGCCGCAATCTGGATACGCGCGGAGGAATGCGGTCACTTCTCGATCGGCCCCGACGGACTCCGGGTCAGCGGAGCTCCTGAACGATCTGCCGCTGTTCGCCGTCGATCGTGAGGGTCGCCAACGCTCCATTGACGAGCGGAAGATGTGGCGGCACGTGGCCGATCTCGACGTCGAACACGATCGGCAGTCCAAGGCGTCCGAGCGCGTCGAGCACGGCTTGCTCCTGCGTCATCTTCGGGTTCTCGGCGCCGTTGGTTCGGCCGATGACGATCGCCTTCGCCTGGTCGAACCACCCAGCCAGGCGGAGCCCGTGGAGGTTTCGGCAGATCGTCGCTGCCTCGTCCTCCGCCGCTTCGAGGTAGACCAGGAGACCCTCGCTGGCGTGCGTGCTGCCGAACGACGCGACATCGCCGTACGGCGTTCCGGCAAGGTTCGCCATGGTCTCGATACATCCGCCGATGAGTCGGCCGCTGACGTTCAGCGAATCGGCTCCGTGGAGTCTCCACCCACCTTCGCCGACCTGGCGCCAGTGCGTCGCCTTCGGATCCTCCTCGAAGCGCCACCAGTCAGCGATCAGACCCGAATCCCTTTGCACGTGAGGCCCGGTGTCTGACGCAAGGCGCGTCCAGGGCAGCAGCCCTCCGGGGGTGGCGTAGGGGGTGTCAGCCAGGTTGTCGCCGTGCAAGGTGGCCCAACCGAGGCGTGTGGTGATCGGCAGCAGGATGGTCGACAGGTCGGAGTAGCCGACCAGCCAGGTCGGTTCGGCTGCGGCGAGTGCATCCCAGTCGAGCAGGTCGACCAGGTCGATCGCCGTTTCGCCGCCCCACGGGGGCAACACACAGCGGACGTCTGGGTCACAGAGCATCGCGGTGAGCTCGGCGGCCCGCTGTTCGGCCGGGCCGGAGGTGATCCCTGATCCGTCCATGCACTCGCCCACGACGACTTCATAGCCCTGTAGTCGGAGCCACTCGACGCAGAAGTCGATCCGCTCGGCCCCCGGACCACTCGCGCCCGCCGACGGCGACGTCACCGCGATCGTGTCGCCCGGAAGGAGCGGAGCAGGGAATCGGATCATGGCCGCGACCATGCCAGCCGCATCGACGGCCGCGCAACGCGATTCGCCCGATACGCAAACGCGGGGCCTCGTTATGCCAACCCCGGGTCTCGACACGCCAAGACCCGGGTCTCGGCGAACCAGGACCCGGGTCTCGACGTACGTCACGCCGTACGGCTCACTCCTCCTTGCGACGGGTCAGGCGGAGGCCGGCTCCGATCAGGATGATCGCGGCGAGCGCGAGGGGCAGGATTCCCGCGGGGGCACCGGTCTGGGGGAGCGGCGAGCCCTGCGGACGCGGCGTCCGACCGGGGACGAACTCCTCCGGCGGGGCCGTGATGGAGGCCGTCACGACCACCTCGTTGGAGGTGAGCTTGTGGTGGACCATCGGCAGCTCGACCATGGCCGCGGAGGCCACCCGGGCACCCGCGCCGCCGCCACCGGAACCGGCGAGCCGGGCGAGGGCTTCCCCGTCGGTCGCCTGGACCGCTTCGTCCCACTCCAGGAACCCGATGTTCCAGAGGGTGGAGGTGAAGGTCTCCTCGGGCTCGAGGGCGAGGATGACGTCGACCGGAGCCTCCGGGAAGACCACGTCCATGACCGCCGTCCCGCCGATGGTGGCCCCCGCGTCGGGCTCGAGGTCGCCGATGTCCCAGGTGACCAGCTGTGTCTCCGGGTCGACCGAGGTCGTGCAGGTCAGTCCTTCTGCACAGACCGCGGATCCCTCGACCAGGCTCCCGTCGACCGTCGACACCGTGTCGTCGGGGTTGAAGCCGGGCACGTAGTCGGTGACCTTCACGTCGTGGAAGTTCTTCGGCCCGGTGGCCGCGACCCGCACGACGTAGCGGACGGTGTCGCCGAAGCCGACCTCGCCGTCGCTCTCGACCCACTCGCCGCCGATCCGCTCGAACTGGCGCTTGGCGACGATGGCGAGCTGCCCCTCGGCGAAGTCCGTCACCACGATCGGCGACATCTCTCCGCCGTCGACGAAGTTCAGCTCGTCGATCTGGACACCCATCACCGCGTCCTCGGGCAGCTCGTAGCCGGCCGGGGCGACGGTCTCCACCAGGAGGTAGCAACCGTGCTGGAGGTCGTGGAAGAGCGCCTGCCCGTCAGCCTCGGTCACGGCCGTGCCCACGAGGATCTGGCCCTCGGCGCCCGGCTCGGCGGAGAAGTCACAGCCACCCTCGGGCACCGCGCCCAGCGACCAGACCTGGAACGTCGCTCCCGCGAGGACCTCGTCGGTCTCCAGGTCGCGCTTCTCCACGACCATGGTGGTGACCGGCGGGGTCTCCGTCGTCGTCTCGCACTCGTCGTTGTCATCGGTGCCACCGGGCACGTCGCCCGGCGGGATGCACTCGCCGCCGTCGTCGGGCACCGGGGTGGCGACGTTGCGGAGCGTGACGCCCCAGGCGCCGTCGTTGATCTCCACGACGTAGGTGACCTGGAGGGTGTCGCCGGCGCCGAGGTTCTCCACGGTCCAGCTCAGCTCGGTCCCGTCGAGGGACAGGCCGTCGCCGAGCGAGACCACCGTGGCGTCGTCGAGGACGTCGGAGAGGTCGTCGGTGATGACGGTGTCGACGACGGCGTGCTCGGTGTCGTTGACGATCGTCAGCGTGTACTCCAGCTGCTCACCCGGCTCGGCGAGCTCGTCGCCGTCTCCCGATTCCTCGAGCAGTTCCACGGCCTTGTCGAGCGTGTAGTGCGGCGTGAAGTGCTCGGTGTGGTCGCACTCCTGGCCGTCGATGTCGAGGCAGGGCACGGGGCCCGGCGTGACGACGTTGTCGATCTCGGAGTTCCACGCGTCCGCCCCGACGGTGACCGTGTAGGTCAGCGTCAGCGGGGTGTCGCCGAGCTCCGCGACGGGCCAGGTGATGACGCCGCCGCTGATCGAGGCGCCTTCGTCCTCGAGACCCGAGACCCAGCCGTCCTCGACACCGGTGAGGTTGTCGGTGACCGTGATGTCCTCGACCGGGACTCCGTTGCCGACCTTGGAGAGCGTGACCGTGTAGTCGATCTGCTCGCCGGGCTGGACGGTGGAACCACTCGGCGGGTTGGAGGACTTCGCGACCGTCCACTCGCTCGGGATCGCGTGGTTGATGATCGTGCAGGTCACGCTCGTGGCGAGCGGCACCGTGACGGTCGAGTCGGTGACCTCGAGGTCGTCGTTCCCGGCCACGCACGTCCAGCCCTCGAGGTCCATCGAGTACGTCGTCGGGCCGGTCTCGGAGAGGACGAAGTCGCCCTCGGTGACCGCCGCGCTGGCGCCACCCGCACCGGTGAGCGTGGGCTCACCCTCGAGCGTCGGGTCGGCGCTCAGCGTGAACGCGTCGGCCGCCGTCTCGTCGCCGGTCTCGCCGGGGTCGACCACCTTGACCAGGGTCAGCTCCGAGGCGCACTCCACGGTGTTGAGGATCGTGTAGTGGTTCGTGCCGGCCAGGACGGTGTCGGCGTACGGCAGGCCGCCGCTGGCGGAGGGGACCGTGGAGCCGTGGCTCTCGACCACCTTCCCGCCGGTCGAGCGGCAGAGGTCGTTGCCGACCGTGACCTGCTCGTCGAGGCTGATCGGTGCGCCGCGGAGGAAGCCGCCGATGACGGTGTCCCAGTCCTGCTCGTTGCCGCTGACCAGCAGCTGCGCGTCGAGCTCGAGGTAACCGAGGCCGGCGTCGGCCAGCTCACTGTCGAGGACCGGCTCACCACCGTTGACCGACCAGTACTTGTCGACCTCGACGGTGGCGGGCACCGCGACGTTGACGATCGTGCAGGTGATGGACTCGGCGACTCCGATGGTCACGGCGTCGTCCACGACCGGCACTGCCTCCTGCGCGGCGTTGACGCACTGCCAGCCGGCCTCGCTCGGGTCGTAGCCGTCGGGGCCCGACTCGCTGAGGTCGTAGGTGCCGACCATGACGTCGTCCTCGACGATCGGACCCGGGCCGCTGAGCGGCTCCTGCGGTCCGGCCTGAGGCGTCGCCGTCAGCGTGAACGCCGAGGCCTCCGTGTCGTCGTTGGTCTCACCCGGGTCGACGATCTTGACCAGGGTCAGGTGCGGCCACCGCGCCGTGTTGGTGATCGTGCAGGTGACGTCCTGGCCCATGGCCAGGGTGACGGACGCATCGGTCACCGGGACGATGGCGTTGCCCTCGAGGCAGCTCCAGGTGCTCGCGTCGTACGTCGTCGGGCCGTCCTCGGAGAGGTCGTAGGTGCCCGCCTTCGCTGCGCCGGAGACGCCGGTCGTGCCGGAGATCGTCGCCTGGCCCGCGAAGTCGGGCTCCGCGGTCAGCGTCCAGTCATCAGCCTCGGCGTCGTCGCCCGTGCCGTTGTGCTCGACGACCTTGACCAGGGTCAGGCTGCCGGGGCTGTCCTCGTTGGTGAACGTGCAGGTGCGGGTCTCACCCGCGGGCACCTGCACGCTCGTGACCTCGCCCGCGCCGCAGTCGATGCCGGCCAGCGTGTAGCCCGCCGGGAGGGCCGTGTCGAGCGGCCACCCGGTCTCGGACAGGTCGTAGGTGGCACCCGCGGTGACGGTGAGGGTGTTGCCCTCGAGGGAGCCCTGCGTGGTCAGGTCGGCACCGCCGCCGGCGGGGGATGCGACGAGTGTGAAGTCGCCCGGTACGGCGGTGCCGCCGTTCGTGTTGTCCACGACCTTCTTCAGCACGAGCGCACCGTCGCAGGTGACCTCGTTGGTGATGGTGGCGTGGTTGGCGCCGCCGCCGAGGGCGACGTCGTGGGGGAGCGTCCCGTCGGCCGGGGTCTCTCCGTTGACCTCGGTGACGCTGCCGTGGGTCGTGCCGGCCCAGTCACAGAGGTCGTTGCCGAAGGTGACGGTCTCGTCGAGCGTGACCGTGGTGCCCTGGAGGTAGCCGTCGAGGGCGGTGTTCCAGGCCTCGTTGTTGCCGTCGACCGTCAGCTGGGCGCCGAGGCCCAGGTGCGCGGGCTCGGAGCCCTCCTGGACGGGTGCGCCACCGTTGATCACCCACATCTTGTCGACCTCGAGCGTGGAGGTGCGGCTGTTGGTGAACGTGCAGGTCACGGCCTCGTTGTCGGCCAAGGTCACGCTGACGGAGTTGGCTGTCTCCGTGCCGGCCTTGCTGCAGGTGATGTCGGTGAGGGTCCAGCCGTCAGGGATGTTCACCTCGGCCGCGGTCGTGGTGCCGGGCGGCACGCGGTAGGTGACGCTGTTCGGCAGCGTGCCCTCACCGTCGTCGTCCAGGTCGAACGCCGCGTTCAGGTCGTTCGGCGCGGCGAGCGTGAAGTGGAAGTCCTGGGCGTCGTTCGGGACGGCGTTCTTGACGATGGTGATCTCGCCCGCGTCGACCGCGTCGGCCATCAGCTGGTTGTCGCGGCTGCCGGTGTCGCAGCCGAAGTCTCCGGCCGTGCTGACCAGCGAGAAGTGGTACGGCGCGCCGTTGATCGTGCCGGCGCCGCTGTCCGGGCCGTAGTCCAGCTCGGAGGCGATGTGGCCGTCCCAGCCGATCACCGCGGTGCCGTCACTGGCGTCGGTGATCGTGAACGTGATCGTCACGGACACGGTGGTGGTGCCGGTCGCGGCGCCCACCGGCGCCGGTCCGTCGAAGTCCCCGGGGTGGGTCGAGCTCGTCCAGGAGGCCGTCGCGCCAGCGCTGCCGTCGATGTAGAGCCCGGTCACGTAGTCGTAGGCGTAGAGCCCGTTCTTCGTGCGGTCGAAGGTGAAGCCGATCGTGTACTCGCCGGGGACCAGGCCCTTCAGGTCGATCTTCTGGGGCACCAGGTCGCCCTCGGCGTAGTTGCTGTTGTTCTGGTTGAGGGCGCCGTTGATCCAGGACCCGCCCCCGCCCTCCGCGGTGTTCTGGGTGAAGCCGGTGACCGTGCAGTCAGGGTCCGGCAGCGGCTCCAGGGCGGGTGCTGCGGCCAGCCTCTGCGCCGTCGTGCCGCCGATGTTGGTCGACGTGCCGCCGGCGGTCGACTCGTCGCTGGTGGTGACCTCCGGCGCGGAGGGCTGCTCCGGGGCAGGTGCCTCCTGCGCCTCGGGTGCCGGCTCCGTGGGGGCAGGCTCCTCAGCCGCCGGCTCCTGGGCCGGCGGCTCTTCAGCGGTTTGGTCCGGGGGTGGGTCCACCACCTCCGTCGCGGTCACCTCACCGGCCGCGGCGGCCGTGTCGTCGGCGTACGCCGGAGCGAGGGTGAGGAAGGGGACGGTCAGGAAGGCGATCGCCAGCGCGAGGACCATCCGGAGCAGGCATACGACGGGTCGCGGGCGCGCAGAGCGTCCGCGAGGAGAACTGGTGGTCACGGTGAATCCCCCACAAGGTGCAGGTCCGCCGGCGCCCGAGCGGCGTGGCCTGGGTGAAACTGCGCGCCCCGCGCCTGCTGCCGAGCAGCGAGGTGGAAGCCAATGGCGCCGCGCCCGAGAGGAGCCCCCATGGCTCCCGGCGACGACGTGTCAGCGCTCTGATCCTTCTCCCGCGCAGGCTCGTACCGCACTGGGGGAGTACCCCAGCCGTGACCCCGGTGGTCATGCGGTCCGGGGTGCCCCAGCGTCGTCAGCCATCCAGCACCCGGGGCGCTCCGGCACGATCACGCGTGGTCCCGCGGCGTCGGGAAATGAGGCGGTGCCGGGAAACGAGCCGGGGCCCGGGGCGAGCTCTCGCTCGCGCCGG
>NZ_DATIHB010000140.1:0-16773 GCF_035481145.1 Nocardioides sp. | reverse complement strand
GGTCGCGGCGGGCGATCACGATGATGACGACGGCGACGGCCATCAGCAGGACCGAGAGGGCGACAGCCGCGTCGGGGTCGACCTCGCGCTGCAGGAAGATCTCGAGCGGGAGCGTGCGGGTGACGCCCTGCAAGCTGCCGGCGAAGGTGAGCGTCGCGCCGAACTCCCCCAGCGACCGCGCGAACGCGAGCACCGTGCCGCTGAACAGCCCGGGCAGCACGAGCGGGAGCGTCACGCGGAAGAGCACGCGCGTCGGCTTCGCGCCCAGGCTGGCCGCGATCACCTCGTAGCGCCGTCCGGCGCTGCGCAGCGCGCCCTCGAGGCTCACCACCAGGAAGGGCAGCGCCACGAACGCCTGGGCCAGCACCACGGCGATCGTCGAGAACGCGACCTGCACGCCGGCCACCTCGAGCGCCTCGCCCAGCAGTCCGCGACGCCCGAACGTCGCGAGCAGCGCGATGCCGCCGACGACCGGCGGCAGCACGAGGGGAAGGAGCACGGCCGCCCGCAGCAGGTCCAGCCCACGGAAGCGGGCCCGGGCCAGGACGAGCGCCATCGGCACGCCCAGGACGAGGCAGAGCGCCGTGCTCGCCGCCGCCGTGCGCAGGCTCAGCCAGAGCGCGACCTGCGCCGACTCGCTCGTCACCAGGCTGACGAAGTCGTGCCAGGGCACCTCCGCGAGGAGCGCGACGAGCGGGAGCAGCACGAACGCCGCACCGGCGGACGCCGGCAGCCAGGCCCACCACGGCAGGGGCGGCTCGCCGGGGCGCACCGTCACGGCGTACCGAATCCGGCGGCGCCGAGCCTTGTGCGTCCCTCGGCGCCGAGGACGAGGTCGACCCACTCGGCTGCGAGGTCGACCTGGAACTCCGAGCCGCCCAGGGTGACGATCGGGTAGCTGTTCGTCGCGTTGACGCGCGCCGGGATCTCGATGCTCGCGACCCGGTCGCCGGCTGCGGCGACGTCCGTGACGTAGACCAGGCCGGCGTCGGCTTCACCGGAGGCGACCTTGCCGAGCACGTCGGCGACGGACGGCTCCTCGGAGACCGGCTTCCAGTCGAGGCCCGCGTTGCGCTCGACCGTCGCCGCCGCGGCACCGCACGGCACCTCCGGGGCGCAGGTGACGAGCTGGACCCCTTCCGAGGCGAGGTCCTCCAGTCGGTCGATGCCCGCCGGGTTGTCAGTCGGCACCGCGATGGCGAGCGTGTTGGTCGCGAAGGGCCTCCACCCCTCGGCCATCGGACCTGCCATCTCCATGCTCCGCTCGTCCGCCGAGGCGAAGACATCGGCCGGCGCTCCCTGCCGGATCTGCGCAGCCAGGTCGGAGGAGCCGGCGAAGTTGAACCGGACCGCGACCCCGGGATGGGTCGACTCGAACTCTTCACCCAGCTCTTCGAAGACGACGCGCAGAGATGACGCGGCGTAGACGGTGAGGATCCGCTCCCCGGCAGCCGGCTCCGCGTCGCCGCCGCAGGCTGCGAGGCCCGTGCAGAGGAGTACGGCGCTGCCGAGGAGGGCGACGGGGCGCGGGTTCATGCGCTGCCCACGTGGGTCTCGATCACGACGTTGGTCGACTTGATCGACGCGGTCGCGAGGGAGCCGCGCTCGAGGCCGAGCTCGCGGACCGCCTCGCTGCTCATCAGCGAGACGACGCGGAACGGACCGCACTGGAGCTCCACCTGCGCCATCACGGTGTCGAGGGTGATGTCGGTGACCAGCCCGACGAACCGGTTGCGCGCCGAGCTGGCGCCCGGCGCCCCGGGCTGCCGGGCCTGCTCACGGGCGACCATCGCCACCTCGTAGCCATCGACGACCTTGCGCCCGGTGCTGTCGACGTGGGCGTCGAGGAGGCCCCGTTCGACCCAGCGGCGGACGGTGTCGTCACTGACGCCGAGGTGGGCGGCGGCGTCCTTCAGGCGCAGGTGCGGCATGAAGGAAGCGTAGAGGACCGCAGATGCGGACGGAACCCCCCTCAGCAGCTCAGGTCGCGGGTGGGCGCCGTGCCCTCGATGAGGTACGTCTCGACCGCGCTGTCGACGCAGTCGTTGCCCATGTTGAAGCCCGTGTGGCCGTCACCGTCACGCGTGATCAGCACACCGGACTCGAGCTGGGAGGCGAGCGCCTGAGCCCAGACCAGCGGGGTGGCGGGGTCGCGGGTCGTGCCGACGACCACGATCGGCGCCGCCCCCTTGGCCTCGAGCGTCCAGTCGGGCTTCGGCGCCTCCTTGCCGGGCCCGAGCGAGCGGCAGCCGATCATGCCCCACGCGAAGATCCCCCCGAACGTCGGCGACTGCTCCTCGAAGCGCGGGAAGAGGGCCGGGATCTTCTCCGGCCCGACGGACGACGGATCGTCGTCGCAGTTGATCACGTAGATCGCCTCGGAGCTGTTGTCGGAGTAGCCGCCACCGTCCTTGCGGGAGGTGTAGACGTCGGCGAAGCCGAGCAGGCCACGCCCGTCTCCCTCAAGCGCCTGCCCCAGCGCCTGGTCGAGGTAGCTCCAGTAGTCGTTGTTGTAGAGCGGCGTGATGATGCCCAGGAACGCCGTGCCCGAGGTCAGCTGGCGGGTGCCGACGCGGAGCGGCTCGGCGTCGACCTCGTCGAGGAAGTCGCGGATCCGGTCGAGCGCCGCCTTGCGGGTCGCCCCGAGGTAGCAGTCGTCCTCCTCGATGCAGTGGTCGACGTAGGCCTCGATCGCGACCTGGAAGCCGTGCGCCTGCTGCAGCGAGCTCTCGAGCGAGGAGAGCGTGGGGTCGACCGCACCGTCGAGGACCATCCGGCCGACCCGCTTCGGGAAGAGGTCGGCGTACGTCGCTCCGAGCTTGGTGCCGTAGGAGGCGCCGAGGTAGTCGAGGTGGTCGTCGCCCAGCGCGGCCCGCAGCACGTCCATGTCGCGGGCGGCGTTGTGGGTGGAGACATGGCGGTAGAGGTCACCCGAGCGCCGCTCGCAGCCGGGCCCGAAGGTGTCGGCGTCCTCGACGAACGCGCGGACCTCCGCCGGGGTGTCGGGGTCGGGGTCGGCCGCGACGAACGCGTCGAGCTGGCCGTCGCTGAGGCAGTCGACCGGCGCGCTCGCGCCGGTGCCGCGCGGGTCGAAGCCGATCACGTCGTAGTGGTCGTAGATCGCGTCGGGGAAGCTCGGGAAGTCGCTGCTGCTGGCGGCGTAGTCGGTGCCGGGAGCACCGGGCCCGCCCGGGTTGACGACCAGGTTGCCGACTCGCTGGGCGGGCTTGTCGACATCGTTGCGGAGCACCGCGATGCCGATCGTCGTGCCGGCGGGGTCGGCGTAGTCGAGCGGGACCTCCAGCGTCGCGCACTCGTCTCCGTCGCGGCACGCCGACCAGTCGAGCTCCTGAGCGTAGAACCGCTCCAGCGCCGGGTCGGGCACGTCGCGCGAGCCGGCGTCCTCAGGACGCTCGATCGGCTCCGACGCGCTGTCGTCACCACTGCTGTCGCGATCGGCCGGGGCCAGCACCACCACCGCGATGACGATCGGGAAGAGGATCGCGATGACCACGAACAGGATCGGCAGCGCACGCTTCACGCCCGGCCTCCCTCCGGCAGCTTCAGCGCCACCATCATCGACTCCAGCGCGAGCTGCGCCGGGACGTTGAACTCGAGCATCTGCTCGCGCGCAGCGAAGATCGCATCGATCCGCCGCAGGGCCTGCTCGGGCGTGCTCAGCTGCACGAGCCGCTCGAGATCGGGCCGGAGCTCCTCGTTGACCAGCTCGGCTCCAGAGCCGGTGCTGAGGGCGATCGCGTCGCGGTAGACGCTGACCAGGTCCATCAGGGCCCGGTCGACGACATCGAGGATCCGGCGCTTCGCCCGGGTCTTCTGGCCTTTCTCGAGGGCGGCCAGGGCAGGTGCGTACTCCCGCGGCCGGCGACCCCGCTCGACCACGCCGTACGCCGCGTCGAGGTCGGCCTTCTCGCTCTTGTCGAGGTCGCTGGTGATCGCCTCCGCCTCCGCCTTCGCGGCGGCATGGAGCCGGTCCGCGGCCTGCATGCACGCGCCGAGGGAGGTGAGACGGGCCGGGATGGCGACGATCTCGCGGCGGCGGTTGCGGACGTGCTCGTCCTTCGCCAGCGCACGGGCCCGGCCGATGTGGCCCTGGCTGTGGCGGGCGGCGTAGGACGCCAGGGAGTCCGGGACGCCCATCGTGCGCACCAGGAACGCCGCCACGTCAGCCGGCGCCGGCGTGGTCAGCGTGACCAGCCGGCAGCGCGAGCGGATCGTGGTGAGGACGTCCTCGACGGTCGGGGCGCAGAGCATCCACACCGTGCGCGGGGTCGGCTCCTCGATCGCCTTCAGCAGGGCGTTGCAGGCCTGGTCGGTGAGCCGGTCGGCGTCCTCGACCACGAGGACCTGCCACCGCTTGCCGACCGGGCTGAGGCCGGAGCGGCGGACGATGTCGCGGACCTCGTCGACACCGATCGAGAGCTTCTCCGTGCGGACGACGCTGACGTCGGCGTGTGAGCCCGCCATGACGGTGTGGCAGGCATGGCAGCTGCCGCAGCCGCCCTGCTCGCACTGGAGCGCAGCCGCGAACGCGATCGCCGCGTTGGAGCGGCCCGACCCGGGTGGACCGGTGAAGAGCCAGGCGTGGCTCATGCCCTGGCCCTGCGCGGCGCGGGCGAGTGCGGTGATCGCCGGGCGCTGGCCGACGAGGTGGTCCCAGATGCCCCGCTCGAGTGCGGCCGCGCTCACGCGCGTGCCTTCGACAAGGCGGCTGCCACGCGCTCGCGGATCGCGGTGTGGATCTCCTCGATCGAGCCGCGCGCGTCGAGGACGAGGTAGTGGTCGGGGTCCTGTGCGGCCATCGCGAGGAACGCCGCGCGCACGCGCTCGTGGAACTCCAGCGACTCCCCCTCGATGCGGTCACGCTCCTCGAAGCGGCCCAGCCCGGCCTGCGGCTCCAGGTCGAGCACGACGGTCAGGTGCGGCCGCAGGTCACGCGTGGCCCAGCGATTGACCGCCTCGACCTCCGCGACCGTCTCGGTGCGCCCCGCACCCTGGTAGGCGAGCGCGGAGTCGACGTACCGATCGGTGATCACGACGCTGCCGGCGCGCAGGGCCGGAAGGACGACGGTGTCGACGTGCTCGGCCTTGTCGGCGGCGTAGAGCAGCACCTCGGTGCGGTTGCTCAGCTCGCCGGTCTCGGGGCTCAGGACGATCTCGCGGATGCGGCGACCGACCTCGGTGTCACCCGGCTCGAAGGTGAGCACCACGTCGTGGCCCTCGGCCTCCAGCCACTGCTGCAGCAGGCGCGACTGCGTCGACTTGCCGCCGCCCTCGCCGCCTTCGAAGCAGACGAAGAGGCCGGTGTCGGAGAAGGCGCCCGTGCTCACGGCGTACAACCTAGTCGGCCGGACCCACAACCCGGCCGGGCGATCGCCCCGCGCTGCTGTAACGCGGTGTCCTCGTGGCTTCTGCGGGGTTACAGCAGCGCAGAAGCCACGAGAAGACCGCGGAAGTGATCACGCCACTCGCGGGCAGCGCTTCGGCACGACGTACGGCGCGAGGCCGTGCGCCAACCCGTGCTCGCGCGCAACGTCAACTGCAGATCGGGCCATGCCGAGCACCCGGATCCCGTCCACCTCTTCCACCTCGGCCTCGATGAACGCCGCGCCATGATGCTTGACGCCACGGGTCGTGCGATCACCGCGTACGTCGGGTCGGGTTACGTGCGTCAGCGAATTCTTCGCGGTCAGCAGCGCGAGCCCAAGGGCGAGCCCGGCAGTGTCGTGACTCCAGGCATGTGCCTTCGCGGCCGTCAGCGTGACGGCACGCGCGACCAGCAGCGGCCGACCGGTCCGGTCGTCAAGAGCGTCCCAGACTGCCGACTCGACGTACGCCCCACGGCGGATCGTGCGCCACGTGCCGCGCCGGACGAGCTCGTCGACCGTGGCGGCGGAGAGACCGGCCGAGATTGCCTGGCGACGGGTGATGAGCCCGTGCTGCTGGGCCATGAGGGCGCGGATCTCGGCGTACATGGGCACATCGTGCGCACAGAGGCGCCCGGTGCGCGGGCCGCGTTGTGCGCCCTGTGGAGGACGGCGATCCCTTTGCCGCTGGGGTGCCCGCACTTCTGCGGTCCTGTCGTGACTCGTGCGCCTCTGCAGCACCGCAGAAGCCACGAGGACACCGCGTTACAGCGAGGGTGGACGGCGGATGGTCGCCGGAGGCGTGCGGGTCAGGGCTGCGGCGCGTAGCCCCACGTGCCGAACGTGACGTAGGCGTAGACCAGCGCGACCACCAGCTGCCACGGCAGCGCCACCAGGTAGCCGAAGCAGACCGGACGGATCCGCCGCCACGATGCCAGGACCAGGACGACAGGGACGCTGCCGAGCAGCACCCACCAGAGCGCCGGCCAGTCGGCGTACGGCGGGAGGAGGTCGACGCGGTTCTCGCCCTCGACCAGGCCGACGCCGTAGCCGAACCCCGCGCCGCCGCCGGCCGCGAGCCCGAGCAGGAAGAGGAGGAACCCCAGCAGGCCCCGACCGGTGGCCCTCGCCCCGCGAGCGATGCGGCCGGAGGTCGGAGCGAGCGGTGACGCCGGCGGCTCGTCGCGGTCCTCGTGGAGCACGCGGTGGAGGAAGTCGCCCTCGACCGGAGGCTCCTTCGCGACGATCTCGTCGGCAGCGGCGGGATCGAGCTGCTCGTCGATGCTCATGTGAGGATGATGCATCCGGAGCCGCCCGATTCCCGGCAGGCGCTACGAGCTCTTCTTCGCGGCGGCCTTCTTCGTCGTCTTCTTGGCCGCGGCCTTCTTCGCGGTCGCCTTCTTGGCCGTGGCCTTCTTCGCGGTCGCCTTCTTCGCGGTCTTCTTGGCCGTCTTCTTGGCAGGGCCCTTGGCCCGACGCTCGGCGAGCAGCTCGGCAGCGCGCTCGATCGTCATCGCCTCGATGGTGTCGTCCTTGCGGAGCGTCGCGTTGTACTCGCCATCGGTCACGTAGTCGCCGAAGCGGCCCGACTTGATCACGACCGGCTGTCCGGAGACGGGATCGGGGCCGAGCTGCTTGAGCGGCGGCGCCGCGGCGGCACGGCCACGCTGCTTGGGCTGGGCGTAGATCGCCTGCGCCTCCTCGAGCGTGATCGTCAGCAGCTGCGCCTCGGACGCGATGGTGCGGGAGTCCGTGCCCTTCTTGAGGTACGGCCCGTAGCGACCGTTCTGCGCGGTGATCTCCTCGCCGTCGGTGTCGACACCGACGACCCGCGGCAGCGACAGCAGCTTGATCGCGTCGTCGAGGGTGATCGTGTCGAGCGACATGTCCTTGAAGAGCGAGCCGGTGCGCGGCTTGACGGCGTTCTTGCCGGTCTTGGGGGCGTCGTCCGGCAGGACCTCGGTGACGTAGGGACCGAAGCGGCCGTTCTTGGCCACGACCTGGAGGCCGGTGTCGGGATGGACCCCGAGCTCGATCTCGGCACCCGCCGGGTTGGCGAAGAGCTCACGCGCCTTGGCCGCGGTCAGCTCGTCCGGCGGGAGGTCGTCGGGGACGTTGGCCCGCGTCGGGGTGGCGTCGCCCTCACCCTCGGGGCCCTCGATGTACGGGCCGTAGCGGCCCACACGGAGCACGATGCCGTCGGCGGGATCGCCGACCGGGAAGGTCGCCAGCGCCTTGGCGTCGATGTCGCCGAGCCCGTCGACAAGCGGCTTGACGCCGACCTTGGCGTCGGAGCCGAAGTAGAACTCCCGCAGCTC
The DNA here is from genome assembly GCF_035481145.1 of Nocardioides sp. Classification (GTDB taxonomy): domain Bacteria; phylum Actinomycetota; class Actinomycetes; order Propionibacteriales; family Nocardioidaceae; genus Nocardioides. The sequence continues at coordinate 9,071 of NZ_DATIHB010000140.1, read as the reverse complement.
GATGACCTTCTGGCGCTCACCACGGGCGATGCCGTCGAGCACCTCCTCGAGCGAGGCGGTGAAGTCGTAGTCGATGAGGCGCGTGAAGTGCTCCTCGAGGAGCCGCACCACCGAGAACGCGATCCACGCGGGCACCAGGGCGGTGCCCTTCTTGTAGACGTAGCCGCGGTTGATGATCGTCGAGATGATGCTCGCGTACGTCGACGGGCGGCCGATCTCGCGGTCCTCGAGCTCCTTGATCAGCGTCGCCTCGGTGAAGCGCGCCGGCGGCTTGGTCTCGTGGCCCGCTGCGCTGATGCTCGCCGCCGACACGCTCGCGCCCTCGGTCAGGTTGGGCAGGCGGGTCTCGGCGTCGTCCTTGGTGGCGTCGTTGTCGGTGCCCTCGACGTACGCCTTGAGGAAGCCGTGGAAGGTGATCGTGCGACCGCTCGCGCCGAAGACGACGTCGCGACCGTCAGCCGCCGTGCCGCCGAGCCGGACCGAGACGGTGTTGCCGACCGCGTCCTTCATCTGCGACGCGACGGTGCGCATCCAGATCAGCTCGTAGAGGCGGAACTGGTCGCCGCTGAGCCCGGTCTGGGCGGGGGTGCGGAAGTGCTCGCCGGCCGGACGGATCGCCTCGTGTGCCTCCTGCGCGTTCTTGACCTTGGAGGCGTAGACGCGGGGGCGGTCGGGGAGGTACTCCGCGCCGTACAGCTCTCGGACCTGCTCCCGTGCCGCGCCGATGGCGGCGTCGCTCAGCGTCGTGGAGTCGGTACGCATGTAGGTGATGTAGCCGCCCTCGTAGAGGCGCTGCGCCACGCTCATCGCGACCTGGGCGGTCATGCCGAGCTTGCGGCTGGCCTCCTGCTGGAGGGTCGTCGTGCGGAACGGCGCGTACGGGCTCCGCTTGTAGGGCTTGGACTCGACCGAGCGGACCGTGAAGGAGGTGTCGTCGAGCGCGGTGACGAGCGCGTCGGCGGCCTTGCGGTCGAGGTGGGCGACCCCCGCCTTGGTCGCGGCGGCGGTCAGCTGCGCGGTGTTGTCGAAGTCCGAGCCGCGGGCGATCCGGGCGCCGTCGATGGAGTGGATCTTGGCGGGGAACATCCGCTGGTCATGGCCCGAGCCCGCGTCGAAGGTGCCCTCGAGGTCCCAGTAGGAGGCGACCTTGAAGGCCATCCGCTCCTTCTCGCGGTCGACGACGAGGCGCGTGGCGACCGACTGGACGCGGCCGGCGGAGAGACCGCTCTGGACCTTGCGCCACAGGACCGGGGAGATCTCGTAGCCGTAGAGGCGGTCGAGGATGCGGCGGGTCTCCTGCGCCTCGACCAGGTCGTCGTTGATCTCGCGCGGGTTCTCGGCAGCGGCGAGGATCGCCGACTTGGTGATCTCGTGGAAGACCATCCGCTTGACCGGGACGCCCTTCTTGGGCTTCAGCTCGTCGAGGAGGTGCCAGGCGATCGCCTCGCCCTCGCGGTCCTCATCGGTGGCGAGGAAGAGCTCGTCGGCGTCCTTCAGCAGCGACTTGAGCTTGGTCATGTGCGACTTCTTGTCGCGCGGCACCACGTAGTAGGGGGTGAAGTCGCCGTCGACGTCGATGCCCAGGCGGCCCCAGGGCTTCTCCTTGATCTTCGCCGGGATCTCCGCGGCGTTGTTCGGGAGGTCGCGGATGTGGCCGATGGAGGACTCGACGACGTAGCCCGCGCCGAGGTACCCACCGATGGTGCGGGCCTTGGCCGGGGACTCGACGATGACCAGCTTGTGTCCCACGCGCTCTGCTCTCCCTGCTCTTTCGTGACACCTCACCTTGCCGAGAGGGTGCTCACGGCCGCTCACTGTAGCCCCACGATTCAGGGCGTCCAGTGCGGACGTGAGGTGATGGGCGCCGCTGACCTTCGGTCAGGAAAGCTCGAGGAAGCCCTCCGCGATGAGCTCGCGGACCTTCTCCACGTACGCCGCGCGGGTCTCGGCCGCATCGGCCTCGAGCAGCTGGGCGAGCGCGTCGAGGATCTGGCCGACGGTCAGCTCGCCGTCGCACGCGCCGACGAGCGCCGCTTCGACCGTGTCGGCCTTGCGGGCACGCCGGAAGCCGCGCTGCTGACGGAGCACGACCGTGTGCGGGTCCTCGGCACCGGGCGCGCCGACGGTCTCCTGCTGGACGTCCTCGCGGACCTGGAGCGTGGCATTCATCAGCGCGTCGTCGTCTGTCAGCCCCACGAGGGCGTCGACGGCCTCGCCCCACGCGCCGATGGCCGGCGCGATCGGCTGCTCCACGTCGTACGGCCACTCCTCGAGGCGGTACGTCGGCTGGCCTGGCGCGTCGACCGGGCGCTTGCGGAGGTTGATCCAGCCGAAGCCGATCGCCTCGATGCCCTGCTCCTCGAACCACGCCAGCCACGTGTCGTAGCGGTGGAGGTAGTCGGGGGCCGACTGCAGGCCGGCGTCCTTGAGCCAGAGCTCGACGTAGCTGGCCGGGTCGAGGACCTCACGCTGCACCACGAACGCGTCGCAGGTGCCGTCGAGCCAGGAGGCGAGCCGCTCGTCCCACGGGGTGTCGGCCCTGATGATCCAGTTCGCGAGGACCTGGCACCAACCGCCGACGTTCAGCAGCTCGGGCGCCTTGCGGACGATGTCCTCGACCACCCGGTCGCCCGGCAGGCCGGAGTCCCGGTAGACCAGCCGCTCCCCCGTCGCCGGCGAGATGACGAACGGCGGGTTGGTCGCGATCAGGTCGAACGTGTCGCCCGCGACCGGCTCGAAGAAGGAGCCGTCGACGACCTCCACGTTGGGGGTCTGGTTGAGCGCGGCGTTGAACTCCGCGATCCACAGGGCCCGCTTGTTGACGTCGGTGGCGACGACCCGCTCCGCGTGACCCGCGAGGTGCAACGCCTGGACGCCGCAGCCGGTGCCCAGGTCGAGGGCGGTCCGCACGTCGTGGCGCAGGGTCAGCTGGGCGAGGCTGGTCGACGCGCTGGAGATGCCGAGGACGTGGTTGACGCCGACGTTGTTGGGGGTGCCGTCGAGGCCGGGCGTCAGGTCGGAGACGACCCAGAAGTCCCGGTCGTCGCCCTCGAGGTTGGCGGCGTAGGGCCGGACGTCGATGCGCGCCGCGACCTCCGAGAGCGAGCGCTCGAGGATGCCCTCCACACAGAGCCGGTCGACCAGACCGGGCAGCGCCTTCTCGGCGTCCACCACCGGGACCGTCGCCTGCAGCAGGAAGAGCCGGGTCAGCGTCTCGAGCGGGCTGCTCCCGGTCGTACGCCGCAGCCCTGGCGCGGTCTCGTTGCGCGACAGGGCGTTGTGCGCCGTCGGGCCGAGCAGCTCCGCGACCCCGTCGTACGTGTAGGAGGCGTCGGCGAGCGCAGCGCGGAGGGCTGCCGGAAGTGAGGAGTGCAGGGGCGCGCGGTCGGTCACGCGCCCATCATCCCCGACGCGCGATGGGGCGCGCGCTGGACCCTGCACCCGCCCCACTCCGCTGTAAAGCGCGATTACGTGCACTTCTGCGCTGGTCTACGGCGGCAGAAGTGCACGTAATCCGGCTTTACAGCAGGGCGGGCGCGGAACATGCGCTCCGGCCCCGGGTCAGTGGCGGACCACGCCCCGGCGCGAGTGCGGCGGCTCGTGCGCCCCGGCCCGCGGCTGCGGTACGTCGTGCTGCGGCGCGGGCGGCGTGATCTCCTCAGGCCCGTCGTCGAGGTGGCTGCTGCGGCGCTTGGAGGCCACCACCGCGACCACGATGACCACGAGCGCGGCTCCGGCGATGAGCAACGAGAGCGGACGGTTGGCGTCGGCTCCCAGCGTCATCGACACGACAGCCCCCACGATGAGCAGCGACACCAGGTTCATCACCTTGATCAGCGGATTGATCGCGGGTCCGGCCGTGTCCTTGAACGGGTCGCCCACCGTGTCACCGATGACGGTGGCCGCGTGCGCCTCGGAGCCCTTGCCGCCGTGGTGACCGTCCTCGACGAGCTTCTTGGCGTTGTCCCAGGAGCCGCCGGCGTTCGCGAGGAAGACCGCCATCAGCGTGCCGGCGCCGATCGCACCGGCGAGGAAGCCGGCCAGCGGCCCGACGCCGAGGCCGAAGCCGACCACGACGGGGGCGAGCACCGCGAGGACACCGGGCGTGACCAGCTCGCGGAGCGAGTCGCGGGTGACGATGTCGACCACGCGGCCGTACGCCGGACGGCTGGTGCCGGCCATGATCCCCGGGTCCTCGGCGAACTGCTTGCGCACCTCCATCACGACGGCCCCCGCCGCACGCCCGACCGCGTTGATGGCGAGGCCGGCGAAGAGGAAGACGACGGAGACACCGATCAGGAGGCCCACCAGGACGTCCGGGCTGAAGACCGCGAACGTCGGGGCGCTGTCCGCGCCCGACGCAGCGAGCTCCTCGATCACAGAGCCGATGTAGGAGCCGAAGAGGGCACTGGCGGCGAGCACGGCGGTCGCGATCGCGATGCCCTTGGTGATCGCCTTGGTGGTGTTGCCGACGGCGTCGAGCTCGGTCAGGACCTGCTCGCCGGACTCGTGGACGTCGCCCGACATCTCCGCAATGCCCTGCGCGTTGTCGGAGACAGGGCCGAAGGTGTCCATCGCGACGATCACGCCGACGGTGGTGAGCAGGCCGCAGCCGGTGAGTGCGACGGCGAACAGGGCCACCGACAACGAGCCGGAGCCGAGGGCGAAGGCACCGAAGACGGCTGCCCCGATCACCAGCGTCGTGTAGACGGCCGACTCGAACCCGACGCTCAACCCGCTCAGGATGACGGTGGCGGCGCCGGTGACCGACGTGCGGCCCACGCTCTTGACGGGCTCGTGCTCGGTGCCGGTGTAGTAGCCGGTGATCGCCAGGATCACCGCCGCGAGGACGATGCCGATCAAAACGGCGCTGGCCGCGACGAGTGCCGGGTCGATGCTGCCCATCGTGGAGCCGGTGATCGCGTCGAGCTGCGCCGCGGCGCCCGCGTCGGTGCTGTTGAGGCCACCGGTCAGGCCACCGATGGAGCGCGGCAGGTAGGTGAAGGCGACCACCGAGCAGGCGACGGCCGCGATGCCCGCCGACAGGTAGAAGGCGCGGTTGATGGTGCGCAGACCGTTCTCCCCCTCCCGCGGGCGGCACAGGAAGATGCCGATCACCGCGGTCACGGCGCCCACCGCGGGCACCAGAAGCGGGAAGACGAGCCCTTGCACGCCGAACGCCGCCGACCCGAGGATGAGCGCGGCGACCAGGGTGACGGCGTACGACTCGAAGAGGTCGGCGGCCATGCCGGCGCAGTCGCCGACGTTGTCGCCCACGTTGTCGGCGATGGTGGCTGCGTTGCGCGGGTCGTCCTCGGGGATGCCCTTCTCGACCTTGCCGACGAGGTCGGCGCCGACGTCGGCGGCCTTGGTGAAGATGCCGCCACCGACACGCATGAACATCGCGAGCAGGGCTGCGCCGAAGCCGAAGCCCTCGAGCACGTGCGGCGCCTGACCGGCGTACAGGAGGACGACGAGGCTGGCGCCGAGGAGACCGAGGCCGACCGTGGCCATGCCGACGAACGCGCCGGTGCGGAAGGCGATGTTCATCGCCGGGTCGCGGCCCGCGCCCCCGGGCTCGTCGGCGGCAGCTGCGACCCGCACGTTGGCGCGCACCGCGAGCCACATGCCGAGGTAGCCGATCGTTGCCGAGAACGCCGCTCCCACGAGGAAGAACGCCGACCGTCCCAGACGTACGCCGAGGTCGTCGGCCGGGAGCGCGAGGAGCAGGAGGAAGGCGATCACCGCGAAGCCCGCCAGGGTCTTCAGCTGTCGCCGGAGGTAGGCGTCCGCGCCCTCCTGCACGGCCTTCGCGATCTCCCGCATCATCGGGGTGCCCTCGTCGGTGGCGAGCACCTGCCGTCGGAAGACCGCCGCCATGATCAGGGCGACCAGCGCCACCACTCCGACGCCCAGGACGAGCGTCAGGTCGGAACCGGTCAGGTCGATGTCTGCAGCCCGCATGCCACACCTCTGTCGTCCGGGAGCCCCCGTGTGCCGTTTCAGAGTGGCACGTGTTCACTCACCCGTCGAGAGGCTCGCGCGGCGCCGCGACCTCGCGCCTGTGGTCGGCCGAACCAGCGGCTGTGGCCAGTCGAGCCTGCACTCGTGGCGCGTCAGGCTGCGGCGATGGCGCTGTCGAGGTCGTCGTGGATCACGAAGACCTTGGCCAGGCCGGTGATCCGGAAGATCTTGAGCAGGCGCTCCTGGGTGCAGACCAGCTGGAGCGAACCGCCGTGCGCACGGACCTTCTTCAGGCCACCGACGAGCACGCCGAGGCCGGTCGAGTCGAGGAACTCCACGCCCTCCAGGTCGACCACGATCCGGTAGGCGCCGCCGCCGACGAGGTCGGTGATCCGGTCGCGGAGCCGGGGCGCGGTGTAGACGTCGATCTCGCCCTTGACGGCGACGACCGACACGCCGTCGTGGTCGCGTGCATTGAGGTCGAGGTCCACGCGCGTATCAAACCACGCGTGTGTCGGTGGTGGCTGGGAAACTTGGTCAGTGACGTCGACACAGCAGGCAGTGCCGGGGAGGCCGCAGCCCGACGTCGCCGACCTCCTCGACCGGCTCGCGACCCCGGCGCGCGCCGATCGGCTGGCGCACGTCGAGCTGCTGCCGCCACGGGACGGCGTACGCGCGGAGTGGCCGGCCTGGGCCCACCCCGACGTCGTCGCGGGCTTCACCCGCCGTGGGGTCACCTCGCCGTGGAGCCACCAGGCAGCGGCCGCGTCCGCTGCGCACGCCGGCACCCACGTCGTGCTCGCGACCGGCACCGCGTCGGGCAAGTCGCTCGCCTACCAGCTGCCGGCCCTCACCGCGATCCTCGGTGGCCGCGGCCCACACGGCCAGCGCGGCGCGACCGCGCTCTACCTCGCACCCACCAAGGCCCTCGCCCAGGACCAGCTGGCCTCGGTGCTCGAGCTCGGCACCGGCGTCTGGGCGACCACCCACGACGGCGACAGCTCGCGCGAGCAGCGCGACTGGGCCCGCGATCGCGGCGAGCTCCTGCTCACCAACCCCGACATGCTCCACCACTCGCTCCTGCCCGGCCACGAGCGGTGGGCCCGCTTCCTGCGCGGCCTGCAGTACGTCGTCATCGACGAGTGCCACCACTACCGGGGCGTCTTCGGTGCGCACGTCTCCCACGTCATCCGCCGGCTCCGCCGGATCTGCGCGATGTACGGCGCGTCCCCGACGTTCGTCCTCGCCAGCGCGACGGTGGCCGACCCCGAGGCGCTCGCGCTGCGCCTGATCGGGCTGCCCGCGCAGGCGGTGACCGAGGACGGCTCCCCGCGGGGGCGGGTGGCGCTCGGGCTGTGGGAGCCGCCCTTCACCTCCTACGAGGGCGAGAACGGTGCGCCCGTGCGGCGCGCCGCCAGCTCGGAGTGCGCCGACCTGCTCACCGACCTGGTCGTCGAGGGTGTGCGCACGTTGGCGTTCATCCGCTCCCGTCGTGGCGCAGAGCAGGTGGCGCACACCGCAGCGGAGCAGCTCGCCGAGGTCGACCCGTCGTTGCCGCACCGGGTCGCGGCGTACCGCGGTGGCTACCTGCCCGAGGAGCGCCGGGAGATCGAGGCGGCGCTGCGCCGCGGTGACCTGCTCGGGCTGGCGGCGACCAACGCGCTCGAGCTCGGCATCGACGTGAGCGGACTCGATGCGGTGCTGCTCGCCGGTTTCCCGGGCACCCGCGCTGCGTTGTGGCAGCAGGTCGGGCGCGCCGGCCGCAACGGCGGCGATGCCCTGGCTGTGCTCGTCGCACGCGACGACCCGCTCGACACCTACCTTGTGCGACACCCCGAGGCGCTGCTCGGGCGACCCGTCGAGGCGAGCGTGTTCGACCCCTCGAACCCCTACGTGCTCGGGCCGCACCTCTGCGCCGCGGCGGAGGAGAAGCCACTGACCCCGGCCGACCTGCCTCTCTTCGGTCCCACCGCGAGGGAGGCGGTCGACGCCCTCACCGACGCCGGGATGCTCCGGCGGCGGCAGGCGGGCTGGTTCTGGACCGACCACCGCCGTGCCACGGACCTCGCTGACCTGCGCTCGGCCGGGGGCTCTCCCGTGCAGCTCGTCGAGGCGTCGAGCGGTCGCGTCGTCGGCACGGTCGATGGCGGCTCCGCCCACGGGACGGCCCACCCCGGCGCCGTCTACGTCCACCGCGGTGAGACCTGGCTGGTCGAGCAGCTCGACCTCGAGGGTCACGTGGCGTTCATGGAGCGCGCGGAGACGGACTACTCCACGAGTGCCCGCGAGGTCACCGACATCCGGATCCTCGGCGAGCGCGACCACGTGATGTGGGGCGACTGCCGCCTCTCCTTCGGCTCGGTCGCCGTCTCGCACCAGGTCGTCTCCTACCTCCGCCGTCGCCAGCCGTCGGGTGAGGTGGTCGGCGAGGAGCCGCTCGACCTGCCCGTGCGCAGTCTCCACACCGGCTCGGTCTGGTGGACCGTGCCGCAGCACGTCTGGGAGGGCGCGGGGCTGGAGGCGGGCGACCTGCCGGGAGCAGCCCATGCCGCGGAGCATGCCTCGATCGGCCTGCTGCCGCTCTTCGCCACCTGCGACCGCTGGGACATCGGCGGCGTCTCCACCGCGCTCCATCCCGACACCGGCATGCTCACGGTCTTCGTCCACGACGGGCACCCGGGCGGCGCCGGCTTCGCTGAGCGGGGCTACTCCGTGGCGCGTGAGTGGCTCACCGCGACCCGGGAGGCGATCGAGGGCTGCACCTGCGCCGACGGCTGCCCGAGCTGCGTACAGTCACCCAAGTGCGGCAACCAGAACAACCCGCTCGACAAGCACGCGGCGGTGCAGCTGCTCGACGCGCTCCTGGCCTCGGCTCCCTGACGGAGTGCCGTCTCATGACGGCCCTGCCCGCGCTCGCGCGCTGACCTCGTCGAGCACCTCGACCCCTCCCGGCAGGTCGACGGCGACGGTCACCAGCACATCGACGCTGTCGACCCGGCAGTCCGTGAGGGCGCCCCGGTTTGCCTGCGCGATGTCACCGGCCGCGACACAGGGGTCACCGCCCTGCTCCGCTGCCGCTGCCCCGGCGAGTGCGGCGAGATCGGCGG
>NZ_DATIHB010000139.1:0-52402 GCF_035481145.1 Nocardioides sp. | reverse complement strand
GCTGCCGACGGCGCGCTCCCCTTCGCGCTCGTCCTCAGCCAGGGCAGCTACAACCCCGGCGGCGACCCGACCTCGGCCGGCACCCACGACGGCGGCGGGGTCGTCGACCTCTCCGTCACCCGCCTCACCTGCACGCAGCGGTGGCAGGCCGTGCAGGCGCTCCGCACCGTCGGTTTCGCGGCCTGGCTGCGCACCCCCGACCAGGGCGACTGGCCGGCGCACATCCATGCGGTGGCGGTCGGCGACACCGACGTCTCCGCGGTCGCCCGCAACCAGGTCGCCGACTACCACGTCGGCCGCAACGGACTGGCCAACCACAGTGGCGACAACACACCAGCGGCGTACCGGGTGCCGTTCACCTGGTGGGAGCGGCACCTGCGCGCCTGACGAAGAGCGGGGCCTTGCTTGCGTGATGCACGGAGTTCACCGGAGCGACACCCGTGGCCGCCGCGGCCGTCACCCGCCCCTCCTACCGTCACGAAGCATGACGACGACTGGAATGCGGAGGCGGGCGCTCCCCCTCTTCACCGACGGACCACACGGGTCCCGCTCTGCCGCCACCTGCCACTACCGCTGCGGCAACGCGTGCGACGCTCCCGAGCCCAACACCTCGGGCAACCCCCACATCAGCTCCGTCCTGCGCCAGGCGCTCGGCCGCCGGACCGTCCTCGGCGGCACCGGCGCCGGCGTCGGCGTCGTGCTCCTCGGCGGCTCGCTCGGCACGGCCGCGGTCGCCGGCCGCGGCGCTGGTGGGGGCAGCGGCACCGGGGTCACCGGCGCCTGGACGCCGGTCCCGCCCAACGTGCGCGACGCGATCACCGTCCCCGAGGGCTTCCGCAACCGCACTGTCATCGCCTGGGGCGACAAGGTGTACGCCGACGCCCCGGCGTTCGACCCCCACGCGCAGACCGAGGAGTCCGCGGCCCGGCAGTTCGGCTACAACTGCGACTACGTCGGCGTCCTGCCGCTCAACGACACCCAGGCGCTGCTCGTCACCAACCACGAGTACACCAACGAGGAGCTGATGTTCCCTGCGGGCGTCTACTCCCCCGAGCAGGTCAAGCGGATCGCGATCCAGTCCCACGGCATGTCGGTGGTGAAGGTGCAGCGCAACGGCCCGTCGGCCGGCGAGTGGCGCACCGCCGACCCGGACAACCGCTACAACCGCCGGATCACCGGCACCACGCCGTTCGACCTGACCGGCCCGGCTGCCGGCGACGCGCGCCTGCGGACGACCGCCGACCCCTCGGGCCGCCGTGTGCTCGGCACCTTCAACAACTGCGCCGGCGGCACGACCCCGTGGGGCACGGTGCTCTCCGGCGAGGAAAACTTCAACCAGTACTTCGGGGCGTCGGGCGCGAAGGACGCCCGCTACGCCACGTCGTACGCCCGCTACGGGATCACCGGTTCGGGCGACCGGGGCTGGAAGGACGTCGACCCGCGCTTCGACCTGACCGCCGAGCCGCACGAGCCGTTCCGCTTCGGCTGGATCGTCGAGCTCGACCCGCTCGACCCGAAGTCGACCCCGCGCAAGCACACGATGCTCGGCCGCTTCAAGCACGAGGGCGCCAACATCCAGATCGCGCCCGACGGCCGCGCAGTGGCCTACATGGGCGACGACGAGCGCGGTGACTACCTCTACAAGTTCGTCTCCGCCGACACGTTCGACCCCCGCGACACCCAGGCCGCGAAGCTGCGCAACCTGCAGCTGCTGACCCGCGGGACGCTCTACGTCGCCCGGCTCACCGGCGACGACCCCTACACGGTCGACGCGGCGGGCAACTTCACCCCTGCCGACGGAGCCTTCGACGGCACCGGCGAGTGGATCCCGCTGACCAGCGACACCACGTCGTACGTCGCGGGGATGAGCGTCGCCGACGTCCTCATCGACACGCGGCTCGCCGCCGACAAGGTCGCCCCGACGCGGATGGATCGTCCCGAGGACGTCCAGCCAAACCCGGTCAACGGCAAGGTCTACGCCGCGCTGACCAACAACTCCGATCGCGCGAAGAAGTGGCCGGTGGACGAGGCGAACCCGATCGGCTCGTCGTACGTCCGCGCGGAGCTGGGTGCGCCGCTGGAGAAGAAGTCCGGCAACCGCAACGGCTACGTCCTCGAGCTCACCGAGGCCGGCGGCAACCACGCCGGCACGCGCTTCGCCTGGGCGCTGCTGCTCGTCGCGGGCGACCCGGCCTCGGCGGAGAGCTGGTTCAGCGGCTTCCCGAAGGAGAAGGTCAGCCCGATCTCCTGCCCGGACAACCTCGCCTTCGACACGCTCGGCAACCTGTGGATCTCCACCGACGGCAACGTCCTCGGCTCCAACGACGGCCTCTTCCGCTGCCCCGTCGAGGGTCCCTCGCGCGGTCACGTCGAACAGTTCCTCACCGTGCCCGTCGGCGCCGAGACGTGCGGCCCGCTGCTCACCCACGGCGACCGCTCGGTCTGGGTCGCGGTGCAGCACCCGGGCGAGAGCACCGGATCGACCTTCGACTCCCCCGCCTCGACCTGGCCGCACACGCATGACTTCCCGCGGCCGGGCGTCGTGGTGACCTGGAAGGCCTGACCACCACCTCGCAAAGCAGTTGCAGACCCCACTAGTTTGGGGGCATGTCAGACGTACGCCGCGGCCTCCTCCTGGGGGCCGCGGCGTACGGCATCTGGGGGCTCTTCCCGCTCTTCTGGCCGCTGCTCGAACCGGCGACGCCGCTGGAGATCCTCGCGCACCGCGTGCTCTGGTCGGTGCTGGCGATGGGTCTGGTCGTGGTGGCGCTGCGACGCGGGCATGCGGTGCGTCGGCTGTGGGGCGACCCGCGCCGTCGGGCCTGGCTGGCACTCGCCGCGGTGGTCGTCGCGTGCAACTGGGGCGGCTACATCTGGGGCGTCAACAACGGCCACGTCGTCGAGACCTCGCTCGGCTACTTCATCAACCCGCTGGTCACCGTGCTGCTGGGCGTGACCGTCCTCGGCGAGCGCCTCCGCACGTTGCAATGGGCCGCCCTCGGCCTCGCGCTGGTCGCCGTCGTGGTGCTCACCGTCGACTACGGGCGGCCGCCCTGGGTGGCGCTGGTGCTCGCGGTCTCGTTCGGCGTCTACGGGCTCGCCAAGAAGCAGGCCGCCGCGGGTGCTGTCGAGAGCCTCGCCCTCGAGACCTCCTTCCTCGCTCCGCTCGCCCTCGCATACGCCGTCGGCCTGTCGCTCACGGGTGGCGCGACGTTCGCCTCGGACGGCGTCGGCCATGCCCTGCTGCTGGCGTCCGCGGGGCTGGTGACTGCCGTACCGCTCGTCCTCTTCGGCGCCGCGGCCACCCGGATGCCGCTGGTGATGCTCGGCCTGCTGCAGTACTTCGCGCCGATCCTGCAGTTCGCGCTCGGCCTGCTGGTCTTCGACGAGGAGATGCCCCCGGGCCGCTGGATCGGCTTCGGCCTGGTCTGGGTGGCGCTCGTCATGCTGACCGCCGAATCGCTCCGGCACCACCGTCGCGCCCAGCTCGCGCGTGCGGCCGAAGCCTTCACCGCCGCCTGACCTTCGCCGAGCCGGCGCAAACCTGCAGCAGACACACCCCGAGGCGGCGCAAACCTGCAGCACACGTGTAAGTGCGCGCCGCCTCGGCGCGTCAGACGTGCAAGTGCGCGCCGCCTCGGCGCGTCAGACGTGCAGGTTCGCGCCGCCTCGGCGAAAGCGGGCGGATCAGGCGGTGCGGGTGGCGACCACGTCGGCGAACGCCTCCAGCGCGTCACGCACGGGTCCCTCGGGGAGGACCTTGAGGAGATCCTTCGCCTCGCGGGCCCGCTCGACCACGTAGGCCCGTGCCTCGGTCATCGCCGGGTGGGCGCGCAGCAGGCCGAGGGCCTCGGCCAGGTCCGCGTCAGCCTCGAGCCCGCCGTCGAGCAGCGAGATCAGCCGCGCATCCTCGGGGCGGCCGGCGCGACGCACCAGGAGCACCGGAAGCGTGGGGACGCCCTCGCGCAGGTCGGTGCCGGGGGTCTTGCCCGACTCCTCGGTCTCGGAGGCGATGTCGAGGATGTCGTCGCTGATCTGGAAGGCGGCGCCGACGATCTCGCCGTACGCCGCGAGGGCCTCCTCGACCTCGGCCGGGGCCCCGGCGAAGCGCGCGCCGTAGAGCGCGGAGGTGGCGATCAGCGAGCCGGTCTTGCCGGCGACGACGCGCAGGTGATGCTCGAGCGCGACCTCCTCCGACTTCGGCGGCACGGTCTCGAGGATCTGGCCCTCGACGAGGCGCGAGAAGGTCTCGGCCTGGATCTTGACCGCATCCGGGCCGAGGCCGGCGGTGAGCTCGGACGACTTCGAGAAGAGCCAGTCGCCGGTGAGGATCGCGACGTGGTTGTCCCAGCGGGCGTTGGCCGAGTCGGCGCCGCGGCGCAGGGCGGCCTCGTCCATGACGTCGTCGTGGTAGAGCGAGGCGAGGTGCGTGAGCTCGACGACGCATGCGGCGTCGATGACCTCCTGCGACGCAGCCCGCGGACCGCACTCGGCCGCGAGCAGCACCAGCAGCGGGCGGAACCGCTTGCCGCCGGCGTCCATGAGGTGGCGGGCCGCCTCGGTGACGAAGTCGGCCTCGCTCCGGATGTGGCCGGAGAGCGCCTCCTCGACCTCGACCAGGCGTGCCTTCAGACGGGCAGCCAGAGCCTCGTCGAGGACGGGCAGGGCCAGACCGCTCGAGGCGGCGGAACCAGTAGGAGTCGTGCTCACCTGATGAAGTCTCCCGCATGGGCCGCGAGATCGAGAACCGGGCCGGGTACGACGCCCAGGACGACCGTCGCGACGGCCGTCACCGCGATCGTCGCCGACGTCAGGATCGACGGCACCGCGACCGCCGGACCGTCGGCCGCAGGCTCGCTGAAGTACATCAGGACGATGACCCGGATGTAGAAGAACGCCGCCAGCGCGGAGGTCAGCACGGCGGCCACGACGACCGGCCAGGCACCCCCACCCATGGCCGAGGCGAAGACGACCCACTTGCCCGTGAAGCCAGCCGTGAACGGCAGGCCCGCGAGCGAGAGCAGGAAGAGTGAGAAGACACCCGCGACCACCGGCGAACGCCGGGCCAGTCCGGCCCAGCCGCGCAGCTCACCGGACTCGCCCGCCGCATCGCGCACCAGCGTGAGCACCGCGAAGGCGCCGAGCGTCATGAAGCCGTAGGTGACGAGATAGAAGAGGACCGCCTGCGTGGCGCCGATCTGGTCCTCGCCGAGTGAGGCGCCCGCGCCGAGGATGCCGGTCAGCACGAAGCCGGTGTGCGCGATCGAGGAGTAGGCGAGCATCCGCTTCACGTCGGACTGCGCGACCGCCAGGACCGCACCGATGACCATCGTGAGCAGTGCGACGGCCCAGAGCATCGGCAGCCACGACCAGCGCTCGCCGCCGAGCGCGACGGAGAAGAGGCGCAGCATCGCGACGAACGCCGCCACCTTGGTGCCGGCGGCCATGAACGCCGTGACCGGGGTCGGAGCGCCCTGGTAGACGTCGGGGGTCCACGCCTGGAACGGCACCGCGCCGACCTTGAAGAGCAGGCCGACCGAGAGCAGGCCGATGCCGGCGAGCAGCAGGCCGCGCGAGCCGGTGGTGTTGGCGATCGCGTCGGCGATGCCCGCGAACTGCACGGTGCCGGCGTAGCCGTAGACGAGGGCGATGCCGTAGAGCAGGAAGCCGGAGGAGAAGGCGCCGAGGAGGAAGTACTTCATCGCCGCCTCCTGCGAGAGCAGGCGCCGACGCCGGGCCAGCCCGCAGAGCAGGTAGAGCGGCAGCGAGAGGACCTCGAGCGCGACGAAGAGGGTCAGCAGGTCGTTGGACGCGGCGAAGAGAAGCATGCCGCCGACCGCGAAGAGGAGCAGCGGGTAGACCTCGGTGTGCTCGAGGCCGCGCTCCCCCACGCGGCGTTCGGCGTCGGTGCCGGGCAGCGCCGCCGCCTGGCCGGAGAACGCCGAGACGCCGCCGTCGAGGTGTCGCTCGGCGAAGAGCAGGACGCCGAGGAAGGCGACGAGGAGCAGCAGGCCCCACGCGAAGACAGCCGGGCCGTCGATGGCGACCGCACCCTCCGCGACGACCGAGCCACGCGCCGCTCCCTCGGCGCGCTCGTCCAGCCGGGTCGCGACCAGGATCGTGCCACCGAAGGCGACGCCGAGGGCGACCAGGGTCAGCAGGACCTGGGTCAGGTAGCGCCACGCGCGCGGCACGAACGCCTCGACGACGATGCCGGCGCACGCGGCGCCAAGCACCACGAGGAGCGGCCAGATCAGGTCGTAGCCCAGCGCGGGGTTCTCGAACGCGGTCACGGTCGGACCTCCTCAGTGGCCTGAATGCAGGGCTGTTCGGCGGTCTCGACACAACCGGCGATCTCGACCGTCCGCAGGCTCGACGGGTTGATCACCGACAGTGCGAGCTGCGGCGCAAAGCCGAGCAGGAGCATCAGCGCGACCAGCGGCGCGACGACGGCGACCTCCCGGGCACCGACGTCACGGATGCCGGCCAGCGACTCCCGCTCGGGGCCGGTGACCGCGAGGCGGTAGGCCCGCAGCACGTACGCCGCGGCGAGCACGATGCCGGTGACGGCGATCGCGCCGACCCACCAGGCGTACTGGAAGGCACCGAGCATCACGAGGAACTCCGAGGCGAACGGTGACAGGCCGGGCAGCCCGAGCGTGCCGAGCCCGCCGAGGAGCAGCAACGCGGCGAGCACGGGGGCCTTCTTCTCGACGCCACCCATCTGCGAGAGGAGCGGCGTGCCGGTGCGCGTGATCAGGTAGCCCGCGGCGAGGAAGAGCACCGCGGTCGCGAGGCCGTGGTTGAGCATGTAGAAGGTCGCGCCCGAGACACCCTGGTCGTTGAGGACGAAGATGCCGAGGACGATGAAGCCGAAGTGGCTCAGCGACGTCAGGCCGGTCAGCACGAGCAGGTCGTCCTGGCCCAGCGCCAGCAGCGCGCCGTACACGATGGAGATCAGCGCGAGGCCGACGACGACCGGCGTCGCCCACTCCGAGGCGCCCGGGAAGAGCTCGAGGCAGAAGCGGAGCATGCCGTAGGTGCCGATCTTGTCGAGCACGCAGATCAGCAGGACGCTCGTGCCGGGGGTCGCGTTGCCGGTGGTGTCGGGCAGCCAGGTGTGGAACGGGAAGAGCGGTGCCTTGATCGCAAAGGCGAGGAAGAAGCCGAGGAAGAGCAGCCGCTCCTCGTTCGTGGACAGCGTGAGGCCGGAGAGGTCCGAGATGAGGTACGACGCCGCGCCCTCGCGTGCCGAGAAGGCATAGAGCGCGACGACCGACGCCAGCATCACCAGGCCGCCGGCGAGCATGTAGAGCAGGAACTTCACCGCCGCCGCCGTACGCGCCGGGCCGTGGCCGAAGCTGCCGATGAGGAAGTACGCCGGGATCAGCGTCGCCTCGAAGACGAGGTAGAAGAGGAAGACGTCCTGCGCGCAGAAGACCGCGAGCGCGAGCGACTCGACGACGAGCATGAGCGCGAAGAAGCCGCGGGTGTTACGGGCATCGGCGTCGTGCCACGACGCGCCGATGACGACCGGGACGAGCAGGACGGTGAGCAGCACCATCGTGACGCCGAGGCCGTCGACGGCGAGCGCCCAGTGCGCGCCGATCGGCTCGATCCAGGTGTGCTCCTCCGCCCAGGTCTTGCCCGAGTCGGCGTTGGCGATCCCGATGATCGCTCCGACCACCAGGGTGGCGAGCGAGAAGGCGAGCGCGACCCACTTGGGCAGCACGTCGCCCGGGCGGCCCGGCAGGAAGGCCACGACGAGGGCGCCCACGAGCGGCAGGGCGATGAGCAGGCTCAACATCATTTGGCGGGGTCCCCGTTCGGAGCGGAGCGGAGCGAGCATTCGAATGGGGTGGCCATCAGAGGTTCACCACCAGGAGCGCGAGGACGACGAGCACGGCACCGCCGGCGACGGAGAGCGCATAGGAGCGGACGAAGCCGTTCTGGATCCGGCGCAGCTGGAGCGAGCCGCCGACCGTCGCGGCAGCCTGGCCCATGACGACGCCGTCGATGACCGCCTTGTCGAAGACCATCAGACCGTCGACGAGCCGCATGGTCGGCTGGACGACGAGGCCGTCGTTGATCGCGTCGCCGTAGAGGTCGGCGCGGGCGGCCCGGACCGGCCACGCGACGTCGGCCGGAGCCTTGCGCGGGATGAAGCGCGTGCCGTGGGTGAACCACGCGATGGCGACACCGGCAGCGACCGTCAGCATGACGAGCAGCGTGATCACGATCGCCGGCATCGGCAGCTCGTGGTGCTCGGCGTGGCCGACGACCGGCTCCAGCCAGTCGGTGATCCAGCCGCCGGCGAGCATCAGGCCACCGAGGACGGAGAGGGCCGCGAGGACGATGAGCGGGATCGTCATCACCCGCGGGGACTCGTGCGGGTGGACGCCCTTCTCCCAGCGCTTGTCGGTGAAGAAGGTCAGCAGCATCAGCCGGGTCATGTAGAAGCCGGTGATGCCCGCGCCCAGCAGCGCAAGCGCGCCGACGAGCGGGTTCTCGGCGAACGCAGTCTCGATGATCTTGTCCTTCGACCAGAAGCCCGAGAAGCCCGGGAAGCCGATGATCGCCAGGTAGCCCATCGCGAAGGTCAGGAAGGTCACCGGCAGCAGCCGGGCCAGCCCGCCGTAGTGGCGCATGTCGACGTCGTCGTCCATCGCGTGCATCACCGAGCCGGCCCCGAGGAACATGTTGGCCTTGAAGAAGCCGTGCGTGATCAGGTGGAAGATCGCGAACGCCATGCCGACGGGGCCGAGCCCCGCGCCGAGCATCATGTAGCCGATCTGGCTCATCGTGGAGCCGGCGAGCGCCTTCTTGATGTCGTCCTTGGCGCAGCCGAGGACCGCACCCCACAGCAGTGTCACGACGGCGACCACGACGACCGCGGTCTGCGCGATCGGCGCGGCCTCGAAGACGGCGCCGGAGCGGACGATCAGGTAGACGCCGGCGGTCACCATGGTCGCGGCGTGGATGAGTGCCGAGACCGGGGTCGGGCCCTCCATCGCGTCGAGGAGCCAGGCCTGCAGCGGGACCTGTGCGCTCTTGCCGCAGGCTGCGAGGAGGAGCGCGAGGCCGATCCAGGTCAGCGTCTGCTCGCTCGGCACCGGCAGCCCCGGGTAGGCCGTCGCGGCGCCTCCATGGACGCCCATCTCGACACCGAGGAAGCTGATCGACCCGAAGTTCACGAACATCAGGAACATCGCCAGCAGCAGGCCCATGTCACCGACGCGGTTCATCACGAAGGCCTTGCGCGCGGCCAGGGCCGCGGAGTGCTTGTGCTGCCAGAAGCCGATCAGGAGGTACGACGCCAGGCCGACGCCTTCCCAGCCGATGAAGAGCATCAGGTAGTTGCCGCCCAGGACCAGCAGGAGCATCGCGGCGACGAAGAGGTTGAGGTAGCCGAAGAAGCGGCGGCGACGTGCGTCGTGCTCCATGTAGCCCACGGAGTAGAGGTGGATCAGCGAGCCGACGCCGGTGATCAGCAGCACGAAGAGGATCGAGAGCCGGTCGGCGTACAGGTCGGCGCCCACCTGGAGCGAGCCGACGT
This sequence comes from Nocardioides sp., assembly GCF_035481145.1. Lineage (GTDB taxonomy): Bacteria > Actinomycetota > Actinomycetes > Propionibacteriales > Nocardioidaceae > Nocardioides. Next base: position 42,846 of record NZ_DATIHB010000139.1, on the reverse strand, counting down.
GGAGGAAGGTCCACAGGTGCTGCGAGACCGCACCCCCGTGGTCGCCGGCGGCGATCCGGCCGAAGGCGACCAGCCCCAGCACGAACGACGTGGCGACCGTCGCGACCCCGAGCCAGTGGCCCCAGCGATCGGTGGAGCGGCCACCGAGCAGCAGGATCGCGGCGCCGAGGAGCGGCAGGCCGATGATCAGTGCGAGCACGTCAGCACCTCACAGCTTCAGCAGGTTGGCGTCGTCGACCGAGGCCGAGCGGCGGGTGCGGAACAGGGTCATGATGATCGCCAGGCCCACGACGACCTCGGCCGCGGCGACGACCATCACGAAGAACGCCGCGATCTGGCCGGTCAGGTTGCCGTGGTGGCGGGCGAAGGCGACGAGCGCGAGGTTCGCGGCGTTGAGCATCAGCTCGACGCACATGAAGACGACGATCGCGTTGCGGCGTACGAGCACGCCGATGCAGCCGATCGTGAAGAGGATCGTCGACAGCACGATGTAGGGACCGACCTGGAACGACTCGTTCACCGCACGTCACCGCCCTTCGACTCCTTGACGAGGCGTTCGATCGCCTTCACGTCCTTCGGCGGGGTCGCGGCGTCGCTCCGGCGGACCAGCGTGCGGTTGAGGGAGTCCTCGCTCGGTGAGCCGTCGGGCAGCAGCGCGGGGGTGTCGACGGCGTTGTGGCGGGCGTAGACACCGGGGGCCGGGAGGGGGCCGAGGTGGCGTCCGGAGTCGGCGTACTCCTGGACCCGGCGGGCGGCGAGCTCCTTCTGACCTGCCTTCGGCTCGAGGCGCTCGCGGTGGGCGAGGACCATCGCGCCGACGGCGGCGGTGATGAGCAGGGCAGAGGTGGTCTCGAAGGCGAGCACCCAGTCGGAGAAGAGCAGGTCCGCGAGGGCCGGGACGTTGCCGCCCTCGTTGGCTGCCGAGAGGCCGACCGCCGTGCCGTAGGAGACCTGGCCGACCGCGAGGCCGATGGTCAGGCCGAAGAGGACGCCCACCACGAGTGCTGCGATCCGGTGGCCCTTGATGGTCTCCGTCAAGGAGTCGGAGGCGTCGACGCCGACCAGCATCAGCACGAAGAGGAAGAGCATCAGGATCGCGCCGGTGTAGACGATGATCTGCACCGCGAAGAGGAACGGCGCCTCGAGGCTGGCGTAGAGCACCGCGAGGCTGATCATCACGACCGCGAGCAGCAGCGCGGCGTGCACGGCCTTGCGGACGACGAGGATGCCGAGCGCGCTCACCACCATGATCGGGGCGAGGGTCCAGAAGGCGATCACTGGTGGCCCTCCTTCAGCAAGTCGGCGAGCCGCGCGGGCTCCTCGACGAACTCACCGCGGAAGTAGTTCTTCTCGTCACCGAAGCGGGGCGCGTGGGGCGGGGCCTCCATGCCGGGCTGCAGCGGCGCGAGCAGGTCGGACTTCTCGTAGATCAGGTCGGCGCGGTTGTCGTCGGCCAGCTCGTACTCGTTGGTCATCGTCAGCGCGCGCGTCGGGCAGGCCTCGATGCAGAGCCCGCACAGGATGCAGCGCAGGTAGTTGATCTGGTAGACCGCGCCGTAGCGCTCCCCCGGACTGAACCGCTGGCTGTTGCCGTCGGCATCCAGCTCGTCGGAGTTGTCGGCGCCCTCGACGTAGATCGCGTCGGCCGGGCAGGCCCAGGCGCAGAGCTCGCAGCCGACGCACTTCTCCAGACCGTCAGGCCAGCGGTTGAGCTGGTGGCGGCCGTGGAAGCGCGGTGCGGTCTGCGCCTTCTCGAAGGGGTACTGCTCCGTCACCGGCTTCTTGAACATCGTCCGGAACGTCACGCCGAAGCCGGCGATCGGGTCCCAGAGGGTTTCCTTCACGCCCATCAGCGGTCACTCTCCTCGAAGACGAGCGGGGCAGCGGCGCCGCGCACGGCACCGGCCTCCGGAAGGTCGGGGGTCGGGAACGCTCCCGGTCGTACGGTGGGGCGCGCGGCCGGCTCCGTCGCGCCGGCGGCGGGGGCCGGCGTACGGGAGGGCCAGAACATCAGCGCCAGGCAGGCCACGATGACGAGTCCGGCGACGATCGGCACGACCGGCCCCTCGAGATTGTCGAACGTGCCCTCGTTGCGGGCGACGCGCAGGGTCGCGACGAGCATGATCCAGGCCAGCGAGACCGGGATCAGCACCTTCCAGCCGAACGCCATGAACTGGTCGTAGCGCAGCCGCGGCAGCGTGCCGCGGAGCCACACGAAGAAGAAGATGAAGACCAGGATCTTGCCGAAGAACCACAGCAGCGGCCAGTAGCCCTCGTTGGCCCCGGGCCAGACCTGCGCGAGGCCGAACGGCGCGCGCCAGCCGCCCAGGAAGAGCGTCGTCGCGAGCGCGGAGACCGTCGCCATGTTGATGTACTCGGCGAGGAAGAAGAGCGCGAACTTCAGCGAGCTGTACTCGGTGTGGAAGCCACCGACGAGCTCGCCCTCGGCCTCCGGAAGGTCGAACGGCGCGCGGTTGGTCTCGCCGACCATCGCGATCACGTAGATCGCGAAGCTGGGCAGCAGCACGAAGCCGAACCAGACATCCTCCTGCGCGGCGACGATCGCACTGGTCGACATCGAGCCGGCGTAGAGGAAGACCGCGACGAGGCTGAGCCCCATCGCGACCTCGTAGGAGATCATCTGGGCGCTCGAGCGCAGGCCGCCGAGCAGGGAGTAGGTGCTGCCCGAGGCCCAGCCGCCGAGGACGATGCCGTAGATGCCGATGCTCGCGATCGCCATCACGAAGAGGACCGCCATCGACATGTCGGTCAGCTGCAGCGGCGTCGTGCGGTCGGTGAACGGCAGCCCGACCACGGGCCCGAACGGGATCACCGCGAAGGTGATGAACGCCGGGATCGTCGCGATCACGGGGGCGATGATGAAGACCACCTTGTCGGCGGCCTTGGGGATGATGTCCTCCTTCAGCGCCAGCTTGACGCCGTCGGCGAGCGACTGCAGCAGGCCGAAGGGACCGTGCACATTGGGGCCGATGCGGTGCTGCATGCGCGCGACCACGCGGCGTTCGAACCAGATGTTGAAGAGGGTCAGCAGCACCAGCACGAGGAAGATCGCCAGCACCTTGGCCAGGATCAGCCACCACGGGTCCTGGCCGAACGCCGAGAGGTCCTCGGCCGCCATGCTCACGAACGGGGCGGTCATCGCTGGACTCCCTTCACCGAGACGGAGGCACCGGGGCCGGCGAGGGTGGCGAGTACGCCGCCCGGCCACGCGTTGGCGGGCACCCAGACCACGCCTTCGGGCAGGTCGGCGACCTCGACCGGGAGCGTGACCTGGCCACGGTCACCGGTCAGCGTCACCTCGGTCGCACCGCGGAGCATGTCGTGGGTCTCCGCGGTGATCCGCGCGACGGCCGGACGCTGCGTCTCGAGCAGCACGTCGGCGTCCTCGAGGAGCGAGCCGTGACCGACCAGCTGCTTCCAGGTGGCGAGCACGAGCTTGGTCTTGAGCACCTTGCGCTCCGGAGCGGGCGCCTGCGTGGGAGCGGCAGGACGGAGGCCGTCCCACGGGCCCACCTGCTCCATCTCCGCGCGGGCACCCTCGGTGGTCGAGAAGCCCAGCGGCGTGCCCATCTCGTCGGCGATGCCGGCCAGCACGCGGAGATCGGGCAGCGAGCCGGGCACCTCGAAGATCTTCGCGAAGGTCCGCGGACGGCCCTCCCACGTCACGAACATGCCGGCCTTTTCCGTCACCGGGGCGACCGGGAGCACGACGTCGGCCAGGCGCGTCACGCTGGTCTCGGTCAGCTCCAGGCTGACCACGAAGCCCGCGGCATCGACCGCGGCGAGCGCGTGGGCCGGGTCGGCGAGGTCCTCGGCATCCACACCACCGATGACGAGGCCACCGAGCTCGCCCGAGGCGGCAGCGGCGAGGATGGCGTCACCGTCGCGACCCTCGGTCGCGGGTAGGTGCTCGACGCCCCAGGCGGCACCGAGGTCGACACGGGCGCCCGGCTCCTCGACAGGACGGCCACCGGGCAGGAGGTTGGGCAGGCAGCCGGTCTCGACCGCGCCCCGGTCACCAGCACGGCGGGGCACCCAGGCCAGTCGGGCACCACTGCTCGCCGCGAGCGCGGCGGCCGCGGAGAGGGCACCCGGGCTCGTGGCGAGGCGCTCACCGACCAGGAGCACGGTGTCGGCTCCGATGTCGGTGAGCTCCGCGATGACGCGCGCCTCCTCACCGGGGGCGGCGGTCACCAGCTCGCCGCCGAGCTTGCGTAGGCCCCGGCTCGCGAACGGCGCCACCGAGACGACCCGGAGTCGGCTCGCCCGCACGGCCTTGCGCAGCCGCAGGAAGAGCGTGCCGGCCTCGTCCTCCGGCTCGAGGCCGAGCAGGACGACGGACGCGGCGCGGTCGAGATCGGCGTACTGGACGTCGTTGCTGAGCGCGACCGTGGAGGCGAGGAACTGCGCCTCCTCCGCGGAGTGCGGACGGGCGCGGAAGTCGATGTCGTTGGTGCCGAGGACGACGCGGGCGAACTTGGAGTACGCGTAGGCGTCCTCGCCGGTCACCCGCCCGCCCGTCAGGACGCCGATGCCGCCGGTCTGCTGCGCGGCTGCGAGCCCGCGGGCGGCGACGGTGAACGCCTCGGGCCACGAGGCGGCACGGAGCTCGCCGGTCTCGGCGTCACGGACCAGCGGGTGCTGCAGGCGAGCAGCAGGACGCTGGTAGCGGAACGCGTAGCGGTCCTTGTCGGAAATCCACTCCTCGTTGACCTCCGGGTCATTGCCGGAGAGCCGGCGCACGACCTTGCCGCGGCGGTGGTCGACGCGGATGGCCGCACCGCAGGCGTCGTGCTCGGCGATGCTCGGGCTCGAGACCAGGTCGAAGGGCCGCGCGCGGAACCGGTAGTCGGCCGACGTCAGCGCGCCGACCGGACAGATCTGCACGATGTTGCCGGAGAAGTAGGAGTCGAACGGCGCGTCCGTCGCGGTGCCGATCTGCTGCATCGCGCCGCGCTGGATCAGCGCGATGCCCGGGTCGCCCGGGATCTCGGCGGCGAAGCGGGTGCACCGCTGGCACACGATGCAGCGCTCGCGGTCGAGGAGGATCTGCGGCGAGATCGGGATCGGCTTCTCGAAGGTCCGCTTCACGCCGCCCTGTGCCGCGAAGCGGCTCTCACCCTGGCCCGACGACATCGCCTGGTTCTGCAGGGGGCACTCGCCGCCCTTGTCGCAGACGGGGCAGTCGAGCGGGTGGTTGATCAGCAGCAGCTCCATCACGCCGCGCTGGGCCTTCTCTGCCACCGGGTTGGAGACCTGGGTCTCCACGACCATGCCCTCGGCGCAGGTGAGCGTGCAGGAGGCCTGCGGCTTCGGGATCGGACGGCCGTTGCCCCCGTCAGGGACCTCGACCAGGCACTGGCGGCAGGCACCGACGGGTGCGAGCAGCGGGTGGTCGCAGAACCGCGGGACCTGGACGCCGACCTGCTCGGCGGCACGGATGACCAGGGTGCCCTTCGGCACCGTCACGCTCATGCCATCGACGGTCAGCGTGACCTTGTCGGTCTGCTGGGTGAGCTCGCTCATGCGTGCACCTCCTGCCCCTGGTTGCGTGGTGCCCACGCGGTCGAGGCCGCGGGATCGAAGGGACAGCCGCCGTGCTCGAGGTGCGCGAGGTACTCGTCGCGGAAGTGCTGGATCGACGACACGACCGGCGAGGTCGCGCCGTCACCCAGCGCGCAGAAGGAGCGGCCGGCGATGTTCTCGCACTGGTCGAGCAGCTGGTCGAGGTCGGCCGCGCTGCCCTGGCCGTTCTCCAGCCGGGTCAGCACCTGCACGAGCCACCACGTGCCCTCACGGCACGGCGTGCACTTGCCGCACGACTCGTGCTTGTAGAACTCCGACCACCGCAGCACCGCGCGTACGACGCACGTGGTCTCGTCGAAGATCTGCAGCGCGCGGGTGCCGAGCATCGAGCCCGCCGCACCGACCGCCTCGTAGTCGAGCGGGACGTCGAGGTGCTGGTCGGTGAGGATCGGGGTGCTCGAGCCACCCGGCGTCCAGAACTTGAGCTGGTGCCCGTGGCGCACTCCCCCGGCGAGGGCGAGCAACTCGCGCAGCGTGATGCCGAGCGGCGCTTCGTACTGCCCCGGACGGGTCACGTGCCCCGACAGCGAGTAGATGACGAAGCCCTTCGACTTCTCGGTGCCCAGGCTGGCGAACCACTCCTGGCCGCGACCGATGATCGCCGGCACCGAGGCGATCGACTCGACGTTGTTGATGACCGTCGGGCTCGCATACAGACCAGCGACCGCGGGGAACGGCGGACGCAGTCGCGGCTGGCCCCGTCGCCCCTCGAGCGAGTCGAGGAGCGCGGTCTCCTCGCCGCAGATGTAGGCACCGGCACCGGCGTGGACGATGAGGTCCACACCCGCCGGGCTGTCCGGACCGAGGTGCCCTGCGGCGTACGCCTCGGCGACCGCGGCGCGCAGGCGGCGGATCACGTGGAGCACCTCGCCGCGGACGTAGATGAAGGCCTGCTTCGCGCGGATCGCGTAGCTGCTGATGATGACGCCCTCGACGAGCGTGTGGGGCGACGCCATCATCAGCGGGATGTCCTTGCAGGTGCCCGGCTCGGACTCGTCGGCGTTGACCACCAGATAGCGCGGGGTCGGCGACTCCTCGTCGTACGGCGGCAGGAAGCCCCACTTCATGCCGGTGGGGAAGCCGGCGCCTCCACGACCGCGGAGGCCGGAGTCCTTGACCGCCGCGACGACCTCGTCGGGGCTCTTCGTGAGCGCCGTGGCCAGCGCCTCGTAGCCGCCCTGCTGGGTGTAGGCATCGAGCGTCCAGCTGCGGTCGGCGCCCCAGTTGGCGGTGAGGACCGGGGTGATCGGACTCGTCACTTCTCCTCCAGGGTGCGGAGACCAGCGAGGGAGGCCTCGCCCGCGGACGGGCCCTCGTCGGCACGGCCGTCGTCGTAGCCGGCGAGCACGCGCTCGGCCTCACGCCACGAGCAGATCTTCGCGCCACGCGAGGCGGTGACCTCACGGCCCGCGCGCAGGTCGTCGACGAGCTGCTTCGCCGACTCGGGGGTCTGGTTGTCGAAGAACTCCCAGTTGACCATCACGACGGGCGCGTAGTCGCAGGCGGCATTGCACTCCACGTGCTCGAGGGTGACCTTGCCGTCCGGGGTCGTCTCGTCGTTGCCGACCTGGAGGTGCTCCTTGAGCTCGGCGAAGATCTGGTCGCCGCCCATCACCGCACAGAGGGTGTTGGTGCAGACGCCGACGTGGTGCTCGCCGACGGGCTTGCGCTTGTACATCGTGTAGAAGGTCGCGACGCCGCTGACCTCGGCGGCCGTCAGCCCGAGGATCTCGGCGCAGGCGTTGATGCCCTCGGGTGTCACCCGGCCCTCGGCGGACTGCACGAGGTGGAGCATCGGCAGCAGCCCCGAGCGGGCCTGGGGGTAGCGTGCGGCGATCTCGCGCAGCTCGGCGTACGTCGTCTGGTTGATGGCCATCAGCGCTGACCGACCCCTCGGTCGCTCGCTCGTGCCTCGCTCGACTCGGTCGGGGTCATCGGTCCACGCCTCCCATCACGGGGTCGATCGAGGCGATCGCGACGATGACGTCGGCGACCGCGCCGCCCTCGCTCATCACGCTGGTCGCCTGCAGGTTGGTGAAGCTGGGATCGCGGAAGTGCACGCGGAAGGGGCGGGTGCCGCCGTCGGAGACGACGTGGGCACCGAGCTCGCCGCGCGGGCTCTCGATCGGCACGTAGGCCTGGCCGGCGGGGACCCGGAAGCCCTCGGTGACGAGCTTGAAGTGGTGGATCAGCGCCTCCATCGACTCCCCCATGATGTGGCGGATGTGGTCGAGGGAGTTGCCCATGCCGTCGGCGCCGATCGCGAGCTGGCTGGGCCAGGCGATCTTCTTGTCCGCCACCATCACCGGCGCGCCCTCCAGCCCGGCGAGCCGGTTGGCCGCCTGCTCGACGATGCGCAGGCTCTCCTCCATCTCGGCCAGGCGGACCCGGAAGCGGCCGTAGGCGTCGGCGGTGTCCCAGGTGATGACATCGAAGTCGTAGTCCTCGTAGCCGGAGTACGGGCTCGTCTTGCGGAGGTCCCACGCGTAGCCGGTGGAGCGGAGCACCGGGCCGGACATGCCGAGCGCGAGGCAGCCCTCGAGGTCGAGGTGGCCCACGCCCTCCAGCCGCGCCTTGAAGATGGGGTTCGCGTTGCACAGCGCGGCGTACTCCGGGAGGCGCTTGCGCATCAGCGCGACGAAGCCGCGGATCTCGTCGAGCGCGCCCGGCGGGAGGTCCTGGGCGACGCCGCCCGGGCGGATGAACGCGTGGTTCATCCGGAGGCCTGTGATCAGCTCGAAGAGGTCGAGCACCAGCTCACGCTCACGGAAGCCGATCGTCATGACCGTCAGCGCGCCGATCTCCATGCCACCGGTGGCGATGCAGACGAGGTGCGAGGAGATCCGGTTGAGCTCCATGAGGAGGACGCGCATGACCTGCGCCTTCTCCGGGATCTGGTCCTCGATGTCGAGGAGCCGCTCGACGCCGAGGCAGTAGGTCGCCTCGTTGTAGAACGGCGACAGGTAGTCCATGCGGGTGCAGAACGTGACGCCCTGCACCCAGCTGCGGAACTCCATGTTCTTCTCGATGCCGGTGTGGAGGTAGCCGATGCCGCAGCGGGCCTCGGTCACCGTCTCGCCCTCGAGCTCGAGGATCAGCCGGAGCACACCGTGGGTCGACGGGTGCTGCGGGCCCATGTTGACGACGACCCGCTCGTGGGCGTCATCTCCGAGCTCGTTGGTGAACTCGTCCCAGTCCTGGCCGCCGACCGTGAAGACCCGGCCCTCGGTGGTCTCGGTGCTGGTCGCGGCGTACGCGTCTGCTGCTTCGTTCTGCGTGCTCATCGGGGTCCCCGTGCAAAGCGGAGCGAAGCGAGCATTTGGATGGGGTGATTCATCAGCTGTAGGACCTCCGCTGGTCCGGCGGCGGGACGGTGCCGCCCTTGTACTCGACCGGGATGCCGCCGAGGGGGTAGTCCTTGCGCTGCGGGTGGCCCGGCCAGTCGTCGGGCATCTGGATCCGCGTCAGCGCAGGGTGGCCGTCGAAGACCATGCCGAAGAAGTCCCACGCCTCGCGCTCGTGCCAGTCGAGCGTCGGGTAGATCGCGACGCAGCTGGGCAGGTGGCGGTCGCTGTCGGGGGTGGTCGTCTCCACCCGGATCCGCCGGTTGTGCGTCATGCTCAGCAGGCTGTAGACCGCGTGGAGCTCGCGCCCCGCGTCGTCGGGGTAGTGCACGCCGTTGACGCCCGCGCAGAACTCGAAGCGCTGCTCGTCGCGGAGCGTCCGCATCGCCTTCTGCAGGTTGCCGCGCGCGATGTGGAAGGTGATCTCGCCACGGTGGATGACGACGCTCTCGACAAGGCCCTCCAGCGAGTCGGCGACGATGTCGTGCCACCCGCCGTACGGGCGCTCGGCCTGGCCGGGGTAGACGATCGGCGCCACGAGGCCGCCGTAGCCGCTGGTGTCGCCGCCGTCCTTCGCGCCGAACATCCCCTTGCGTACGCCGACGGCGGGGCTGCGGACGAAGCCGGACGTCGAGTCGGTCGTCGCCTCGATCTCGGGCGAGCTCGGCTCGTGGGTGGCCGGCTGGGGGTCCTTGCCCGGGCCGCCGGGGGTGGTGTCACTCACCGCGCATCAGGCCCTTCATCAGGCTGGTGGGGGTGGCGATCAGGCCCTCTGCCTCGAGGTCGCGGATCTGCGCGGTGCGGTTGGCGCCGAGCTTGCCGTGCTGGACCTGGTCGTGGAGCTTGAGGATCGCGTCGATCAGCATCTCGGGGCGCGGCGGACAGCCGGGGAGATACATGTCGACGGGGACGACGTGGTCGACGCCCTGGACGATCGCGTAGTTGTTGAACATGCCGCCCGAGCTCGCGCAGACGCCCATCGCGAGCACCCACTTGGGCTCGGCCATCTGGTCGTAGATCTGGCGCAGGACCGGAGCCATCTTCTGGCTCACACGGCCGGCGACGATCATCAGGTCGGCCTGACGGGGGCTCGCGCGGAAGACCTCCATGCCGAAGCGGCCGAGGTCGTACTTCGGGCCGCCGCTGGTCATCATCTCGATGGCGCAGCAGGCCAGGCCGAACGTCGCCGGCCAGAACGCCGCCTTGCGCATGTAGCCGGCGAGGCCCTCGACCGTCGTCAGCAGGACTCCGCTGGGGAGCTTCTCTTCCAAGCCCATGTCAGGCCTCCTCTGAGGGTCGGGAGGTGCGCGCGCTGCCAAGGCGGAGGAAGGAAGGCGACCTTCGTGCGGAGCGCAGCGGAGCGGTCGCCGACTGACGACAACGCAGGCAGGGTGCGTACATCTCGGGCCTCAGTCCCAGTCCAGTCCGCCGCGGCGCCATACGTAGGCGTAGGCCACGAACACCGTGCCGAGGAAGACCGCCATCTCCGCGAGACCGAACCAGCCCAGGGCGTCGAAGTGGACCGCCCACGGGTAGAGGAAGACGATCTCGATGTCGAAGACGATGAAGAGCATCGCGATGATGTAGTACTTCACCGGGAAGCGGCCGCTCAGCGCATTGGGCGTCGGCTCGATGCCGCACTCGTAGGCGTCGAGCTTGGCGCGGTTGTAGCGCTTCGGGCCCGTGAAGCTGCTCATCACGACCGAGAAGATCGCGAACCCAGCCGCCAGCACTGCCAGTGCCAACACGGGAACGTAGAGCTCCACAACACCCTCCTGCGCGCTTGTGAATTGGTTCACTAAGTGGCCCGGGTCACAGTCTAGGGATGTGGCGGTCATGCGCAAGGAGGGGGGTCTGCGCGGCGTGGAGGAAGCCGGACATTCCGGCGTACGGCGGGGTGGTGGGGCGCGGGGCAGCGCCGCGTGCGGCGTGTTCGGGTGGCGGTGGGGGCGCGCCGCGTGGCGGTGGGGCGCCGGCAGGGGGCGGCGGCATTCATGAGTTCGCACATGCGCGTCGGGGCCAGGTCGTGCACAGTCAGGACCGTGCACCGATTCGCGCGTGCGAACTCATGAATGCAAGTAGTCGCTCTTCACCGGGAAGTGCGGTCTCCAGTCCTCGCTCAACACCCGAGGAAGTCCGGGAAGTCGCGCCTTGCGCAGCACTCTGGCGAGACGATCGAGCGTCCGGTCGGGCCTGCGGAAGATGTCCTTCGCGACGAACACGAGGATGCGCCACTCGTCGTCGTCAATCGCCTCGCGACGTTCGAGATCGGCCTCCCACTGCTCGATCACCTCGACGTGGTGACGGCCGTCGTACTCGACGATCATGCGGACTCCGGGCCAGCTCAGGTCGTAACGACGGACGCCTCGCCCACCTACGCCCCGAATCTCGCGATTGACCTCGGGCTCCGGGATGCCAGCCAGCACGATCAGCATCCTCAGGCGAGTCTCCATCGGTGAGTCCACTCGCTCGCGGACGTACACAACGGCCTGGCGTGCACCTGCGGCGCCAGCGCCAGATGCACGCTTGCAGGTGGCGCGGAGCCGATCGAGGCTGACCAGCCGTTGCCGCACCAGCCAGTCGCCCACGACGACCAGATCAACCAGGGTCAGCTGCTCGCCGAGCTCGACGAAGACTTGCGCTGGCGCTGACGCACGGATGCCGTCGACGAGCACCACCCGAGCAGACTTCCCGCCGACGTGACACCGAACTCCGCTGCGCCGCAGTCGCTCGGCGGCTTCGCGCACACACGCGTGCTCGTCAGGGAGCGGCGGCAGCGGTACGCCGAGGAGCCGGGCCGCCGTCGCATGGCTGACCCACGCAGACGGCGGAAGCAGGCACAGGACGGCGGCCGCCTGGAGGGCAGGCGTCGCAGGGACCGAAGCCTCGACGTACACGCCAAGCAGGAGGCGGCGGAACCGCCCCGACTGCAGGTCCTTGCGTGTAAGACCCGCGGCCAGCCCCTCCTGCGAGGTGAATGGCTTCCGCGGGTCAAACGTCCCTGCCGGTCGCGGAGTACGCCTACGCTTCCTACGGGTGGTCTGTTCGGTCACTCGACCAGCGTGCTCGACTTTGGCAGGAGCGGTCGCCCGTCATCCACAGGCTGCCGCACCATGGCGCGGAGGCCGCCGCGCCCCGGCCGACGGCCATCAATGCGCAGCTGCGAATCCGTGCCGAGTCATGGACTCGCACGGCCTGCCACGGCCTCGCATATGCGAAGTCCGATCGGTGACCATGGGAGCGGTTGCTACCGGTAGCAACCGCCTCCCCCGCCGCCTACGACGGCGTACGGCGCATCGGGCAGGCGTACACCGTCAGGCAGGCGGCCGCGCGTCAGGCGTCGGGCGCGACCTTCGCGAGAGCGTTGATGATCCGGTCGTGGGCATCGCCCTTGTGGTCGGTGAGGTTCGCCATCAGCTTCAGCGTGAAGCGCATCAGTGCGGGGCGCGGGAGGCCGTGCTTGGTCGCGAACTTCATCACGCGCGGGCTGCCGATGATCTTGGCGAAGCCACGACCGAGGGTGAAGTACCCGCCGTAGGCCTGATCGAGCGCAGTCGGGTAGCCCTCGAGCACGCGCTCACGGCCGAGACCGGCGGGCCGCGCGAGGGCCTGGACCATCACCTCGGCGGCGAGGTGGCCGGCCTCGAGGGCGTAGTCGATGCCTTCGCCGTTGAACGGGTTGACCATGCCACCGGAGTCGCCGACGAGCAGCAGGCCAGCGCGGTAGTGCGGCTTGCGGTTGAAGCCCATCGGCAGGGCGGCAGAGCGGACCTCGCCGACGAGGTTCTCCTCGGTGAACCCGAGTACAGGGTCGGTGTGCGCGAGCCAGGCGCGGATCGCGGCCTTGGAGTCGTAGGTGCGGAACGCCGAGGACGAATCGAGGATGCCGAGGCCGACGTTGGCGGTGCCGTCGCCGCACGGGAAGATCCAGCCGTAGCCGGGCAGCTGGTTGGACTGGCCGGGAGCGCCGTCCCAGAGCTCCAGGTGCGACTCCATCCACGGGTCGTCGTGCATGGGCGTCTTGTAGTAGGCGCGAGCCGCGACGGCCATCGGCCGGTTGGCGCGGCGCTCGATGCCGAGGCCCGTGGCCAGGCGCGACGAGACGCCGTCGCAGGCGACGACGAGCTGTGCGCGGTAGGTGACCTCGTCACCGGCACGGCGTCCGTTGGCGTCGAGGGCGCGTGCGGTCACGCCGACGACGCGACCGGAGGCGTCGAGGACCGGACCGGTCACCGACGTGCGCTCCATGAGGCGGGCGCCGGCCTTCTGCGCGTGGCGGGCGAGGAGCTCGTCGAGCTGCATGCGCGGCCGCACCATGCCGTACGACGGGAAGCTGGCGAGGTCGGGCCAGGGCAGCTCGATCCGGTGGCCGGCACCGATGATCCGCAGGCCCTTGTTCTTCTGCCAGCCCGGCTCGTCGAGGTCGAAGCCCATGCCGATGAGCGACTTCACCGCGCGTGGGGTGAGGCCGTCGCCGCAGACCTTGTCGCGCGGGAAGGAGCCCTTCTCGAGCAGCAGCACGTCGATCCCGGCGTTGGCCAGGTGGTAGGCGGTCGCAGCGCCGGCGGGGCCGGCACCGACGACGATGACCTGCGCCTCACGCTCGTCACGCGCGGGGGTCAGGCCGAAGAGCGCGTCGGCGGGCGACGACATCAGGCGACCCCGCGGTGCAGGGCGACGATGCCGCCGGTGAGGTTGCGGTGCTCGACCGAGGTCCAGCCGGCCTCCTGGAGCAGGCGCGCGAGACCCGCCTGGTCGGGCCAGGCCCGGATCGACTCGGCGAGGTAGACGTAGGCGTCGGGCGACGAGGACACACCGCGGGCGACGGCCGGGAGCCCCTTCATCAGGTACTCCAGGTAGGCGGTGCGGAAGACCGCGTTGGTCGGGTGGGAGAACTCGCACACGACGAGCCGGCCGCCCGGGCGGGTGACCCGCCGCATCTCGCGCAGGCCGGCGACGGTGTCGACGAAGTTGCGCAGGCCGAAGGAGATCGTGACCGCGTCGAAGGTGTCATCGGCGAACGGGAGCTTCGTGCCGTCGCCCGCCACGAAGTCGAGCGTCGGCCGGACCTTCTTGCCGGCCTGGAGCATGCCGACCGAGAAGTCGCACGGGACCACCTGGACGCCGGCCTCGGCGAAGGCGACGCTGGAGACGCCGGTGCCCGCCGCGAGGTCGAGGACCCGATCCCCCGCGCGCGCGTCGACGGCCGCGATCATCTCCTTGCGCCACTTCCGGTCGATGCCCGCCGAGAGCACGGTGTTGGTCACGTCGTAGCGCTTGGCCACGGCGTCGAACATCCGGCGTACGTCGGTGGGCTTCTTGTCCAGCTCGGCTCGGGTCACAGGCAAAGAGTAGGACCTTCACGCAGGCCGGCCGCTGACGCCCCATCCGGCAGGGCAACCGCACCGAATCACCCCTGAACCCTCCCGTTAGGCTGCGCCCATGAACGAAGCTGGCGACGGCGGCTCCGCGACCCGGAGCGCCCTCGACGTCCGGACCGTCCTGGTCCCCACGTCGGACCCGGCCGCCAGCGCAGAGCTGATCGACCTGCTCCCCGCGGACGCACCACTCAGCTGGCTGCGCCGGGGCGAGGGACTCGTCGGGTGGGGCGTCGCCGCCACGGTGCGGACGAGCGGACCGACCCGCTTCTCCGACGCCGCGAAGTGGTGGGCCGAGACGGTCGCCGCCGCGACCGTCGACGACGCCGTCGAGGAGCCCGGCACCGGCCTGGTCTGCTTCGGTGCGTTCACCTTCTCCGACGAGGCGCACGTGGACGGCAGCGACTCGGTGCTCGTCGTGCCGCAGGTCGTCGTCGGCCGCCGTGGCGACCTCACCTGGGTCACCACCATCGGCATCGCCTCGGCCGACGTCGCGGTCACCGACGCGCCCGCTCCCCCGGTCGACCTCACCTTCGCCGACGGGGCCCTCAGCGGCACCGAGTGGATGGACGTCGTCGCCGATGCCGTCGCACGGATCGAGGCCGGCGACCTCGAGAAGATCGTGCTCGCCCGCGACCTCGTCGCCACCGCGTCGGCCCCGATCGACATCCGCTGGCCGCTGCGGCAACTCGCGGCGACCTACCCCACCTGCTGGACCTTCCACGTCGACGGTCTCTTCGGCGCCACCCCCGAGATGCTCGTACGCCGCGAGCGCGGCCTCGTCACCTCCCGGGTGCTGGCCGGGACCATCCGGCGTACGGGTGATGACGAGCGCGACCTCGCCCTGGCCGCGATGCTCGCGCACTCGAGCAAGGACCTCGAGGAGCACGAGTACGCCGTCCGGTCGGTCGCCGAGGCACTGGAGCCGTACTGCTCGTCGATGAACGTGCCGGAGACGCCGTTCGTGCTGCACCTGCCGAACGTCCTGCACCTCGCGACCGACGTTGCGGGCGTCGCGCGCGACGGGGAGAGCGCGCTGGAGCTCGCTGCCGCCCTGCATCCCTCCGCCGCGGTCGGCGGCACGCCGACAGCGGTCGCGCGGTCGCTGATCACCGAGATCGAGGGCATGGACCGCGGCCGCTACGCCGCTCCGGTCGGCTGGATGGACGCCGACGGCGACGGCGAGTGGGGCATCGCGCTGCGCTCCGGCGTGCTGTCGGACAACCAGGTCCGGCTCTTCGCGGGCTGCGGCATCGTCGGCGGCTCGGACCCGGCCGCCGAGCTCGCTGAGTCGCAGGCGAAGTTCGTGCCGGTGCGCGAGGCGCTCGGCGGCTGAGGAGCCGTCAGCCCGTCAGGAGGTCGCTGCCCTCGGGCAGGCGGGAGTAGTCGTGCCCGAGGGCACCGAGGAAGCGGCCGAAGTGAGCGTCGGCGATGCCCAGGCCGCGCTCGCTGTAGACCTCGTCGTGGATGCCGAGGTTGTGAGCCGCGCCCACCCCGCGCGCGAAGTCGATCGCCTCGGAGATCTTGAGCCACGGTGCGCTGACCGGCAGGCAGAGCACGTCGACGTGCTCGCTGGGAGCCGTGAGCGCATCACCGGGGTGGAAGAGGCGGGTCTGCCCGTCGCTGACGAGGTAGCCGCTGTTGTGGACGCGCGGGAGCTCCTCGTGGATGACCGCGTGCAGCTCCCCGACCGTCTCGACCTGGAGCCCGGCGGCCGTGAAGCCGGTGCCCGGCGGGAGCACCCGGACCCGCTCGTGCAGGTCGGGCGCCTCCCCCGCGAGGTGCTGCGCGACACCGAGCACGGTGAAGACCTCCGCATCCGTACGCCGCAGCAGGTCGGCGTTCACGTGATCGGGATGCTCGTGCGTGACGAGGACGACGTCGACGCCGTCGACGGCCTCCGGCGAGGTCCACCCGCCCGGATCGATGACGAGTGCCTTCCCGCCGTGCTCGATGCGGACGCAGGCGTGACCGAACTTCGTGATCCTCATGCCCTCGAAGTTACGCCGTGGTGTGGTCGAGGTAGCACCAGCGCCAGTCCTCGCCGGGCTCCGCGGACTCCATCACCGGGTGCCCGGTCGCGTGGAAGTGGGCGGTCGCATGCTGTCCGGCCGAGGAGTCACAGCACCCGGTGTGACCGCACGCGAGGCACTCGCGCAGCGAGACCCAGGCGCGGCCCTCGGCCACGCACTCCTCGCAGAACGTGCCCGTCGTCTCCCGCGCCGGGAAGCTCCGCAGGTGGCTGCAGTCCGCGCCGGCCTGCCGAGCGCTGCTGGCCGTCACGACCCGCGAACGCTCCGCCGTGGCGGTCACGAGCACCGACTCCTCGACGTCCAGCATGCCGAGCACCTGGCGTACGACGTCGGACGGCACCGTGCCGGCGCTGCGGATCTCGAGGACCCGCTCGCGCTCGGCCGCGATCAGCTCGAGCCGGATCCGCGAGTAGAGGTCGCTGGGACTCTCGTGGTCCTCAGCGGTGGCGAGCCGCTCCCACGCGGCGAAGTTGCGCCGGTCCATCTGCTGCCGGACCAGGTCCACGACGCCGTGCCGGTCGTCGTACTCGAGGTCGTCGAGGCGTTCGTGGGCTGCCTTCGTGGCCTGCTGGAGGAGGGTGGCCCGGGCGAGCGCGTCCTCCGTGGGGTCGGGACTCGGCACGGCAAGGGTGCGTGCCAGCCACGGCAGGCTCAGCCCCTGCAGGAAGAGGGTGCCCGCCACCACGGTGAAGGCGATGAGGAGCAGCACCTCACGGTGGGGTGTGTCGGTCGGGATGACGAACGCCGCCGCCAGCGTCACCACACCGCGCATGCCGGCCCAGCCGAGGAGGAAGGTGTAGGTCCACGGCGCGCGCTCGCCGGTGACCGGATCGTTGCCCGGCCGCACGAGGAGGTAGCGCGCCGGGAAGACCCAGAGCAGGCGGAGGACGATGACCGCCGCGAGCGACGCACCGCAGACCGCGACGATGCGCGCCCAGCCCAGCGTCGAGTTCCCCGCGTCCTGGATGATCCACGCCGCCTGGAGCCCGATGAGGAGGAAGACGGCGTTCTCGAGGACGAAGGCGATCGTCTTCCAGTTGGTGCGCTCGGCCATCCGGCTCTGCGCCGACTGCAGGATCGGCGCCTTGTGGCCGAGCAGCAGGCCCGCGACGACCACGGCGATCACCCCGGAGGCGTGGAAGCGCTCCGCCGCGACGTACGCCGCGAAGGGGGTCACGAGGCTGACCGCGGTGTCGAGAACGGGGTCGGTGAGGAGCTTGCGCACCTTGGCGACGATCACGAAGGCGAGCAGCCCGACGAGTACGCCGCCACCGGCCGCCTTGAGGAAGTCGAGTCCGACATGGGTCACCGAGAAGGCGCCGGCGCTGGCGGCGATGGCGGTGCGGAGCGCGACGAGCGCAGTGGCGTCGTTGAGCAGGGACTCGCCCTCGAGGATCGTGACGAGCCGGCGTGGGAGTCCGATGCGCCGGGCGATCGCCGTGGCCGCCACGGCGTCCGGCGGCGCGACGACGGCACCGATGGCGAGCGCGGCGGGCCAGCCGAGGCCGGGGATCAGGGCATGGACGACCGCACCGACCCCGATGGTCGTGAAGACCACGAGGCCGACGCTGAGCAGCAGGATGGGTCGCCGGTTGGCGTTGAAGTCGACGAGGCTGGTCTGCAGCGCCGCGGCGTACAGCAGCGGCGGCAGCAGGCCGAGGAGCACCACCTCGTGGTGCAGGTGCACCTCCGGGACGAAGGGCAGGTAGGACCCGAGGACACCCAGCGCGATCAGAGCCAGCGGTGCCGGGAAGCCGATCCGCTCGGACAGGGACGAGCCGGCGAGCACCGCGACGGCGAGCAGGACGAGAAGGAACGCGATCTCCACGCGCACATCCTCCCCCGAAGTGGGGCTTGTGGTGCGTCGAGGTGGGGCTTGTGGTCAGGCCAGGGCGCGGATCGCGGCGTCGAGCTCGCGCCGGTTGTCCCGGCGTACGCGGACCTCGATGACCTCGATGCCCCCGTTGGGGCTTGCGAGCGCCTGCTGCAGCTCGGGAAGGCTCTCGACCTTCCAGTGCGGGGTGCGTGTGCTCGCGCAGAGGCTGGCGATGTCGACGCCATGCGGGGTGCCGAAGAGCCGGTCGTACTGCGCGGCGTACGCCGGGGCGCCCTGCTCGAGCATGGTGAAGATCGAGCCGCCGTCGTCGTTGACGACCACGAGGGTCAGGTCGGGGCGGGGCTCCTGGGGACCGAGGACGAGGGCGCCCGCGTCATGGAGGAAGGTCACGTCGCCCATCAGCGCGAGGACGCGGGCGTCGGGGTCGCGGGTCTGGCGAGCGAGCGCGGCGCCGATCGCGGTCGAGATGGTGCCGTCGATGCCTGCGACGCCACGGTTGGCGATCGTCTTGCGGCGTCCGCCGACCTGGCTGGGCCGGGTCATCAGGTCCAGGTCGCGGATCGGGCTGGAGGCGCCGACGACCAGCAGACCCCCGCTGGGTACGGCGGCACTCACCGCCCCTGCCACCTCGTGCGGGGTGAGCTCGGGTTGTTCGTGGAGCAGGCGGTCCAGCGCCCGGCCGGTGGTGCGGTCGAGCTCGCGCCAGGCGTCGAGCCAAGCCGGATCGGTCTCGCCCTCCTCGACCCAGACCGCGGAGTGCTCGGAGGCGACGGGGAAGGGACGCTCGGCCCAGATGCCGGCGTGCGCGACGGAGATGACCTCGACGTCCTCGCGGGCGAGGAGCCGCGCGACCGGCCTGCTGAGGGTGGGGTGGCCCACGACGACGACCTGCTCGATCTGGTGGGCGAGGTCGGTGTCGAGCAGCACACGATAGGTGCGGAGGGCGTGGTCACCGGTGCGCGAGCCGGAGGTGGGTTCGGCGAAGAGCGGCCAGCCGCCGGCCTCGGCGATCTGGCGGGCACGGGCTCCGGCGTCGTCGCCGGCGACCACGACCGTGCGGGGGCCGAGGGTGAGGAGCGTCGGCTCCTGGCGCTGGTCCGGGCCGTGGCAGCGACCGGTCGCTGGCTCGGGTGCTGTGAATGCCGATGGCTCCCCCTCGGGCGTCAACGGCAGCTCGAACTGAACATTGAGGTGCGCGACGCGAGACGGCGGGTGGCCGTCGTACGAGAACCAGCCGTACTCCTCGGCGACCAGGGCGGCGAGAGCTTCGGCCCCCTCGGACTCCCGCAGCTGCCGGGAGCCGCGGAGTTCGGCCCGCTCGCTCTCGCGGGCGAAGTCGGCAGCCGACAGGTCGAGGAAGCGGGCGAAGCAGCCGAAGACCTCGACCTGATCCGTGGTCTGGCTGGCGCCGGTGCCGCGGAGGTTCGCCGGACGGTCGGCGGTGACGACGACGAGCGGGATGCCGGAATGCGCGGCCTCCATCACCGCTGGCAGGAGGTTGGCGACCGCGGTGCCGCTCGTGCACGCGACAGCAGTCCGACGACCCGACTTCGTCAGCCCGAGCGCGAGGAATCCCGCCGTCCGCTCGTCGATGCGCGTGTGGAGCCGGAGCAGGCCCTGCTGGTCGGCGTCGTACGCCGCGAAGGCGAGCGGCGCGTTGCGGCTGCCTGGGGCGAGGACGAGCTCGGTGACGCCGGCGTCGATGAGCGCCTGGACGACGGCTCGGGCGAGGGTGGTCGACGGGTTCACAGGGGCCGATCCTGCCGCACGCGCGCGAGGTCGCGCTCGGGGTCGTGCTGCACACGCGTGAGCCGCCGCTGCCAGTGGGCGCTTCGGTCGGCGTCGGCCGCGAGGCGGGCCAGTGCGGCCCGGTCTGCATGCACAGGACGGACGGGCAGGGAGCCATCCACAGGCAGCAGCGGCTCGGCCGCGACGTCGTCGGTGAGCAGCTGGACTGTGGCCAGACCACAGGCGTGGGGCAGCTCCGGCAGTGCGGCCGCGAGCGCCACCCCCGCCGCGATCCCGAAGGAGGTCTCCAGTGCACTGGACACGACGACCGGCAGGCCGATCTCCTCCGCGATGCGCGGGCAGGCCCTCACACCGCCGAGCGGCTGCACCTTGAGGACGGCGATGTCCGCTGCCTCCAGGTCGCGCACCCGATAGGGATCGGCGGCGCGGCGGATCGACTCGTCCGCCGCAATCAGCACACTGGCCCGGCGCCGCACCGTGGCCAGCCCCTCGACCGTGGCGACCGGCTGCTCGGCGTACTCCAGGCCCCCGGCAGCACGATCGAGCACCGACAGCGCCCTGACGGCGGTGTCGACGTCCCAGCCTCCGTTGGCGTCCACGCGCACGAGGCCCGATGCGCCGAGTGCGTCCCGCACCGCTTCGAGGCGGGCCTCGTCGTCGGCGAGCGTCTGGCCGGGTTCTGCCACCTTCACCTTGGCGGTCCGGCAACCGCCTGCGGTGACGATGGCGTGCGCCCGCTCGGGGTCGACCGCGGGCACCGTGACGTTGACCGGCACGGCGTCACGCAGCGGCGCGGGCCAGTCGCCGGCGAGCGCCTCGAGCGCGCACTCCAGCCAGGGGCGCGCGACCTCGTCGTCGTACTCGAGGAAGGGTGACCACTCGCCCCAACCACCCGTGGCGGGGTCGTGGAGGAGCACGCCCTCGCGCGCCGTGATGCCGCGGAAGCGGGTACGCATCGGGATCGAGAAGACGTGGGTCTCGACCGTCACGAGGCACCCTCAGCGAGGGCGCGGACCGCCTGGCGGTCGACCTTGCCGTTGGCCAGGAGCGGGAGCTCCTCGACGACGACGAGCCGGCGAGGTGCCCAGGTCCGGGGGTGAGCCGCGGCCACCCAGTCGCGGGCCTCCTCGAGCCGCATCGCCGGCATGGAGGCGAGGCCTGGCGTGGCGACGACCGCGACGACGGCCTGCCCCCACTCGGGATCGGGGACGCCGACCACCTCGGCGCCGGCGACCGCAACGTGCTCGGCAAGGCGGCGCGCGACCGCGGGGCCGGGCACCTTCACGCCCCCGCTGATCACCATGTCATCGACACGGCCGATCACGGTGAGGCGGCCGTCGTCGGCCAGCTCACCGAGGTCGGAGGTGATGTACCAGCCGTCGACCAGGGTCGTGGCCGTCAGCCCGGGGTCATCGAGGTAGCCGTCGAAGAGCATCGGTCCGCGCAGCTTGATCCGGCCGTCATCGGTCAGCGCCACCTCGACGCCCGGCAACGGGTAGCCGTCGTACACGCAGCCGCCGCAGGTCTCGCTCGAGCCGTAGGTCGCGTGCACGTCGACCTCCCACGAGCGCACCTGCGCGACCGCGAGGCGATCGACCGGACCGCCGCCGACGAGCACGCAGTCGAGCTCGCGGAGCGCTTCGCGACCCTCGTCGTCCGCGATCAGCCGACCGAGCTGAGTCGAGACGAAGCTGGCGAAGCGGGGGCCGTGCTTCCACGTGAGCCCGTTGGCCACGACCGGGTCGTGCCCTGCCAGGAGCGAGCGTGCGATCACGTTGACACCGGCGACGTAGTTCGACGGCAGCGCGAGCACCCACTGGCCGTGCCCCATGGCGCGGGCGGAGGCGCCGGCCGATGCGAGCACGGCGGACCGCGAGAGCAGCACACCCTTCGGCGTACCGCTGGAGCCAGAGGTCTCGATGAGGAGGCGCTGGTCGTCCTCTGCGGCCAGCCAGTGGCGCAGCTCGCGGATGTCGGTGTGCGGGTCACCGGTCAGGCGCAGTGGCTCGGTCGACGAGGACATGGGCCGAACCTACCGCCGTTCGCTGCGCGTCGGGCCCACCCGGATACTGGCGCCATGGACCTCACCTGGGAGCTCGTGCACCACCGCGCGCTGACCGCCCGGCAGACCTACGAGATGTTGCGGCTCCGCGGGATCGTCTTCGTCGACGAGCAGCAGGTCCCTGCGGAGATGGAGATCGACGGCGTCGACCTCGCCGGCGAGACCCACCACCTCTTCGGCTGGCTCGACGGCGCACTCCTCGCCTATGCCCGAGTGCTCGAGCCCGACCAGCACGGCGCCTCCCACCTCGGCCGCGTCGTCGTGGCACGCGACGCGCGCGGCGGCACCGGCACCGAGCTGGTACGCCGGGGAGTCGTCGCCTGCGAGGAGCTCTGGCCCAGCCAGCCGATCATGCTCGGCGCGCAGAACCACCTGCGCGCGTTTTACGGGCGGCACGGGTTCGAGCCGGTCGGCGAGATCTACGACGAAGCCGGGATCCCGCACATCGACATGGTCCGTCCGCCTGCTTGAATCACCTCCCATGGCCACCCCCGCTGAATGGATCGCCGGCGCCCGTCCGCGCACGCTTCCCGCCGCCGTCGCTCCTGTCCTCGCCGGCACCGGCGTGGCCGCCTGGTTCCACGAGCCGGTCTGGTGGAAGGCGGCTCTCGCGCTGGTCGTCTCGCTGGCCCTCCAGGTGGCGGTCAACTACGCCAACGACTACTCCGACGGCATCCGCGGCACCGACGACGAGCGCGTGGGACCGATGCGCCTGGTCGGCTCCCGCCGCGCGACGCCGCAGGCGGTGAAGCGTGCGATGCTGCTCGCCTTCGGCGTCGCGGGCCTCGCGGGCGTCGTCCTCGCGCTCACGACGGCGTGGTGGCTGATCGCCGTCGGACTCGTGTGCGTCGTCGCCGCGTGGTTCTACACCGGTGGCTCGAAGCCCTACGGCTACCTCGGCCTCGGTGAGGTCATGGTCTTCGTCTTCTTCGGGCTGGTCGCCACGGTCGGCACGACGTTCGTGCAGGTCACCGGCGGCCCACAGCTGCGGTGCTACACCTGCGGGCCGAGCTACGACTGGCTGCTCCCCGCCCTCCTGGCCGGCACCGCGATCGGCGCACTGGCCTGCGCGATCCTCGTCGCCAACAACCTGCGTGACATCCCCACCGACACGGTCGCCGGCAAGATGACCCTCGCCGTACGCCTCGGGGAGGAGCGCACGCGCGGGTTCTACGCCGCGCTCGCCGCGCTCGCGCTGGCGGCGCTGGTCGGGCTGGCCGCCCTCACCAGTTGGTGGGCGCTGCTCGGCCTGGTCTTCCTGCTGCCGGAGATCAAGGGTGTCCGCACCGTCGTCTCCGGCGCGACCGGCCCGGCGCTGATCCCCGTGCTGCAGTCCACCGGCATCGCCGAGCTGCTCCTCGGGGTCGGAGTCTTCGTCGGCCTGCTCATCGCCTGACTCGCCGCCTCCGACGCGCAGGTTCGCGCCGCCTCGGCGACCTCGACGCGCAGGTTCACGCCGCCTCGGCGACCTCGACGCGCAAGTTCGCGCCGCGTCAGGAGCGGAGCAAGGCCTCCAGCTCCGCGGCGTACGGCGCGGGGTCGATGCCCTGCTCGGCGAGCCAGGGCTCGGAGTAGTAGGTGTGGGCGTAGCGCTCGCCACCGTCGCAGATCAGCGTGACGACCGAGCCCACCTCGCCAGCCGCCCGCATCGATGCGATCAGCTGCAGCGCACCCCACATCGACGTGCCGGTGGACGCACCGACGCGGCGACCCAGCACGCGCGAGCACCACTGCATCGCAGCGACCGAGGCGGCGTCGGGCACCTGCAGCATGTGGTCGACGACGCCTGCGACGAAGGAGGGCTCGACGCGTGGCCGGCCGATGCCCTCGATGCGGGAGCCACACGCGGTCACCGACCGGTCACCCGTCTGCCAGGACGAGAAGAAGGCCGAGCCCTCGGGGTCGACGACACAGAGCCGGGTGTCGAGCTGGCGGTAGCGGAGGTAGCGGCCGATGGTGGCCGACGTGCCGCCGGTGCCGGCCCCGACGACCACCCAGGTGGGCGCCGGGTGCCGCTCCAGCGCGAGCTGGTCCAGCACCGACTCCGCGATGTTGTTGTTGCCGCGCCAGTCGGTCGCGCGCTCGGCGTACGTGAACTGGTCGAGATAGTGGCCGCCGCACTCCTCCGCCAGCGAGCGCGCGACGTCATACACGTCCCCGGCAGAGTCGACGAAGTGGCAGCGACCGCCGTAGAACTCGATCAGCTCGACCTTCTCGACCGATGTCGTGCGCGGCATGACGGCGACGAACGGCAGCCCGAGCAGACGCGCGAAGTACGCCTCGGAGACCGCCGTCGAGCCGGACGACGCGTCCACCAGCGTGGTGTCCGGGGTGATCCAGCCGTTGGCCAGCCCGTAGAGCACCAGCGAGCGGGCCAGACGGTGCTTGAGCGAGCCCGTCGGGTGGACCGACTCGTCCTTCAGGTAGAGGTCGATGCCCCACGACGCGGGCAGCGGGAAGACGTGCAGGTGCGTGTCGGCGGACCGGTTCGCGTCGGCCTCGACGCGGCGTACGGCCTCGGCCGCCCACGCACGCGACATCAGTCCTCCCGGGTCCGCATCTCGTCGATCTTCGAGACCGCCTTCGACGCACGCTCCTCGACCCGGCGGGCGAGCGCCTCGCGCTGGCGCGCGAGCACGAAGTACGACGCGACACCGGAGATCAGGAACGCACCGATGACCGCCCAGAAGAGCTCTCCGGAGGAGACGCTGTCGTCGCCGAGGGCCAGCTTCCAGACGCCGAGGATGACCACCAGCGAGCAGACGAAGAGGACCAGGCGGAGCAGGGTGTACACGACGAAGGCCTTCACGGAGCACAGCGTAGGCGGCCACCCTCGACCGCTGGGACGCCGGTCTACATTGGAGGTGTGCTGAAGTTCCTGCTCGTCGTCGTGGCCATCGCCCTGGTGGTCTACGGCTGCGTCATGCTCGTGGACCGTCAGCTCAACGGCACCAAGCGCCCCGGCCCGTTTCGTCCCCCGCGGCCGGGTCGGGGTTCCACGCCGCAGCGTCCGCTCGGTCCCGACGACGACCCCGACTTCCTCTGGAAGCTCAACCAGCGCAACCGTCGCAAGCCGCCGAAGTCCGACGACTCCTGACCTCACGACGCCTTCGGCCGTACGCCGAGGCGCGCGGGCGTCTCGTCGTCGCACGCCGCGAAGAAGCCGCCCACCGCGTCGACCATGTGGTCGAACGACTCGGCCGCGAAGAGCACCGGCTGGTAGTGCGTGATGTCGTAGTCGATCGTCGCCATCGCGGCGAAGTCGATCGGCCGGATCTCCATGGCGCCGAACTCCTCGATCTCGCCGTAGGACGAGAGGATCCCGGCCCCGTAGGCCTTCAGTGACCCCGCCTCGTGGAGCACCCCGAACTCGACGGTGAACCAGAAGACGTCCGCGACGACCTGCAGCGCCTCCGGTGTCGTCACCCGGCGGGCAGCGGCGCCCGCCAGCCGGTTCACCTCCGCCACCTGCGGGTCGGCGAGCAGGTTCCCGTGGCCCATCACCTCGTGGAGGATGTCCGGCTCCGGGGTGTAGAGCGGCGCGGCGTGGTGCCTCAGGTACTGCGTCGAGTGGAAGAGCCCGTCCGCCAGCGAGCCGTAGAACTCCTCCAGCGGCACGATCCCCGGCGCCGGCACGTAGGAGAACCCGGTGAGCCGCTGCAGCCCGGCCGAGACCTCGTCGAGCTGGGGCACCCGGTCGCGCGGCAGGTCGAGCGCCGCGACGGCGTCGTTGAAGGCCCGGCAGGCGTACTGCTCATGGAGCGGCCCCAGGTGCTCACACACCGTGCGCCAGACGTCGTGCTCGGTCTCGGTGTAGGCGATGCGCGGCACCGGCTGCCCGGGGTGCCAGGCCAGCGAGGCGGCAGCGATCTCGTTGCGCCGGCGGCGGTACTCCGCGTCGTTCTCGCCCGGGTGTCCCTCGACCAGGTGGACGGTCACGTTGCCGTCCTCGTCGGTGGTCACCGGCGAGTAGAGCTGCGCCTCCTCAAACATGGGCCTTCTCCTCGTTCTCCACAGCCTGTACGCCGGGGCGCGCGGCCGCCGCACCCGCCGTGGCGCCCAGCACCGCCGGCGTCTCCACGCGGCGTACGGACAGCGGCGGCTCGGTGGCCGCCCGGATCTGCTCCTCGGTGACCCCCGGAGCCAGCTCGACGAGCGCCAGCCCTTCGGGCTCCACGTCGATGACACCGAGGTCGGTGATGACCCGCTTCACCACCGCACGACCGGTCAGCGGCAGCGAGCAGTCATGCACGATCTTGAAGCCGCCGTCGCGGGCCAGGTGCTCCATCAGGACGATCACGCGGCTGGCGCCGTGGACCAGGTCCATCGCCCCGCCCATGCCCTTGACCATCTTCCCGGGGATCAGCCAGTTGGCGATGTCCCCGGTTACCGAGACCTGCATGGCTCCGAGGATGGCGACGTCGACCTTGCCGGCGCGGATCATCCCGAAGCTCGTGGCGGAGTCGAAGAAGGCGGCTCCGCGGCGGACGGTCACGGTCTCCTTGCCGGCGTTGATCAGGTCGGGGTCGACGTGCTCCTCGTCGGGATAGGGGCCGACGCCGAGGATGCCGTTCTCCGCCTGCAGGACGATCTCGACGTCGTCGGGGACGAAGTTCGGCACCAGCGTCGGCAGTCCGATGCCGAGGTTGACGTAGTCGCCGTCGCGCAGCTCCGCTGCAGCCCGCGCCGCCATCTGCTCACGCGTCCACACGCCGGTCACCTCCCTTGATCTGACCGCTTATCTGCCCACCGACGAGGGTGGTCCGCTTCTCGATCCGCTTCTCCGCCGCCTGCGCGGGAGTCAGCGGGACGACCCTGTGCACATACACACCCGGGAGGTGCACGTGGTTGGGGTCGATCTCGCCGGGCTCGACCAGCTCCTCGACCTCCGCGACACAGATCCGGCCGGCCATCGCGGCGAGCGGGTTGAAGTTGCGCGCAGCGTCCTTGAAGACGAGGTTGCCGTGGCGGTCACCGCGCCAGGCCCGCACCAGGGAGAAGTCGGCGACGAGGGCCTCCTCCAGCACGTACTCCTTGCCGCCGAAGACCTGCCTCTGCTTGGCCGGGCTCGCCACGACCACGGCGCCGGACGCGTCGTACCGCCAGGGCAGCCCGCCGTCCGCGACGAGCGTGCCGACCCCCGCGGGCGTGTAGAACGCCGCGATCCCGCTGCCGCCCGCGCGCAGCCGCTCGGCGAGCGTGCCCTGTGGCGTCAGCTCCACCTCGAGCTCGCCGGCGAGGTAGCGGCGGGCGAACTCACGGTTCTCCCCGACGTACGACGCCACGATGCGCCGCAGCCGGCCGGCGGCGAGCAGCAGCCCGAGGCCCCAGTCGTCGACGCCGGCGTTGTTGCTGACCACCTCGAGGTCGTCGGTGCCGGCGTCGAGAAGCGCCTGCACCAGCACCGCCGGGATGCCGCAGAGGCCGAAGCCGCCCACGGCCAGCGTCGCCCCGGACGGGATGTCGGCGACGGCCTCAGCCGCGCTCCGGACCACCTTGTCCATCACTCCACCTCCGTGTCGACGACAAGCTCGCGGGCGGGCAGGATCCGGCCGCGCGCCTCGCCGAAGCCGACGCGTCGTCCGTCGGCCAGTCGTGCCTCGCCACGGAGGACGACCTCGTCGCCGTCCTCGAGGAAGCCGCGCTTCTCGCCACCGACGACGATCGGCTCGGTGCCACCACGCGTCAGCTCGATCAGCGACCCCTGCTGTGCGGCGTCCGGACCCGAGACCGTGCCGCTCGCGAAGAGGTCGCCGGTGCGCGTCGGCGCGCCGTTGACGGTCAGGTGGGCGAGCATCTGCGCCGGCGACCAGTACGTCGCGGCGTACGGCGGGCAGCTGACGACCTCGCCGTTGATCACGACCTCGAGGGCGATGTCGAGCCCCCACGGCCGCTCCATCTCGAGGTAGGGCAACGGCCCGGGCTCCTGGGCCGGGACCGGCACGCGCGCGCCCTCGAGCGCTGCCATCGGCACCACCCACGGTGACGCCGTGGAGGCGAACGACTTGCCGAGGAACGGCCCGAGTGGGACGTACTCCCAGGCCTGGATGTCGCGCGCGGACCAGTCGTTGAAGAGGACCACGCCGAAGAGGTGCTCCTCGGCCTCATCGACCGCGATCACCTCGCCGATGGACGACCCGGTGCCCACGACGAACCCGAGCTCGGCCTCCAGGTCGAGCCGCACCGAGGGCCCGAAGACAGGCGCCGACTCCCCCGGAGGCAGCCGCTGGCCACACGGCCGCACCACGTCGGTGCCCGAGACGACGATCGAGGCTGAGCGTCCGTGGTAGCCGATCGGCAGGTGCTTCCAGTTGGGCGTCAGCGGGTCGGGCGCCTCCGGGCGGAAGAGCCGGCCCAGGTTGGAGGCGTGGTGCTCGGAGGCGTAGAAGTCGACGTAGTCCGCGACCTCGAACGGCATCTCGAGCCGGACGTCTGCCAGGCGATGCACGGCGGCGGGGTCGACGTCGCCGGCGAGCGCGTCAGCGAGGGCCTCGCGCACCGACGCCCACCGCGATGGCCCCTGCGCCATGAACGCGTTGAGCGAGGGCTGCGCGAAGACCTCGTCGCCCAGCAACAGCGCCAGGTCGACCACGTGCTCCCCCACCCGGGTCGCCACGCGCGGCGAGCTGCCGGCGACGCGGTAGACGCCGTACGGGAGGTTGTGGAGGCCGAAGCGGTCGTCGGCACTGACGGAGAGCCTCATGCGGCGCCTTCCTTCCAGGCGTGGGGCAGCAGGTCGAGCCGGGCCAGCTCGTCGAGGGGTTCGCGGATCGAGCAGGTGCCGAAGGAGCGGAACGCCGTGCGCACGTCGGGCGTCAGCTCGAGCGCGGCGCGCGCCACCGCGCCGTCGTCTCGCGACGCCAGTGCAGCGGCGATGTCACCCAGCGGCCGGCCGGCCTGCGCCCGGGCGGTGGCGAGCATCAGGTTGAGGAACCCGTGGTGCTCGAAGCCGGTCGCGGGATCGGTGTGACGCACGGCGTGGTGGAGCCCGGCGGTCGCCTTGAACGCGACGCCGGCGCCGACGGCCAGCTCGATCGCCGCCGCGAGCTCGGGGATGGTCGGGAAGAGGTCGGCGCTCAACCCGCCGGTGCGGAACTTGGCCGACAGTCCGGCTGTCGCGAGCTCCCGGATCACCGACGTCCGCCGGGCGTCACGCGGCACCTCGACGAAGACCTCCACGCCGAGCGAGGCGAGCGCCCGCACCTCGTCGGCCGTCGCGTGCGCGGGGAGGCTCACTTCGAGCGACCGGAGGCGGGATCCCGCCGCAGCGACCGCGGCATGGGCCTCGTCCAGCCCGGTCACCACGGCGACCTCGGTGGCGCCGGCTCCGGGGAGGTCGGCGCCACGGACGACGAGCGGGCCCAGCGCGGCGGCGTACGGACGGTGCCGGTGGACGGCGTGCTCGGCCACCGCGACCGCCAACGGCGCATTGCCCGGCGGGAAGATCGCCGCGTCGTCGAGGAGCCCGACGAGGAGGAAGGGGGAGAGCCCGCTCATCCGGCCCCCTCCTCGGTGACCGCCCCGTCTCCGCGGTCGCCGCGGGACCACGAGGACGCGTAGACCCCGTCGTCGCTCGCGCGACCGGCCTCGCCGAGGTCGATCGGGCGGAAGGTGTCCACCATGACCGCGAGCTCGTCGAAGAACTCGGCGCCGATCGAGCGCTCGTAGGCGCCCGGCTGTGGGCCGTGCGGGTGACCACCCGGGTGGAGCGTGATCGACCCCTGCGCGATCCCGCTGCCCTTGCGCGCCTCGTAGTCACCGGCGACGTAGAACATCACCTCGTCGGAGTCGACGTTGGAGTGGTAGTACGGCACCGGGATCGACAGTGGGTGGTAGTCGACCTTGCGCGGCACGAAGTTGCAGATCACGAAGTTGACGCCCTCGAAGACCTGGTGCACCGGCGGCGGCTGGTGCACCTTGCCGGTGATCGGCATGAAGTCGGCGACGTTGAAGGCGTACGGGTAGAGGCAGCCGTCCCATCCGGCCACGTCGAAGGGGTGGTGCGGCAGCGTGTGGACCGTGCCGCCGATGCCGCCCGGCAGGCCGGACACGCGATGCTTGATGAGTACGTCGAAGCCGTCGTCGCCGGCCCCGTCCGAGCTCGGCTCGGGGTTGTGCCAGACCGGCCCGCGCAGGTCCCTCTCGCAGTACGGGGCGTGCTCCAGCAGCTGGCCGAAGCGGCTCAGGTAGCGCTTCGGCGGGGTGATGTGGGAGTTGCCCTCGATGGCGTAGATCCGTGCCGGGCCGTCCGGGACGATCCGGTGCGTCGTCGCGCGGGGCACGACCAGGTAGTCACCCGGGCCGAAGGCGAGGTCGCCGAAGACGGTCTCCAGCACACCCGAGCCGTCCTCGACGAAGAGGCACTCGTCGCCGATGCCGTTGCGGTACAGCGGGCTCGTCGCGTCGGCCACGACGTACGAGATGCGGACGTCGGCGTTGCCGAGCAGGAGCCGCCGGCCGGTGACGGCGTCGGTGCCCTCGTCGAAGGAGAGCGCGTGCGTGGAGAGGTGGCGCGGGAGCAGCGGGTGGTTGGGCGTCAGCGCCTGGTCGGGCAGCTCCCAGACCCTGCTGGCGGCGACGGCGGAGGGGATGAAGCGGTGGTAGAGCAGCGAGGAGTCCGAGGAGAAGCCCTCCTCCCCCATCAGCTCCTCGAAGAGGAGCTCGCCATCGGGACCCCGGTGCTGGGTGTGGCGCTTCGGAGGGACGTCGCCGACCGACCTGTAGTGGGGCATCAGAGGTTCCCCCGTCGCTCCTGCTCGCGCTCGATGGACTCGAAGAGCGCCTTGAAGTTGCCCTTGCCGAAGCCGAGGGAGCCGTGGCGCTCGATCAGCTCGAAGAAGACCGTCGGCCGGTCGCCGAGGGGCTCGGTGAAGATCTGCAGCAGGTAGCCGTCCTCGTCGCGGTCCACGAGGATCCCGCGCTTCTTCAGCTCCGCCACGGGGACCCGCACCTCGCCGATCCGGGCACGCAGCTCCGGGTCGTCGTAGTAGGCGTCGGGGGTGTCCAGGAACTCCACGCCGCGCGACCGCAGCACGTCGACGGTCCGCAGGATGTCGCCAGTGGCAAGGGCGAGGTGCTGCGCACCGGGGCCGCCGTAGAACTCGAGGTACTCGTCGATCTGGCTCTTCCGCTTCGCGGGAGCCGGCTCGTTGAGCGGGAACTTCACCCGGTGATTGCCACTCGCCACGACCTTCGACATGAGGGCGGAGTAGTCGGTGGCGATGTCGTCGCCGATGAACTCCGCCATGTTCACGAAGCCCATGACCCGGTTGTAGAAGCCGACCCACTCGTCCATCCGGCCGAGCTCGACGTTGCCGACGATGTGGTCGAGCGCCTGGAAGAGCCGCCGCTCCTTGCGCTCCTGCTGGTGGCGGGCGGGGCCGGCTGCGACGAACCCCGGCAGGTAGGCGCCGGTGTAGCGGACCCCGTCGACCTCGCGCTGGACGAGCGTGTGCCGGGTCTCGCCGTACGTCGCGATCGCCCCGACCCGGACCGTGCCGTGCTCGTCGGTCAGGTCATGGGCGTCCTCGAGGACGGTGGCGCCCGCCGCACGGGCCTGGGCGATGCAGCGGTCGACGTCGGGCACCTCGAGCGCGATGTCGACGACGCCGTCACCGTGGCGCGCGTGGTGGTCCACCAGCGGGCTGGTCGCGGTGACCGCACCCTGCAGCACGAAGCGGATCGAGCCCGAGCGCAGGACGAACGACTT
Organism: Nocardioides sp.; assembly: GCF_035481145.1. Lineage (GTDB taxonomy): Bacteria > Actinomycetota > Actinomycetes > Propionibacteriales > Nocardioidaceae > Nocardioides. Next base: position 11,127 of record NZ_DATIHB010000139.1, on the reverse strand, counting down.
GTGGTCGCGCACGCCCGTCTCCGGTCCGGCGTACGCCTCGAGCTCCATGCCCCAGACGTTCTGGAAGTACGCCGAGGCCTGGGTCGCGTTGCCCACGACGAAGACGATCGCGTCCCAGCCCGTGATGGGGAACGGGTCCTGCGTCTCGTCGTACTCCACGAGGCCGACGAGCTGGCGCAGCTGCGCCAGGTCGAGGCCGGCGCGCTGCTCGGCCTCCGTGAGGACGTCGTGCGGGGACATGCGGACTCCTTCGAGGACTGTGACCCGGGTCTCCTCGATCAAACTCCGGCCTGACGGGCTCGGCAACAGCACCAGTTCTTGTTGGCCACGCTGCACCTTTGGTCCATGATTTCCTCAGATCAACTAGGCAACCTGACCACCAAGGAGCAGCATGCAACGGAGCATCGAGCTCGACGAGATCGACCTGGCCCTGCTCACCTCCCTGCACGAGGCGCCGCAGATCGGGGTGCTCGAGACGTCGCGGCGGATCAAGGTCGCGCGCGCGACCGTGCAGGCCCGCCTGAAGAAGCTCGAGGACGCCGGCGTGATCGCCGGCTGGCAGCCCCAGATCGACGTGGCCGCAGCGGGCTTCGGCGTCCAGTGCTTCGTCCAGCTGCACATCGCGCAGGGCGAGCTGGACTCGGTGGCCGAGGAGCTCGCTGCGATCCCCGGCGTGATCGAGGCCTGGGCGACGACGGGAGAGAACGACATCCTCTGCCGGGTGGCTGCGGCGTCGCACGAGGACCTGCAGCAGACACTGATCCAGATCGCCCGCTCCCGCTACGTCGCCCGGTCGAGCAGCATCGTCGTCCTCTCCAGCATCGTGAAGCCGCGGGCCCTCCCGCTGCTGCAGACCGTCGAGGCGAAGCCGTCACGCGCGCCGCGCTATCCACGTCAGGCGTAGAACGGTCCTCCACTAGTCATCCTGCCTAGCGCAGATGCCGCTTCGCTGGCCGGAAGTTGGCTTGACGTTCATGTTGCTGTGCGGATGTTGCACGTGACCACAGCCAGCGCGCACGGTGAGCGCATGAAGGACCTGCTGGCCCGCTTCGAGCACACCCCTCCCGAGGTCGTCTTCGAATGGCACGACCCCGAGACCGATGCCACCGGCTGGATGGTGATCAACTCGCTGCGCGGCGGTGCCGCCGGCGGAGGCACGCGGATGCGCCCCGGCCTCAACCGCCGCGAGGTCGAGTCGCTCGCGAAGACGATGGAGGTCAAGTTCACCGTCGCCGGGCCGCCGATCGGCGGCGCCAAGAGCGGCATCGCCTTCGACCCCGCCGACCCGCGCAAGGAGGGCGTGCTGCGCCGGTGGTTCGCCGCGGCCGCTCCCCTGCTCAAGGCCTACTACGGCACCGGCGGCGACCTCAATGTCGACGAGGCCTCCGAGGTCGTGCCGATGACCGAGGCCAACGGCCTGTGGCACCCCCAGGAGGGCATCGTCACCGGCCACTTCCACGCCGAGGGCTTCGAGCGGATCCAGCGCGTCGGACACCTCCGCGCCGGCGTCGCCAAGGAGGTCACCGACCCGGCATATGCACCGCCGGCCGGCCCCCACGGCGTACCCACCGTCGCGGACCTGGTCACCGGCTGGGGCGTCGCCGAGGCGGTCCGCCACCACTACGACCTGTACGGCGGTGGCCTGGCGGGCAAGCCGGCGATCGTGCAGGGGTGGGGCACCGTCGGCGCGACCGCGGCGTACTACCTCTCCCGGATGGGGGCGCGGATCGTCGGGATCATCGACCGCAGCGGCGGCCTGCTGGCTCCTGAGGGGCTGAGCCCGGAGCGGGTGGCCTCGCTCTATGCCGGCCGTCGCGGCAATGAGCTCGTCGCACCCGACCTGCTCCCGTTCGAGGAGGTCGACGCCGCGATCTGGTCGATGGGCGCAGCGGTCTTCCTGCCGTGCGCGGCCTCACGCCTCGTGACGCGCGCCCAGGTCGACGCGATGATCGCCGGCGGCCTCGAGGTCGTCTCGTGCGGCGCCAACGTGCCCTTCGCCGACGACGAGATCTTCTATGGCCCCACCTACGAGCACGCCGACCGGAACGTCGCGGTGATCCCCGACTTCATCGCCAACTGCGGGATGGCGCGCACCTTCGCGATGCTCATGGACGGCAGCGGCGCGGTGACGGACGGGGCGATCTTCGGCGACGTCTCCGCCACGATCCGCGACGCCCTGGCCGCGTGCAGGTCCCGCTCCCCCGAGGCCACCGGCATCGCCAGCACGGCGTTCGAGATCGCCCTCGAGCAGCTGGTCGCGCGCCCCGACGTACCGCTCACGCAGACCGCCTGACCTCCGCCCACCAGTCCCGCACACCCGACCCTGCCCTGACCATGCACGACTTCGCACATGCGAACTTCTCGTCCGTCACGGACTCGCACGGGCCGCCACAACGTCACACATGCGGGTTGGTGGCCCGCCCGGCGCGGCCGAGCGTGCACGCGCGATACCCCAGAGGCGGTCAGGTCACTTCGAGTACGAGTGCACCGAGGATCCGCCGAAGAAGAAGTTGATCCCGATGAAGTTGAACCAGAGCGTCGCCAGGCCAACCAGCGCGACGATCGCGGCCGCGCGCCCCTTCCACCCGGCGGTCGCGCGGGCGTGGAGGTACGCCGCGTAGACGACCCAGGTGATGAAAGCCCAGACCTCCTTCGGGTCCCAGCCCCAGTAGCGCGACCAGGCCTGATGGGCCCAGATCGGGCCGGCGATCAGCACGGCGAAGGTCCAGATCGGGAAGCCGAACGCATGCAGCCGGTACGAGATCCGGTCGAGCACCTCGGCCGCCGGCAGGGACGAGAGCCGTCCCGAGGCGCGCACCAGGTAGAGGATCGAGACCAGTCCGCCGAGCGTGAAGACGCCGGTCGCGACGATCGCGGCGATCACGTGGATCACGAGCCACGGCGAGGAGAGCGCCTCCGTCAGCGGCGCCATCGGCTCGTAGAGCCAGACCACGTCGAGCATCAGCACGACCATCACCAGGCCGACCGCCCACGGCCCGAGGAAGGCGAGGTTCCAGCGCCGGAAGAAGAGCAGCGTCACCACCGTAACGACGAGCGCGGCAGTCAACGTGAACTCGTACATGTTGCCCCACGGCACGCGGTTCGGGTCGGCGGCGAGGCCACGCGCGACGAGCGCCAGCAGGTGCACCCCCGCGGCCACCACCGTCAGCAGGAAGGCGAAGCGCCCGAAGACATCAGCACGCGGAGACCCCTCCTCCGTGGCGGCCCCACGACGGGCCGCCCACTGGGCCGAGTAGGCCAGCAGTGCGAGGAAGTACACGACACCCGCCGCGCTGACCGCCTGGATGCTGAGCGTGTCCCACGCCTGGTCCGTCACTGGTCCTCCTGTACGCCGGCAGCACCGGCAGTCACGTCAGTTGCAGCCCCCTGCAGGGCAGCCACGAAAGCAGTCAGGTCGTCCGCGAGGTCGCTGCGCGCCGACCGGTCGAGCCCCGCGACCTCGACCAGGGTCTCGCCCGAGGCCGAGCGCACCGCGCGCACCCAGAGCCGGCGCGGCCGGATGTAGAGCGAGCCGCAGAGGCCGACGAGGGCGACGATTGCACCGCCGAGGGCGAGCCAGGTGCCGGGCTTCTTCGCGACCTCGACCCGCACCCACGGCTTGACCCCCTCGAAGGTCACCGAGCCGTTCGCACCGGGCAGGTCGACGGACTCGCCCACGTGCAGGTCGACGCGGAACATCCCGCCGTCCTCGCGCGCGAGCGCCTTCATCTTCGAGGTGTCGAGCGCATAGACCGACTGCGGCTTCCCCTCGCCGAGGCCCAGGTCGCCGACGTACGCGCGCAGGGTGATGAAGGGGTTCTTGTCATCGCCCAGGATCGACCCGAAGTTCATCGGGTCCTCGTTGTACGTCGGCAGGAAGAGCCCGTCGAGCCCGATCTGCTTCGGCTGCGCGGTCGGCACCTTGATCACGCCGTACGACTGGAAGGTCTGCTGGTTCTCCGGAAGGAACGGCGTGGGTCCGCTGTAGGCGACGTCGCCGTTGCCGTCGCGCACCGTGATGACCGGCGCGTAGCCGTGGCCGATGAGGAAGACGTCGGTGCCGCCGATGTTCAGCGGGTGGTTGACGCGGAGGTCGTACGTCGACTCCGTGCCCTTCTCGTCCCACCACGTGAGGCCGGCGACGAACTTGCGGGCCATGCCCTTGCGCGGGCCGCTGTAGAGCCACTCGATGTCGAAGTCGTCGACGCGGAAGGTGAAGCTGTCGAGCGCACCGGCACGGGTGAGCTGGCCGGGCGTGAAGTCGTCGTACTGCGTCGGGGTGTTGGAGAAGCTGCCGTCCTCGACCACGATCACGCCGCCCTTGTAGCCCCACAGCGACCCGATCGCGAAGCCGGCCAACACGACGAGCACGGCGATGTGGAAGAGCAGGTTGCCTGCCTCGCGCAGGTAGCCCCGCTCGGCCGACACCGCGCCGCCGCCGCTGACGACCCGGTAGCGCTTCTTCTTCAGCAGCATCCGGGCGCGGTCCAGCACCACCTCGGGCGTCTCGCCGGTCGTGTACGCCGCGGAGTCCGGCAGGCGGGTCAGGTTGCGCGGCGCGGTCGGCGGGGCGGCGCGGAGGCCGCGCCAGTAGACCCGCGTCCGCGGCAGGATGCAGCCCACCAGCGAGATCGCCAGCAGCACGTAGATCGCGGAGAACCAGACCGACGAGAAGACCTCGAACATGCCGAGCTTCTCGTAGATCGGCGCCAGCGTGGTGTGGTCGTCCTTCCACTCCGAGACCGCGAAGGAGTCGACCGAGGTCTGCGGGATCACCGATCCCGGGATCGCGGCGAGCGCGAGCAGGAGGAGCAGCACGAGCGCCGTGCGCATCGAGGTGAGCTGGCGCCAGGCCCAGCGGAGCAGCTCGCGGGCGGTCAGCTCACCGGGAAGGCGCTCGTTGCCCTGCGCGGGACCCTGCTCGTCGCGCTGAGCGGGAGACCCCTTCCGGGGCTCCTCCGGGGAGGCGCCCTTCTTGATCATCACCACGTCAGGCTCCCGATCCGAACTGCTCGATCAGGCGGACCTGGGTCCACTGGATCGCCACGTCCCACCAGCCGGTGACCATCGCCAGGCCGACCGCGACGAGCATCAGTCCGCCGGCGCGCATCAGCAGGGTCTGGTGCTGGCGCAGCCAGCCGAAGGCGCGGGTCGCCCGCTCGTAGGCCAGGCCGGCGAGCAGGAACGGAACTCCCAGGCCGAACGCGAAGACACCGGCCAGCAGCGCACCACGGTAGGCGTTGGCCTCGTCGAAGCCGAGCGCGATGATCGAACCGAGGGTCGGGCCGATGCACGGCGTCCAGCCGAGGCCGAAGAGGAGGCCGACCAGCGGCGCGGCGCCGAGACCGACGGCGGGCAGGCGGTGCACCCGCACGTCGCGCTGGAGGAACGGCACCCGGAGCAGGCCGGCGAAGAAGAGGCCCAGGACGATCACCACGCTGCCGAGCACGACGGTGAGCAGCCGGCGGTTGGTGTTGATCTGCGTGCCCAGGTCGCCCAGCGCACCGACCGTGGCACCCAACGGCACGAAGACCGCGGAGAACCCGAGCACGAAGAGCAGCGACCCGAGGAACATCCGGCCCCGTCGTACGCCGCCGCCGGAGGCGATCTCCGCGCCGGAGAGACCTGTCGCGTAGGAGAGGTAGCCCGGCAGGAGCGGCAGGCAGCAGGGCGAGAAGAACGAGATGAGTCCGGCGAGCAGCGCGACGGGCAGCGCCAGCACGAGAGAGCCGCTCATCACGGCGTCCTGGAAGTAGTCGCTCACGCCAGGGTGTCCTCGACGAGCCCGGTGAGGGTGAGCGTGCTCGGCACGACGCCGCCGATGCGGACGGCGACGCGCCCCTCGGCATCGAGGATCAGGGTCGACGGCGTCGAGTTGGGCGGCAGCACCCCGCGGAAGGCGAGCAGGGCCCGCCCGCCCTCGTCGGCGATCGAGGGCCAGGTCACCTCGTACTTCCGCTCGAACGACGCAGCACTCGCCGCGTTGTCACGCTCGTTGAGGCCGAGGAAGGCGACCGGCTGGCCGCGCAGCTGCTTCTCCGCAGCGACGATGTCGGGCATCTCCTCGTGGCACGGGCCGCACCAGTTGCCCCAGAGGTTGATCACCACGACCTTGCCCCGGTAGTCGGCGATGTCGATCGTCTCGCCGTCCCACGTCTTCCCGGTGAAGGCGACGGGCTCGTCGCGCTCGCTGACGGGGATCGACGTGTAGACGCCGCCCCCCGTGGCGGTCGAGTTGTTGCTGGTCGCCCCGAGGCCGCTGCACGCTCCGAGTGAGAGCACAGCGACGAGGGCGGCCAGCGCCGCGACGGGACGACGGATCAAGGCCGCAGGTCCTCGGGGGCGTCACCGGCCGAGAACGGCGCGTTCTTGTCACCGGCCGGGATCAGGTGGCCGGCGGGCTCGGAATAGGTGACCGAGGTGAGCTTGTCGCCGGTGAAGTTGAGCGAGGTCAGCGAGCAGAGCGTGCACTGGCGCTTGCGCGGGTCGTGGAGCATCGACCGCTTCTCGACGTGCATGCGGGTGGTCCAGATCGGCAGCTGGTGCGACACGATCACGGCCTCGTGGCCACGCGCGGCCTCGCGGGCGTCGTGGACCGCGGCCATCATGCGCGCGGCGATCTCGGCGTACGGCTCGCCCCAGGAGGGCTTGAGCGGGTTGTAGAGCTTGAGCCACAGGCGCGGGTCGCGCAGCGCGTTGTCACCCTTGGCGAACCGCTTGCCCTCGAAGTGGTTGGTCGACTCGAGGACCCGGTCGTCGGTGACGATCTCGAGCCCGGTGAGCTTGGCGAGGGGCGCGGCGGTCTCCTGCGCGCGCTCCAGCGGCGAGACCCGCAGGTGCGTGATGTCGCGGTCCTTGATCGCCTCGGCGACGACCTGTGCCATCTGCTGGCCCCGCGTGGAGAGGTGGTAGCCCGGGCGGCGGCCGTAGAGGATGCCCTCCGGGTTGTGGACCTCGCCGTGCCGCATCAGGTGGACGGTGGTCTTGTCGCTCACGCGGTGACTCCCTTGGTGGTGGTCGAGGCAGCGGCTGAGGCCGCGGCCGGGAGGGCGTCCAGCACCTGCTGGACCGCCCGGTCGTCGTGGGCCGACGACAGGAACCACGCCTCGTACGCCGAGGGCGGCAGGTAGACGCCCTGGTCGAGCATGGAGTGGAAGAACGCGGTGTACGCCGGCAGGTCCTGCTCCGAGGCCTCGGCGAAGTTGGTGACCGCCGCGTCCTTGAAGAAGACCGAGAACATCGTGCCGCTGGCCTGGATGACGTGCGGGACGCCCTCCTTGGCGAGCGCGGCAGCGACAGCGTCCTTGATCGTCTCTGCAGCGTTGCCGATGTGGTCGTAGACCTCGTCGGTCGCCAGGCGGAGCGTGGCGAGACCTGCGGTGGTGGCGATGGGATTACCGGCCAGCGTGCCGGCCTGGTAGACGGGCCCCTCCGGGCTGAGGTGGGCCATCACGTCGGCGCGACCGCCGAACGCCGCGGCCGGGAAGCCGCCGCCCATCACCTTGCCGAACGTCGTCAGGTCGGGGACCCAGCCCTCCACCGCGCCGTCGAGGCCCCACTGCCCCTGCTTGCTCGCACGGAAGCCGGTCATCACCTCGTCGCTGATGAAGAGGGCACCGTTCTCCCGACAGATCTGCGCCAGGAAGGCGTTGAAGCCGGGCGCCGGCGGGACGACACCCATGTTGCCGGGACTGGCCTCGGTGATGAGGCACGCGATGCGGTCGCCGTACTCCGCGAACGCGGCAGCCACCGCGACCTTGTCGTTGTAGGGCAGCACGATGGTCAGGCCGGCGCTGCTCGCAGGCACGCCAGGCGTACCCGGGACGGCGAGGGTGGCGAGGCCGGAGCCGGCGGAGGCCAGCAGGGCGTCGACGTGGCCGTGGTAACAGCCCGCGAACTTGATGACGATCTCGCGGCCGGTGAACCCGCGCGCGAGCCGGATCGCCGACATCGTGGCCTCGGTGCCACTGCTGACGAAACGGACCTTCTCGACCGCCGTGCGCGCGACGATCTCCTCCGCGAGCTCCACCTCGGGCACCGTCGGGGTGCCGTACGACGTGCCGCGCGCGACCGCCTCGGCGACCGCTGCCTGCACCTCCGGGTGGGCGTGGCCGAGCAGCATCGGGCCCCACGAGCAGATCAGGTCGACGTACTCGTTGCCGTCGACGTCGGTGAGCCAGGCGCCCTGCGCGGACCGGACGAAGCGCGGCGTGCCGCCGACGGCGTTGAACGCGCGGACGGGTGAGTTCACACCGCCGGGGGTCACCGCGCGGGCGCGCTCGAAGAGGGCGGCCGAGGTCTCGGTCTGCAGGATGCTGGGGCTCATCACCGCGCCATTCTCGCTGACGCGCGAAGGGCCCGCGAACGCCGCCCGTGTGTCGATTCCGGATTCTCAGCAAAAAATCTGTTACGTGCGCGTCATACTTGTGCGGATCGCACGTTTCCTCACTGGCGAGGTAATCTGCGCCACAGCCTGTGAGGGGCCGCCGGGGAGGGACCGGCAGCGCATCTCACTCGATTTGGGGAGAACCAACAGCATGTCTGCACCGCGTTTCGGCAAGATCCAGAAGGCCACCGCTCTGGTCCCGCTGGCTCTGCTGTCGACCGCCTGGACCGCCAGCCTCGCCGGCGTCAGCGGCACCACGGCGAGTGACACCAGCCTCCCCGACGGCTCCCAGGTGCCGATCGAGAGCCTCCAGGACCCCGCCAGCTACACCGCACCCGGTCAGGTCGGCCTCGGCCTGACCGCCGCAGACGGCGACAAGATCATCGCCGCTGCCTCCACCAACGGCATCCCGACCGCCGCCCTGGCTGCCTACCAGCGCGCCGAGCAGGTCATCAACGACGCCGACAAGTCCTGCCACATCGACTGGGCTCTCATCGCCGCCATCGGCCGCGTCGAGTCCGACCACGGCCGCTACGGCGGCAACACCCTCGACACCAAGGGCGTGTCCCACCCGGGCATCTACGGCATCGCGCTCAACGGCACCAACAACACCCAGGCCATCTCCGACACCGACGGCGGCCTCTACGACAACGACAAGGTCTGGGACCGCGCCGTCGGCGCCATGCAGTTCATCCCCCAGACCTGGTCGCGCGTCGGCGTCGACGCCGACGGCGACGGCAAGCGCAACCCCCAGGACATCGACGACGCCGCACTGGCCTCCGCTGTCTACCTCTGCTCCGGCACCGACGACCTCGGCAGCGAGGCCGGCCGCCGCGCCTCGGTCTTCCGCTACAACCACTCCAACGACTACGTCGACCTCGTCCTGCGCGTCCGCGACGCCTACCTCGAGGGCAACTACACCGCAGTGCCCAACTACATCACCTCGGCCTACACCTTCAGCCCGCCGAGCTCCTACGCGTCGTACGGCGGCGGCGGTGGCACGGGCGGCGTCTACAAGCCCGGCACCGGCAAGCGCGACGAGGGCAAGACCGACTGCACCGGGACGTGCGGCACGTACACGCCCCCGGGCGACGACGGCGGCACGGGCACCCCGACCCCGACCCCGACGCCGACCCCGACGCCCAGCAACCCGCCGCTCGGTGGTGGCGGTGGCAGCGAGACCGTGACGAAGCCGATCGAGAAGATCATCGAGGACACCACCAAGGTCGTCGAGGACACCACCAAGGCCGTCACGCTCACGGTCGCCAGGACCCTCTGCACCACCGAGGCGACCACGAAGAACCTCACGACGCCGCTCGTCAACGACTACGCGACGTTCTACAACCAGTGCATGACGCGGCTCGGCTACCCGGGTCAGTGACCTGACGGGCATCAACGGCCCCGGCTCCCGCGAGGGAACCGGGGCCGTTCGTCGTTCCCGGACCCTGCTGTGCTCACCGCCAGAGGTGACCGGGCCACACGTCGCCCCCCACACGACGTACACCTGCGGGCGTCACAGCACCCGGGCGCGCGGCATGAGGCACCCACAACGCCTCGGGTGTACGTCATCCGAGGGCGCCCGTGCTGCCCTGAGCCACGTCGACGCCTGCCGCCGGAGCCGGGTCACCGCCCGAGCCTGTCGGCTTCGGCCCTATGCTCCGGCGCAGGCCGGAGTCAGCGCAGCAGGCGCGCAGCCTCGGCGGCCCAGTAGGTCAGCACGACGTCGGCGCCCGCGCGCCGGATCGAGAGCAGCGTCTCGATGATCGCGGCCTCGCGGTCGATCCAGCCGTTGGCGGCGGCGGCCTCCACCATGGAGTACTCCCCCGAGATGTTGTACGCCGCGACGGGGACGTCGACGGCCTCCCTCACCGCACGGATCACGTCGAGGTAGGCGAGCGCGGGCTTCACCATCACCAGGTCGGCCCCCTCGGCGACGTCGAGCAGCGCCTCGCGGACGCCCTCGATGACGTTGCCGGAGTCCTGCTGGTAGGACTTCCGGTCACCCTCAAGCGAGGAGTCGACCGCCTCGCGGAAGGGGCCGTAGAAGGCGGAGGCGTACTTCGCCGAGTAGGCCAGGATCGCCACGTCGGAGGACCCGACCAGGTCGAGCGCCTCGCGGATGACCGCGACCTGGCCATCCATCATCCCGCTGGGACCGACCACGTCGACGCCGGCGGCAGCCTGCGCGCGTGCCATCTCGGCGTACACCGCGAGGGTGAGGTCGTTGTCGACCGTGCCGGCGGCGGTGAGCACGCCGCAGTGGCCGTGGTCGGTGAACTCGTCGAGGCAGAGGTCGGCCATGACCGGCAGTGCGTCGCCGACCTCGGCCTTCACGTCGGCGATCGCGACGTTGAGGATGCCGTCGGGGTCGACCGCCCCGGTGCCGGCCGCGTCCTTCGACTCCGGCACGCCGAAGAGCATGATGCCGCCCAGGCCCAGCTCGGCCGCCTCGGCCGCTGCCCGCTTCAGGCTGTCGCGGGTGTGCTGGACGACGCCGGGCATCGACGAGATCGCCTGCGGCTCCGCGATGCCCTCGCGCACGAACGCCGGCAGGATCAGCTGGCGCGCCTCGAGCGACGTCTCCGCGACCAGGCGCCGCAGGGCCGGCGTACGACGGAGACGGCGCGGGCGGACGACGGGGCCAAGCGGGTCGGTCATGGCGTCATCCTCTCACTCGCCGAGGCGGCGCGAACCTGCACCCGCAACGCGCTGAGGCGGCGCGAACCTGCAGATTCCTGCAG
>NZ_DATIHB010000138.1:0-47038 GCF_035481145.1 Nocardioides sp. | reverse complement strand
GCATCGCGTCGGCGTGGGCGCGCGGCCTCCAGATCGACTGCGGCTGCTTCGGCGGCGGTGGCTTCGACGCGGATGCCACCTCGAAGTACCCCGGCGAGATCGCCCGTGACCTGGCCCTGGCTGCCGCATCGGCCTGGCTCGTCGTACGACCACGCACCCGGCTCGCCGCGGACTCCCTCCTCTTCCCGACTCCCCCTCCCGGAAGGCCCTCTTGATGAACCGTCCCACCCCCGCCGAGCGCGCCGCCGCCGTACGCCGGACCGAAGAGGCGGCCTCACGCCGCCGCAACCTGTACGTCGTGGCCGCAGTCGCCGCGGTTCTCGCCCTGGTCGTGACGATCGGCGTCCTCGTCCAGGGGCGTCGCGACACGACCGGCGCAGCGGTCGACACCGTCCCCTCGGGAGTGACGGCCGAGCACGGTGTCGTGGTCGGCGAGGAGGACGCCGAAAGGACGGTCGTCATCTACGAGGACTTCCAGTGCCCCGCGTGCGGCCTGCTCGAGAGCGCGACGTCCGAGGCGGTCCGCCAAGGCGTCGCGGACGGCACCGTGAAGGTCGAGTACCGGATCGTCTCGTTCCTCGACCGTGCGTCGGCCAACGCCTACTCCTCGCGTGCGGCCAACGCTGCCCTGGCGGTCCACGAGGTCGCAGGCGCCGACGCCTTCGCGGCATTCCACGACGCCCTCTTCGCAGCCCAGCCCGAGGAGGGCACCGCGGGCCCCACCAACGACGAGCTGATCGAGCAGGCGGTCAAGGCCGGCGCAGGCCGTGCCGAGGTGACCCCGCTCATCGAGGACGGCACGTTCGACGCATGGGTCGTCGCCGCCACGGATGCGATGTCGAAGGCAGGCGTCCGGTCCACCCCGACCGCGATCATCGACGGCACCCCCGCCGCCGACCCCACGGCCGAGCTGCTCGCCGCCGTGCAGTGACGACGAGGAAGTGGCGCCCCCGGCAGGATTCGAACCTGCGACCATCGGATTAGAAGGCCGGTGCTCTATCCAGCTGAGCTACGGAGGCTTGCGGCCCTCATTGTGTCAGGGATCAGTGGGCGTTGAGGAAGCCGACGACCGTGGCGCCCCACCAGGCCAGCTGGGAGACCGTGGCACACATGCCGCCGAGGGCCATCCACCGCAGGTCCGCGCCGCGACCCAGCGCCCGGTGCAGGCCGAGGGCGACGACACCGTTCAGCCCGATGACCAGCACCAGCGCGAGCTTCACCTGCGTCACCGGGCTGGCCAGATCCGGCTCGAGGAGCAGGCCGGACAGCACCAGGCCGGCGTACCCCGCCCAGACGGGCACGGCCGCGTTGTCGGCGGCCCGCATCATCTCGTGGAAACTCCGCTTGCCGAGGATGAAGAGAGCGGCGACCCAGTCGACGCTGAGCACTGCCCCGAAGCCGACCAGCAGTGCGGCGAGATGGACGAAGAGGGCAACGTCGTGGAGCAGCGGCGCTGGGTGGGTGTGCGAACACGTCCACACGACGGCGGGCGCCGTGGCCAGGATCAGCGATCCGACCGCGGCCAGCGGCAGCCACTCCGGGCGCCGGCGAGCCGGGACGATGTCTGCCGTCGTCCCGGCCGCCGGCTCCACGGCACGCTCGAGGAGCTCGGTCACTCGGCGCCGAGCTCGACGCCGTCGAACTCGACCACCGCGCCGTCGGAGAGCGCAGGCGCCTCGTCCTCGGCACCGTGCCACGGGAACGCCGGAGCCTCGAGGGTCGCCTTGATCGTGTACTCGCCCTTCTCCTTGATGGAGAAGTTGTCGGCGTAGTGGAAGAACGTCGAGCCGTAGAAGCTGAGCTGCTGCTTGGCGACGACGGTGCCGTCGGCGTCGATCACCTCGAGGGTGATCGGGACGTCGGGCACGATCCGCCCCGAGGCGGTGTCCACCGGGATGATCTCGATGTGGTTGGTCTCGCCGGCCTTCACGTCACGGAACGCGGTGTGGCCCATGCCGTGCACCTCGTGCCACGGCTCGGCGGCCTCGGTGATCAGGTTGACGGTCCAGGCACCGGACTCGACCGTCTTGCCCTTCTCGGCGATCTCCTCGGCGAGAACCTCGTACTGCTTCTCGACCCCGGCCGGGACGGCGGAGTCTGCCATCTCCTCCTCGGCGCCGCAGGCAGCGAGGCTGGCGGCAGCAAGCGGGAGGGTGGCGAGGGCGAGGACGGCGTTGCGGCGCATGTAGTTGGACCTTCCGAGTTTCTTAGGTGATCCTTAGTTAGGAGCGCCTTACCCAAGCAGCACGAGAAGGAACTCTGCAATCGGATCTGGGTCACACCCCACCTGCACACACCAAGGGCCCCGGTGCGCCCACCGGGGCCCTCGCGACGTGACGACAGGGCGTCAGCCGGCCGGGATGTGGCCGAACCGCCCCTTCTGGAAGTCCTCGTACGCCTGCATGACCTCGGCCTTGGTGTTCATCACGAACGGCCCGGCCCACGCGACCTGCTCGCGGATCGGCTCGCCGCCGAGGATGATCACGTCGAGCCGCGGCGTACGCGACTCCTGGCGCTGGTCGGCCTGCACCGTGAGGAAGTCACCCGCGCCGAGGACCGCGGTCTGACCGGACTTGAGCGGCTGACCGTCGACGCCGACGGTGCCCTGCCCGTTGAGCACGTAGACCAGCGCGTTGTAGTCGACGTTCCAGGGCAGCTCGAGCTTCGCGCCCGGCTCGAGTGACGCGTGCACCATCGTCATCGGCGAGTGCGTCGCACCAGGGCCGGCGTTGTTGCCGACCTGGCCTGCGATCACCCGGACCAGGACGCCGGCATCCGGCGTGCTCAGCAGCTTCACCTCACCGGAGCGGATGTCCTGGTACTTCGGCTGCATGAGCTTGTCGGACTTCGGCAGGTTCACCCAGAGCTGGACTCCATGGAAGAGGCCGCCCGACTGGACCAGCCACTCCGGCGGGGTCTCGATGTGCAGGATGCCCGCACCGGCGGTCATCCACTGGGTGTCACCGTTGGTGATCGTGCCGCCGCCTCCGTGGTTGTCACGGTGCTCGAAGACGCCGTCGATCATGTAGGTGACGGTCTCGAAGCCGCGGTGCGGGTGCCACGGCGTGCCCTTCGGCTCGCCGGGCGCGTAGTCGACCTCGCCCATCTGGTCCATCATCAGGAAGGGGTCGAGGTGGCGGTGGTCGATGCCGGCGAAGGCACGACGGACCGGAAAGCCCTCCCCCTCGTAGCCGGTCGGGGCGGTGGTGACCTGCACGACGCCGCGCGGCTGGTCACCCAGCCCGGGCGCCTGGATGCGGTCCAGGACGGTCAGGTCGTCAACGGTCACTGCGGGCATCGGATCCTCCTCAAGGATCGGCGGGATTCGCCTGCCTCAACATTAGATGACACATCATCTATTCCGCAAGGGGGCCGCGCCTCTCAGTCGGCGCGGTGCTTGACGTCCGGGTCGAGCTCGTCGGCCTTCTGCAGCCGGTCGGTGTACGACGCCCGCTGCGACTCGACGTCCGTACGACGCTCCTGCGCGATCGCCTCCAACCGGTCGGCCTCCGCGCGCACCCGCTCCGCCTCCGCCTCGACCGTGCGCGCCTCGGCGTCGCGCCGTTCGACGGCGACCTTCTGGCGGCCGGCGGTCTCCCGCAGCTCGGCGGCGTGCTGCCGGTCGTGCTCCTGCTTCTTCTTCATGCCGGCCATCACTGCTGCGATGACGACGAGCGCCACCACGACGGCGATCACGATCCAGGTCCAGGTCTCCATCACTGTCTCCTCCTGTGGGTCAGGAAGGGAGGTACCCAGAGCGCCGCGGCGTACGACGGGCAACGGAAAATGACAGAGGGCCTGACCGCATCTCTGCTGGTCAGGCCCTCGTGTTGTACGCCATCAGGGACTCGAACCCCGAACCCGCTGATTCCCCTGATTTGGCCGCTGACCAGCAGGAACTGGCCGAAGTGATCCCCTTCCGGAGGGGAGCATGAGCGGGCTGGCTCAGCGCAACCAGGCGTCTCGGGTATGGGTGTGCAGCGAGTGCAGCGCAGTCGGGCACAGCGACCCCGACCACCGCGGCTGCGGCCTCCCGCGCAACTGGGGGCACTACAACCCAATGGCCTGCTTCGAGTGCGTCAGCTACGCCGGCCCGAGGCCACCACGCGAGGACGCCCGACCGATCTGCGGGCGCTGCGTCCTGCGCACGATCGACGCCGCGATCGAGGCGCTTCGCCGCTCCAGCTGGTAGCGCATCGGCCATCTGGCTATTTCCGACGTGGCCCATTCGGGGGGTTCTCTGCGCGCACCGGGTGATTTCTGGCCCTAGAGGCTGGCACGTGGTGCTTCCTAGTTCGGCTTCTCCCGTAGAAATCGGCCTCGATATGACTGGACTCACAAAGTGGGCACGCGAGATCGCGGCCTGGCAGACGTACATGACCGCCCGCAAGTTGCGCGTGGCGACGATCGACCTGCGCGTGTATCACGTGACGCGCTTCTCCCGAGAGGTCGGCGGCACCCCGGAGTCGCTGACCTTCGACGGGCTCACCGCATGGGTGGCCGGTAAGCCCTGGCTGCCGAACACCGCGCGGGCCTACCGGGCGAGCCTGCGCAGCTTCTACTCCTGGGCGCTCGCCACGGGCCGGGTCACGCACTCCCCGCCGCACCTGTGGCTGCCGCCGAACGTCCCGCGCGCACTCCCCCGCCCGACCCCGGAGGCGGTCTACCGGATCGCGTTGCGTGCCACGGACCCTCGCGTGCGGCTCGCGGTGCGCCTGGGCGGCGCGTGCGGCCTGCGGCGCGGGGAGATCGCGAAGGCGAAGCGCGAGCACGTCCAGGACGACCTCGCCGGCCACTGCCTCTGGGTGCGCGGCAAGGGCGGGCATGAGCGCCTGGTGCCGCTGCCCGACGAGATCGCGCGCGAGATCCTGAGGATGCCCGCGGGCTACCTCTTCCCGTCGTCGCACGGCCGGCACCTGACGCCGGCTCACCTGGGCAAGCTCGTGGCGTCCGAGCTGCAGGCGATCGAGGCGCGCCTGGACTCGAAGTTGACGACGCACACGCTGCGCCACCGCGCGGGCACGCGGGCGTACGACCAGACGAAGGATCTGCGCGCCGTGCAAGAGCTGCTCGGCCACTCCAAGCCGGAGACGACCGCGATCTACACGCAGGTGTCCCGAGCGGCGGTGCGTGCGGCGATGATGGGCGCCGCTGACGGGCTCTAGTCCACGCTCGCGGGTTCTGCCTCGTAGAGGTCGCCACAGATCGATCCCAGCAGGCCCGTGAGGTTGGTCCAGTAGGTCCAGTCGGTCCCCGTGTACGCGCTCTGCTGGCCCGTCAGGTTCGCGTCGAAGCGGCCCACCACGTCCTTGTCACAGATCTTGCTCAGTCGAGCTTGCTGCGCCGCGATCGTCCTCGCCTGGCCGTCAACGCGGGCCGACAGTGCGGTCACCTTCGCCTCGAGCTGCTTCAGGTCCGGCGACGTTTGCTCCTTGCTCGCCTCCGGGGCTCCGAGCGCGACTACCAGCGCGGCGATTGCCACGCCAGCAACGAGGACAAGCAGGACGGGGAGAACGAAACGACGCATGCCCGGAGGTTAGTCGTCGTCGGCGCTCGAGCGGGACATAATCCGCACGATCTGCGGCGCGGTGAGGCCCGCGGCCTTCGCCACTGCGGCGTACTTCATCCCGGCCTGGTCGATCGCCTGCGCGATCAGGTCGTCGCGGCGCTCGAGCTCGTTGACGAGCGCCGTGCGGGCGTCTTCGACGTGCTGCGCGGCGTCTGCGATGCGGCCGGGGAGGGCGGCGTACTCGTCAATCACGGTGGGCATGGGTTGGTCCTTTACCTAGGGGGAATGGCGACACGCGGGCGCGAACGTCGAGTGACTACCCGGACGTAACGCGCCCGTGCTCGGAGTATCGAGCGCGTGAGCACGCAAACCCCGAACGGTTCTCGACGTGGCCCGAAGGTGCGAGGCACCTGCAAGGCCGGCCACGTCACCGAGACACACGCCGCTGTCAACCGCACCACCTGGACGGGTGAGTGCGCGTCGGACGGGTGCACCGAGAAGGTCACCGCGCGCCGACTCCCGAAGGATCGAGCGCCCGCGCCCGCGGGCGAGACCGAGCCGACCAACCAGCCCGAAACGACGACCGCGCATGTGGTCAAGGAGGTCTCCTACGATGTCCCGCAACCCCGACCGAAGCGAGCAGCTCCCCCAGTCCGAGAGCCCGAGCAGCCTCGAGGAGGAGACGACGCAGGAGAGCCCGATGGCGTCGGTGCTGTTCCACCAGCCGAGCGACCCGAGCCCGTGGGAGGGGACGACGGAGGAGCCGGACCTGAGTCTCCCGTCGTCGGACCTTCCCGACGACAGCGACCGGAGCGACCGCGACGCCGCTACGGCTTCCGAACCCCCCTCGACTCTTAAGGCGAAGGCCCGCGCGCTGCTGCCCGCGGCGCGCCAGGCGGTACGGACGGCCGGCACGGTCGCGCACACGACGCTCACGCAGCCCGAGACGCTCGAGCGCGCTGAGGGCCTGTACCTGCCCGACGACGAGGACGTAAAGGCGATCGCGACGCCGCTCGCGTCCATCGCCGCACGCCGCGTGCCTGACGCCGCCACCAATCCCGACGTCAACGACGGCGTCGCCCTGGTGCTCGGCGTCGTCAACTACGTCGTGAAGCAGCTCGCGAAGCGCGCGCAGCTCGTGCGCTCCTCGGTCTTCGTGGAGCAGCCCGCTGAGGACGCCGCGTGACGACGTACGACCCCGGTCCGGACCGCACGTGGAAGGTTCTCGTGCTCCTGGGCGTGTGCGTGCTCGTCGCGCCGACTGTCGCGGTTCTGAGGGCGGCGCTGTGAGCGAGCGTCACCCGTTCCCGGCGCTCGACCCGGACAAGAACCAGATCATCTTCATCTGTGGCCGCAAGGGGTCGGGGAAGTCGGTCAACGCGCGCGAGACGTTCCGGGCATGGCCCGGTGTCGACAAGCTCGTGATCGACCCGACCGGCGACGCCGACTCCTCGCTGCCCCAGCAGGTCACGGTGCACAAGCTGCCCGCCGCAATGCCGGCGCCGAAGCGCCGCGGCGAACCCGTCGTGCTGCGCTGGGTCGCTGACCAGGCGTCCCCGACCTACCGCGAGGATCTCGACCGCGCCCTGGGCCTCGCGCTACGCCCGAAGAACCGGCGCGTGCTCGTCTGGGTGGACGAGGCCGAAGAGGTGTTCCCCGCGGGACGGATCGGGCCGGAGGGTCGCACCCTGTTGGCGCAGTCGCGGCACTGGTACGTCTCCCTGATCGCGGCGACGCCGCGGCCGATGGGTATCGACCCGAAGCTGCTATCCCAGGCTGACCGCGTCGTGATCTACGACCTGCCGCACCCGCGCGACCGCGAGCGCATCGCGGCCTCCATCGGCATCGAGCCGAAGGTGCTCGCGCGCGAGCTCGATGCCACGCGCGCGATGGGTGAGCACTGGTTCATGATGTACGACGCCCGCGAGCACGCCCTGTACCGCGTGCCGCCGCTGCCGATGTCGGAGGGCTACAAGCACGCCCAGCAGTAGTCAGCAGGGTCAGTAGATCGCGAGCCAATCGACTGCCACGCCGACCGTGGCGGAGGTTCCGTCCCAGCGCCGCACCCAGATGCGGATGGTCGTCGCGGACTGCACCGTGGTCGTGGCGAAGTAGACCGTTGAGTCGGCCACGGTACAGAGCACCACAGCGGGCGGGCTTCCGGTCGGGGACGTCACGGCAACGTCAAACGACGCGGCCGGCGCAGCGACCAGGGACACGGTTGCGGTGCCGCGCTTGATGCCGCGCACCAGGTCAGAGTCGTTGATCCTGATGCCGTCTGAGCCAGTCTCCGTTGCCACCGAGAAGCGACGGTTAACCAGGGCAGTGTCGTAGACGTTGAAGCCACCGCCAGCGCCGCTGGACGTCCCGACTGTCACCTCTCGGGCCGTGAGGTACATGTCGCTTTCCGCCACGCCCACCACGTCGGCCGCGACCATCTTCAGACGCGCGACGCCGGCACCAGTGACAGACGGGGTCTCGAGCGTGAGCACGCTGTCGTCACCGATCGTTTCGATGGTCAGGCCACCCGAAGCGACCTCGTCGGGGTGCCCGGAGTAGGCGCGCAGCTCGTTGGCCGGGTTGGAGTCCAGCTCCCAGCGCTTCCCGGCCGCGGCGGTGCGGATGAAGGCACCCGTGATGGTCTTGCCGTCGATCGCGTCGGCCGAGAGCTTGGGGCCAGTGATCGCGCCGTCAGCGATCATGTCGTCTGTCAGCGAGGACGGCGGGATGCCGTTCAGCGGCGAGCGGAACCCCATCAGTACCCGTCCTTCCTCAGCACGACGTACTGCACCCGCGCCTGCCCGATGGCGCCATTGCTCGCACCGTCCCAGGCGACAACGAGGGTGGTGCCGGATGCCACCTGGATCGGTGAGTTGTTGTCGGCCACGTCGAAGTTCCCCACGCGTGTGCCGTCGAGCACGCGGGAGTCGTCCACGCTGGTGTCGTAGAGGAACGCTGCGGTGGGCGTGCTCGAGTCGCAGGAGACGACGACGCGCTCGACCAGCCACAGCTCGCCTTCGGGGACCTGGCCGAAGTCGAGCTGACAGACGCCACCCGCCGCAGGCTGTGTCCGCCCGGTGCGCTGACGGTAGTCGCTGACCGCCCAGGCGCTCGCGCTTGAGGAAGGCTCGGGGAGATACATGGGCTCAGCGCTTGTTGGTGGTCACGTCGTACACGGAGACGACGGCGAGCACGAGACCGAGCCACGCGAGGACGGAGCGGCGGTCACGGGTGATCTGGGAGAGCGATCCGGCCATGTGTCAGTCCTCCTGGGGACGGTTGAGGCCGCGGACGCCGAGTGCGCCCGCGACAGCTCCGACGAGCACCTGTGCGCTCGCCAGCAGAGGGTCGGGGATCTCGACGGCAGCCCAGGCGAGCAGCGCGAGCAGGATCATGTCGAGCGCGACGAGGGCGGCGACAACGTAGAACTCGCGGTTCATGCCGCCACCCCCGCCTCGAGGCGGCTGACGCGGTCCTCGAGGCCCCGCACGTCGCGGTGCATTTCTCTCACAAGCTCTGTGAGCGAATTCAGTGCAGCCGGGAGGCCGACGAGCACGGCTCCGAGCCGCCACAGGGCCGTCACGACAAGCCCCGCGAGCGCGGCGGCGGCCGTGAGCATCACGGTGTCGACCACGTTGGCCGCCATCAGTCGGTCCCCCGGAGGTAGACGGCGCCCTCGAGGCCCGCGGGTGCGTCCACGAAGAGGCCGGTCACGAGGTTGAGCCCCGCGGGGCCGCACCACTCGGACTTGGCCTCTGCCGCGGCGAGCGTCACCAGCTGCACCACTGGCGCGTCGGCGTCCCGGCCGTCACGCAGCCGAACGGTGATCGCGGCGCCCGTGGTGTTGAGCAGGGAGAAGCCCACCAGGGCACCCGCGCTCGAGGTCGGGCGCGCCGTGCCGTTGAGGCCGACCTGGACGACGCGTGCGCCACGCAGCAGCACGCCCGACACGGTCTCGGAGACCTCGCTGCGCAGGTTCTCCAGCCACGCGGTGAACGCGATCAGCTGCTCTGCCTGCGGCTCGTTGTTGTCGCTCATGCCTTGCTTCCCTTCAGTGCGGTGACCGCCGAGGCGGCGGCCTTGCCTTGCGGTCCTGCCAGTGAGGCAGCTGCGGTCGTAGCTGCGGATCCCATCTCCCCCGCGACCTTGCGTGCCGGCGCGGACACCCGCCACGCGCCGAGCACGAGAAGGCCGACGCCGAGCGTCAGCGCGACGCCGTAGACGACGACCTCAGCGGCGCCGTCGAAGAGCGCGGCCTCTGCCATCACGTAGGTGTTGGCGTTCGGGTCGATGCCCGCCCACGGGTCGCTTCCCTGCGCCTGGGGCGCGGTGCCCTTCCCGGACGGGGGTCCGGCTGGCTTGAAGCCAGACGGTGCGGTCGAGCGGAATGACACGTGCACGTGGTCCTTGTGGTTCGCGGTGTCGGAGCCGCGGTCGGGCATCTTGCGCCAGCCCTCGGAGTTGCGGGCAGCGGACCAGATCCGCTGGTTCCAGATCACGTAGGTGACGCCGAGGCGCGCGGCGTTTGCCTTCACGTAGTCCGCGAGCGGGCCACCGTTGCGCGTCATGTAGTCGAGCGCCAGGCCGTCGTCGTGGTCGGTCGCGTTGGAGCGCTTGCCGTAGCCGCCGATGCTGGCGATGCCGAACCGGTTGCCGACCTCGCGCGCGGCCGCGCGGACCCAATCCTTGACGGGCTCGATGCCCGGGTAGGTGTTGGTCATGGCTTCGTCGTCTTCCACGCGCCCAGCAGGATCAGGGACGCGCCGAGCGTCAGCGCCAGGCCGTACGGGATCGTGGCCCGGGCGACGTCGAGCAGCTTGCCACCGACAGCGGTCGCGACCGCGTCGGCTGTGGCGTCGCCAGCGCTGCCGATCACGTCGAGCGGGTTGTCTCCCCACGCGGCGGGACGGACCTGCGGGGCGTCCAGCGACGTGGCGGCACCTGGGGCTGTCGTGCTCGAGCTGGTGGTGCCGCCGATACCCTGCACCGACGGCGCGCCGGCTGCCTTCTGAGCGGCGGGCAGGTGCTTCTTGTACGCGCCACTCTTGTAGACCGACCAGGGCGAGAAGTTGCTGCCCTTGGCCGAGACCGACGCCATCGATCGGGCGTTGAAGGTCGGCTCGTAGAGCAGCTGCCCGTCACGGGTGGAACCCTTGCCGGTCTCGGCCTTCAGCGAGCGGATCTGCCACAGCCCGATCGACGGTCCCCACTTCGCGTCCTGCAGGCTGACGTCTCCTCGAGCGTTCGGGTTGAGGCCCGATTCGGCCGCGGCGATCGCGGTCGCGATGATCGCCTTGTCACGCGACAGGCCAGCGCCAGCCGCGAGGGCGTACACACGCTCGTAGGAGAGGGTGCTCACTTCGGGATCACCAGCACCGTGCCGGGGTAGATCCAGCGGCCGTTCCCGGAGTTCTTCTTGCCGTGCTTCTTCGCCGCGGCCTCGATGCGCCCGCTGTTGGCCCGGTAGAGCCGGATCCGGCTGACCTTGAAGCGCGCCGCGATCTTGGAGAGGCTGTCGCCCCTCTTCACGGTGTAGAGCCGCAGGTTGGGCTGCGTGGCCGTGCCTGGCTTGGGTGCTGCCTTCGACGGCGTCGGCTTGCTCACGTTGACGATGACCTGCGGCTTGGCCGGGGCCGGCGTGTCGCGCATGCCGAGGTCCTCGAGCTGGTCGTTGATCCGCTCGAGCTCGGGCTGCACCGCGGTGTAGAGGTCGGTCTCGGTGGTGTCGAGCTCGACGGTGTCGAAGTTGCCGCCGCTCGTGCCGCCCGCGCCGCCACGCGAGGACGCGAAGGCGATCAGGGCCACGACGACAGCGCCGCCCATCATGAGCGTCTTCTGGTCGAGCTTGACGCCCTTCGGGCCACCGGAGGCCGGGGAAGGTGTCGCCGGGGGCGTGCTGCCCGTCAGGGGGACGCGCTCAGCGCCGGGAGCGATGCTCATGCGAGCCTCCGTCGAAGTCGGGCCGCGAAGACACGGCGTGCAGGGTCGCCCATCGGCCCGGAGACCAGGGCGTCGGAGATCTCCCCAGCGCCGCCGTCGCGGTAGGTGATCGCATTCCCCGCGGGGGACGCAGCGCCCTTGAAGCTCTGCACCGTGTCGGCGTAGCCGTGGAAGGTGGTCTCGTCCATGCCGTCCGCGCCGTGCGTGACGGGCACGAGGAAGCCGTGCAGGCGAGTGATCGCATCACGCACGATGCCCGCGGCCGGGTTGCGGCGGTCGACGCCGTACTCGACAACGGTCGTGGTGACCTGGTTGGAGGGGAGCATGGTTCAGCGACCCTGCAGCGCCTTGATGATGGACACGCCACCGGAGGCGCCGTCCTTCATCGCGCGGCCGGCGTTGGTGCCCTTGGAGACGACCAGGTACAGCCCGATCAGACCGGCGCCGTACTTCATTGCCTGCTTCATGATGGTTTCCCTTCTCAGTTGGTGGTCCCGACACCTGCGATGTCGGGGATGGCGGGGACGGCGGGCGAGAGGACGTGCTCCGCGAGCGTCCCGATGTCCTTGAAGATCCCGCCGAAGCGAGCGGCGGACTTCTCCGAGCGCAGTACCGCCTCGAGTGCGACCAGGGCGAGGACGCCCGAGAAGACGCCGCGCCAGGTCACGGGGTCACCCCGAGCCGTTGAAGCGCGCCGCCCGCGACGACCTGGACGATGACCCAGACGCCGAGGACGCCGACGAAGATGCCTCCCATGACGAGCTCCTAGACGTTGACGACGGTCGGGCGAGTGGACTCCAGGTCCCCCGTGATCGGGCGGACGATGGCGCCCGGGGGGATGGCCGGCAGAGTCGGCGTGCCCGAGCTGCTGCCTGCGCGTGCGAGTTCCGGGTGCGGGTTGTTCAGGAACTTCGCGTCAAGCCAGCCGGTAACACCGGCCTTGCCGTTGCGCAGGTAGTTGAGCACCAGGACGTAGGCCAGGAGGCCGGCACCGAAGCCAGCCAGATCACCCGCGCCGACCTTCTTCGGCGGCGTGAGGGTGATCTGGTTCAGCGTGCCGCCGACCGTGCGCGAGCTCGAAGCCCGCGCACGGCCAGCGGTGGCCTTGCGGGTGCCGGCCATCTCAGCCGACCACGGGGACGTACGTGGAGTACGCCATGAGGGCGACACCGCCCGCCGCGAGCGCGGCGAACCAGAACATCGGCCCGGACGGGGACGTGAGGCCCGCCAGCTTCGGGGTGACCGAGGGCGCGACCGTCGTGGTGGCGGTCGCGTCCTTGGTGACGGCCTGCTGCTGACCGAGCATCGCGCCGCCGTACTTGGCGGGAGCGGGCTTGATCCAGTCCTGCATCGGACTCACGCACCCGCGCCAGCGGTGTAGATCGTCTCGGTGACGACCTCGAGCGCGGCGTTGTTCAGCACGACGGCCGGGAGGATGTCCAGGACGTGGCGGAACTCCGACGTGGTGCCGAGGTCGACCGAGTCGCGGAAGGCGTTCTCGGAGGCGAACTCGTGGCACCAGAAGCCATGGACAGCAGCGCCGATGTCGCTGTTGTAGTCCCGCTCGTTGAGCATCCGGAGCATGCGGCCGTTCGGGACCGAATCCGGCGTCTCGTTGCCGCCGAAGCGCCAGGCGAGGGTGCCGAAGTTGGTCGAGTTGACCTCGACCGGGTTGTTGGCGCCCGCGGCGCCGTTCCACAGCTGCGCGTACGTGCGCAGCAGCGTCTTGCCGGCGCCCTGGCCCATCAGGCGCAGCTCGTTGACGCCGTTGCCGAGCCCGGTGTGGCGGGTCTGGATCAGCGAGTGGAAGGTGGTCAGGTCCGGGATCACGATCTGGCCGTCGGGGCCGATCGGGATCGAGAACCGGAGCGCCTCGAGCTCGACGGTGCCGGAGACGGCCGCGGTGGCGTTGCCGGTGAGCACGAAGAGCTCGGCCGACGTCGCCCAGTCGATCTGCACGGTGAGGTCCGTGCTCGACGTGGCGGCGAAGATCGCGCCCATGAGGTCCTGGTCGTCCTCCGCGATCGGGAGGTACCAGGCGAGGTCGTAGTCGTAGTTGCCGCCCGCGATCGCGGTGTCGCGGTTGCCGACGCCCCAGCGCTCGGAAGCGAGGGCGAGGGTGCCGGACTGCACGTTGGCGTCGGAGACCGACTGGACGATGCCACGGTCGGTGAGGTCGCTGTGCTTCATGACCTCGCGCGCCTTCAGCTTGGAGCCGGAGACGTTGATGATGTTCGCCTGGCCGTTGGCCGTGAAGCGAACGTTCTTGATCAGGTCGTACGGCCAGCGGGCGGTCGTGGCGACCGTGCCGGCGCCGGGGGTCGAGGTGACCGTGCCGGTGAGCTTGATCAGGATGCCCGCGAGGATGTCGACCTTCTTCATCTCGAAGGTGTCCTGGTTGCCCAGGCCCGCGAACGCCTTCGACGCCTCGAGCTGGCGGCGGCGACGGGTGCGGGCGAAGAACTCCTGCGGGTTGACGGAGGTCTCAGGGACGGCGATGCCCTGCATGTAGCGAGTGGCGATCTGGGTGTTCATGAGGGGTCCTGTTCTCGTCAGCCGTTGCGGCGGACGACGTAGTCACGGAACGACGAGAGGCCGCCGCCTGCCTTGTCGGCGACGACGTTGAGCAGCGTCAGGGCGATCACGCCCGAGACGCCGGCCGCGCCCCAGAACGCGAGCCCGCGGGCGGGACGCTTCGCCATCAGAGGCCGACCTTCGAGCCGAACTTGTCCTTGGCGACGACGACGGCGAGGGCGATCGCGGCGGTGGTGAGGATGCTGCGGGTGCTGGGCATCGGAATCTCCTTCGAGTGGTCGGCTCGCGACCGTCGCGCGCCGTACGCCGTTCACCGTGGGCGTTATCCGCGGGCAACTTCCGGACGGTGCTCGACGTACCGGCGTGTCACGCCGCCGTGTGCCACCGCGCGCCGTGCCCTCGGAGGCCGATCAGCGTCGCCTTGAACGTGGGCGCGGGGTGCAGCTCGCGGAAGTCGTCGTCCTCGAGCTGCATGCACTCCCCCGACTCCCGGAGCGCTTCCCAGGCGTCGCGGGCGTCCCTGTACGTCGTGGTGCAGAACTCTCTCCACCAGTGGCGACGACGGGGACGCCCGCGCTTCGTGAGATCGCCGCTCACAGAACTGATTCGGCCCGATCAGCGCACCGGATCAGCGCCGCGGCGACCGCGCGCGCCTCGAGCGGGTCGAGCCACGTCGCGTAGTCCGGGTGGACGATCGACAGCCGGATGGTGTCGTCGGCGAGGTTGTGGGCGACGTCGATGAAGTCGCCGGTGGCCTCGAGGTAGGGCAGGCGGCTGGAGTCGCGCGAGATCCCCGGCATGTCGTCCGAAACGTGGGTGCTCATGACCGCCTCCCGCGGCGCGGTCCGAGCGCGCGACCGTCGAGCAGGCCGCTCGCGTAGTACGCCGACGCCTTGCCCAGGCCGGAGATCTCGCCTTCGGTCTTGCCGTAGCGGCGTCCGGCGCGCCAGGCGACCATGGCGACGACGTACACCGGGATCAGGCCGCGCATCATTCGCCCCGGTCCACGCTGCCGCACAGGCTGCACGCCCGCGTCTTGGCCTGCCGCACGGTGGCCCGGAGGCGCTCGCACTCTTCGGCGTAGTCGGTCAGGCTCGCGGTCGTCTGCTCGACGCGCACCAGCAGCGCTTCCTCGAGCAGGGTCAGGCCGCGGCTGGTGCGGGCGACTTCGGTGGCGATGGTGACGGTCTGGTCCATGTCCTGGTCCTTCGTAGTGGTGTTGTTGGGGAGTCGCTTGCGGGCGTCGGAGCGCATCACTTCGCGTCTCCGATCTGGCCGTGGACGCGGATGGCGCGGTGGTCGGAGCCGTCTGTGGCCGGGAGGATCACCCAGCGGTTGACGCGCCATCCGCGGCGCAGGAAGAAGTCGATGAGGCGCCCGCCCGCGTGCGTGCCGCCCTTGGGGACGATCGCGGCGCGGGGGAAGGTCATGCGGCGTACGGCGGACTTGAAGTAGGCGCGGACCCAGCGTCGGTGTGCGTTGAGGTTCCAGTCAGCGAACGCGGCCTCAGCGTTGGGGGCGTAGGTGAAGAACCGGTCGGTGTGCAGCTTCTCGATGCCCTTGACGGCGCGGCGGTAGATCCGGGCGCGCTTGCCGGCCCAGTTGCTCTCGACGCCGGAGGGCATGTGCGAGATCGAGACCATGAATCGGTGGCCGTTGGTGTGCTCGAGCACCGCCAGGCCGCACACGACGCGGTTGCCGGGGCCGGGGTCGGGGCCGACGACGTTGGCGGAGTAGTGGAGCGCGACCCATTCGGCGTCGCGGGTGAGGATCGCGACCTCCGCGAGGTCGCTGCCGGTGACCTGGTGCAGGGTCCAACCGGCCGGGACGATCCGAGCCAGAGCGGCGCGACGGTCGTACACCTCCGTAAGCAGGATCACGTCGGCTGCCGCGGACGAACGGTCGATGTCCGCCTTGAGCGAGGCGACGGGCCGGTCCCAGCGCGAGGAGATCTCGTCAATGCGCAGCTCGGTGTTGCGCGCGACCTTCGGCGCCTTCGGGGGCCATCCCCAGGTGAGGGTCGAGTCGTAGCCGGCCTCTCCGGCTGTGGTGCTGGCCGACAGGTGCAGGTGCTTCGTGTGCGGGTTGCTGCCCGTGTACGGGCGCCAGCCCTCAGAGAGCCGCTTGGCGGAGATGATCCGGCGGTTCCAGATGATGTACGCGCCCGCTCGCAGTGCCGGATGCCCGCCCAGGGCATCAGCGAGGAAGAGCGCGAGCTTGTGGCAGTCGAGACCGCCAGCGGGGTCGTGGGTGAAGTCGCGGGCGCGGACGACGCCGACCCCGGAGGCGTCCTTCAGCCACGGGTTGTGGTCGGAGGTCCGGGAGGCGTGCGCGGCGTCTCCGATCCAGCCGTCCGAGGCGGTCGAGCGGCGCGGGGCGGCGCGGTCGATCTCGGACTTGAGTCGCTTCAGGGACTCGGCTTCGCGGTAGGTCATCAGATGTTCTCCTTCGTGAGGTGGGCGGTGCGGACGATGCGGGGGCTGGCGAGGCCGGAGATCGGCGCGACGGCGGCGTACGTGCCGCTGTCGTCTCGGAGCTCGGTGACGCGGTAGACGGGGCCGCGGTCGTTGACGCGGACCAGGTCACCGATCGCGATGTGCTGCGGCGAGCAGTGGCACAGCACGCCGTCCGCGTCGGCGGCGTTGTTCCGGCAGTGCGGGCAGCGGGTGCAGCCGCCCGGGGTCTGGTGGTCGCAGGTCTTCATGAGGTGGTCCCTTCGGGTGGGGTGATGGGGAAGAGCGGGGCGGTATTGCCGGGAGGGCCGACGAGGTCGTCAGGTGCGCACTGGACGCAGCGCACGCCGTCCTCGTCGGGCTGATGTCGGCGGCACATGAAGCAGCTCGAGCAGCCGCCCGGGGTGCCGTGGTCGCAGGCAGGACGGGACCGCGCGGCCTCTCGGACCTCGCGGGCCTCAGCGGCGGTGACCGGGGGCGGCATGGATGCCAGATCCGCCAGCCGCCTGACCAGGACAGCGCCGGGAGAGCCGACGCCACGCAGCGAGCCTTCGGCCAGCCGTTCGATCACGTCGACCGGACGCCAGCCGACGACCTCGAGCGCAGCGAAGCCACGAGCGAGCTGCGCCCGGTAGCCGGGGGCGACCCGCGCCGACGTTCCCGGCAGTCGCAGCTCGAGCGCGGTCAGGAGAGCGGCGACGTGCTCGGTGCCGGGGTTGTTCTCGGCCGAAGGCCTGCCCCCCATCGTTGGGGCGTCCTCGCGTGTGTGCGTGTGCGTGCGCGCGGGGGCGAGGGGGGAATCTGGAACTTCTGATGAGAACTGTGTGCTGGCAGCCGGTTGCCGCCTTTCCGGCAGTGAGTTGCCGGTAATGGGCTCGATTACCGGCAGTGAGTTGCCGGTGTTGCCTGCGATTACCGGCAGTGAGTTGCCGGTAATCCCGGGGAGTACCGGGGCGTAAGTCTTCGCCCGACCACGGCCGCCCGGGTGCAGCACCTCGAGCACCCCGCCAGCAACCAGGCGGGCGAAGTGGTCGCGCATCGTGCGCTCGGAGGGCTGACCGGGCACCAGGTCCCTGAGGTGATCGACGGTCATCGGCCGTGCGCGCTCATGGTCGGAGAGCGCGCCGCGTCGCCAGTCCCAGCAGAGCGATGCCCAGGACATCGCCGTCGCGTACTCCCCCGCGGACGTAGCGAGGTCACGGGCGGCCGCGCACCAGTCCCACCACTGCGGGCGCGTCATCGGTGCCTCCAGCACATGCGGCTCGGGTGCTCGGTGCGGTGCCGGCATCCGTCCGCGAGACAGGTCGGCGCGCGCTTCGCCAGCGCCGACGGGTTGACGAGGTACTCCCGACGAGCTCGCGCCTGAGCGCGGTTCCATGCCGCGATCTCGGACGCCAGGGCGGGAGTGATGTGCATGCGCGGTCACGAGAGGCGCGACGGAGTGCCGAAGCGCTCAGCCAGGAGGGTCGCGAGCAGGTTGGGGTCGCGCCGGTGCTCGCGAGCGTGCGAGCACTCCAGGCAGCGGCAGTCCCGCGCGTGCGTCCAGCGGACGTTGCGGACGCGCTGGCAGGTCGGGCAGTCCCGCACTGACGCGGCGACGCCAGGCTGCGGGCCGGTCACGACATCGTCCAGAAGTAGACGAGGAAGAGCCCCCAGATCCCGACCGCGACGGCTGTAGCGACGAGCAGCAGCCAGTCGCGAAAGTAGGCGCTCATGAGGCGAGCACCTCTCGGATCGCGGCGAGCTCGTCGGCTACAGCGAGCGTCGAGTGGATCTCTGCGAGCTTGAGCCCGTCGCCGAGCTCGGCGTTGATCCGGGCGACCAGCTGCGGGTTGCGGTTCGGGTCGCGGTACAGGTCCCGGAGTGACTCTCGGTGTGTCTGCACGGCGGCGATGTGCCGTTCTGCCGTTTCCTTGTGATTCATGCGGGGATATTGACACGTTGAGCGTTACCCGTTGCAAATCGAGCGTCCCTGTCGGCGTGTCGGCTTATCTCGCCACTGGTGCGGATGCGCCGATTTGCGTTACGTTGCCGGCATGACGATCAGCAACATCACCCCATTGCCGGACCGGTCGAGCTTCTCCCGGGTCCTCGCTGCAGAGATTCGCGCCGAGATGGGTCGCCAGGGCGTCAGCCAGCGCACGCTCGCGCGCCAGATGGGTGTCACTCAGATGTGGATGTCACGCCGCATCGGTGTCACCGGCGACGTGGACATCACCTTCGAAGAGGCCGAGAAAATGGCAGAAGCCCTCCGGATGGATCCGAAGGGCTTGCTGCTTGCTGTGTACGCCATCAGGGACTCGAACCCCGAACCCGCTGATTAAGAGTCAGCTGCTCTGCCAATTGAGCTAATGGCGCGCGCTTGAAGCGAGATGAACATTAGCAGCGGACGAGCGCCGGGTGAAATCGGGATCGCGTTGCCTGCGTCACTGCGGCGCCCAGACCTCCCCCACAGCCGGCCGCTCCCCCTACGATCACCGCCATGAAGAACGTCGAAGGCAAGATCGTCCTCATCACCGGCGCCGCGATGGGCATGGGCAAGATGTACGCCGAGCGCGCGGTCGCCGAGGGCGCCCTCGCGGTGGTCCTCTGGGACATCAACCACACGGCCCTGGCCGAGACCGCCGACCACCTCCGCCAGACCGGAGGGGCGACCGAGGTCCACACCTACCTCGTCGACGTCTCCGACCGGCACGCGATCGAGGCGAACGCCGCCCTCGTCCTCGAGCAGGTCGGCACGCCCGACGTCCTGATCAACAATGCAGGCGTCGTCCGCGGCAACAAGTACTTCTGGGAGACCGACAACGCCGCGGACACCGAGTTCACGATCCGGATCAACACGCTCGCGCCGATGTTCATCACCCGCGCCTTCCTCCCGGCGATGATCGAGGGAGGCAAGGAAGGCCGTCTGGTCAACGTCGCGAGCTCCGCAGGCTTCGTCGGCAACCCCCGCATGGCCGCGTACGCCGCGTCGAAGTGGGGCGCGATCGGCTTCTCCGACTCGGTGCGCCTCGAGCTCGAGCAGGCCGGCACCGACATCAAGGTCACCACCGTCTGCCCGTACTACGTGAAGACGGGCATGTTCGAGGGCGCCAAGTCGGGCCTGATGACGCCGCTGCTGGAGCCGGACGACGTCGTCAACGAGGTGTGGAAGGCGATGCGCAAGGGCACCGCCTTCGTGATCATGCCGAAGTCGGTCTACCTCAACGAGACGATCAAGGGCATCCTGCCCACCGGCTTGCGCGACCTCCTCGTCGGCAAGGTCTTCGGGATCCACAAGACCATGGACGAGTTCAAGGGCCGCCAGCAGGACTGACCCTCCCGCACGCAACGACCGCCGCGTCCCCTGCAGGAGGCGCGGCGGTCGGCGTTCGCCGGGTCAGAGATAAAGGCCGGTCTCGGCCTCACCGAGTCGGTCGGCGGCGACCGCGTGGACGTCCTTCTCACGCAGCACGACGTAGATCTCGCCGTGCACCTCGACCTCGGCCTTCTCCTCGGGGTCGAAGAGGACCCGGTCACCCGGCTCGACGGAGCGGGCATTGGGGCCGACGGCGGTCACCCGCGCCCAGGCGAGCCGGCGGCCGCCCATGGCGGCGGTCGCCGGGATCACGATGCCTCCGGAGGAGCGCCGCTCCCCCGCGTCCCGGTCGATCTCGACCAGGATCCGGTCGTGGAGCATCTTGACCGGCGTCTTGTCACCGGCCGGGGTGACCTTCGGGGTCACCGGTTGCTGAGCTTGCGGATCACCACGAAGGCAGCGACCACACCGGCGACGCCGCCGACGACCTTGAGGATGTTGTCCGTGCGCGGTGCGCCGGTCTGGAGGTCGACGAAGGTCGCCTTCACAGCCGTCGCCTGACGGTTGGCGATCGTCTTGGGGTGGGCCCGGTAGACCAGCTGGTCGATGGTGCCGGCGAGGCGCTCGCGGGTCGCCTCGATCTCCTGCTCGATCTGGCGCATGTCGTTGGTCACGCGAGGAGGTTACTACGCCGGCCCAGCGCCCCAGGTGCGCGGCGAGCGCTGCGCGGCCGCCGCATCGACGGCCTCGTGGAGGGCCTTGACGAAGACGTCCTCGCCGTAGCGGTCGGCGTGGGCACGGATCGTCGCGGCGTCCCACGTCGACGCGTCCACCGCGGCGAGCCCCGCACGGACGGCGTCGGGTGTCGGCTGGTCGACGAAGATCGCGGTCACGCCCTCCACCTGGGTCTCCAGGAAGCCTCCCCAGCGCAGCACCACGCTCGGGCGACCGAATGACGCGGCTTCGAGCGGGGTCAGCCCGAAGTCCTCGTAGCTGATCGCGATCAGCGCGGTGCACCCGCGGTAGAGCCACGCGAGCTGCCCGTCGGAGATGTTCTGCAGGAAGAGGACGTTGTCGCCGGCCATCTCGCGCAGCGCCTCCTCCTCCGGGCCCCTGCCGACGACGACGAGGCGGCGGCGGGGCTCGTCGGCGTACGCGGCGACGACGGAGCGGACGTTCTTGTAGGGCAGCAGCCGGGACACGCAGAGCTCGTACGGCGCACCGCCGAGCCAGCCTTCGACGTTCGCCATCGGCTCGGAGTCGTGCGAGCGGGTGTCGGGCCACGGCGCGGGCAGCACCGTCGAATCCAGGCCGTACGCCGCGTGGATGCGGTCCTGGACCAGGTTCGAGATCGCGATGTACGCCGCGGCGTCGCGCGCCGAGCGCCGGTCCCAGAGCTTCAGGAGCGGCCGGAGCAGGAAGAGGATCAGCGACTCGAGGAAGCCCGGGTGGTCGCCGAGGTAGCGCGAGGACTGGTGGAGCCAGCGCGCGGGCGTGTAGCAGTAGACGAGCTTGCTGCCACGGGTCCGCATGCCGTGCGCCCAGCCGCTGCTGCTGACCAGCACGACGTCGGCATCGATCTCCATCGACGAGGCGGCGAACGGCAGGAGCGGCAGGGCGGCGCGGTGGTTCTTGCGGAAGAAGCGCCAGCGGTTCAGCCAGGAGGTGCGGACGTCGAGGTCGGCGTACTCGGGGAAGGTCTCGTCGGGGTCGTAGAGGGTGGTGTGGATCGTCGCCCCCGGGAAGGCGCGCGCCATCGCGAGGACGACGCGCTCGGCCCCACCGCGCTGGGTGAGGTAGTCGTGCGCGATCGCCACCTTGAGGGGGACACCCGGGTTGGTCACGCGGGCGAGGCTATCGGTTCACTGATTGGACAGAGATGCTTTCCGGTGGTGTCAGCGGCGTCCGGCCCACTCCATCGCCGGCTTCTCCACCAGGCGGTAGGTGAGCGTGCCAAGGGCGATCGAGCCCACGGCGACCAGGAACGGGGCCCAGACCATCGTCACCACCTCGTCTCCCCCGACGATCCCGAGATGCCGGTCGATGCGCGAGACCAGGAGGAGCACCGGGTAGTGCCAGAGGTAGGCGCTGAGCGAGATGGCGCCGATGTGCTCGAGCGGGCGGACGCTGAAGAGGCGGACGATCGCCGACGACGTCCGCCGCGCAGAGGGCTCGACGAGGACGAGGAGCATGACGGTCGCCGCGAGGCCCATCGCGGCGGTGACGAACCACGGGTGCCGGTCGGCGGCCCAGAGCGTCAGGGCGCCTGCCGCCGCCACGACGGGGGTGCCGACCACGAGGATGCGGCGCCGGGTGAGCCAGCCGAGATGGCCCTTCTCCATCCAGACGAAGACGACCGCGACGAGCATCCCGACGCCGAAGTTGTCGGCGATGCCGAGGAAGCTGAGCGTGAGCACCGCGATCCCGTTGGGGCCGAACTCCGCGGTGAGCGCTTCCATCCCTGCCGTGTGGCGCCACCACCCCTCGGCGACCGCGCGCCCGGCGAGGCCCAGGACCACGAAGCCGAGTGCCGGGGCAGCCGCGACCCAGAAGGCACGCCTCCGGAAGCCCCCGCCCCAGCGCACGAGCGGGACGAGCAGGAGCGGCAGGAGCGCGTAGAAGCAGAGCTCGGCCGTGAGCGACCACGACGGGTTGATGCCGGTCTGGACGGTCGAGGGCAGCAGGGTGTGGACCAGGGTCAGGTTCGCGAGCAGGTCACCGGGGTCGGTCATCATCCCGGCGCCCGCGTCGCTGCCGGGGCGGCCGACGACGACCGCGTTGCCGACGTACACCGCCCGGAAGACGAACGAGCAGAGCAGGAAGATCGCCACGTAGCCGGGGAAGACCCGCGCGATCCGGCGCAGCGCGAACCGGCGTACGTCGGTGCGTCGCTCCCCGCGGGCCACGTCGCGGACGAACGGGAGCGAGATCAGCAGGCCCGACATCGCGAAGAAGAGGACCAGACCCAGTGCCATCGACTGGGCGAGCCCGGCCGGCGTGGTCTCGGGCGCCCAGTGGGTCCACGAGTGGGCGGAGATCACGCCGAGGCAGGCCAGGCCGCGGATCCCCTCGAGGCCGCCGAGGTAGCGGGCACTGCGTGCCGGTGCCTGCACCGGGTCTGCCGCGGTCACCGGGACTCCTCGCGCTCGTCGTCCGTGCAAGGCCTGCCCAGCGACAGCCCGATCAACACCGAGAAGACGGCGGTCGCCGGGTGCTGGATGACGACCGGGAAGTCGAGCTGGAGCGCGACCAGGCAGAAGCCGGCGACGCCACACGCCAGCACGGCGGTCTCGAAGCCGCCGCGGGATGCGTGCACTGCGCGGAGCACCAGCACGAGCAGCACGACCGCGACCACCAGCCCGAGGATCGCTCCCCCGCGGTAGATGGTGAGAAGGGGCGCGTTCGCGACGAAGTTGACCGTGCGCCCGACGGCCTGGCTGCGGAACTCCTCGCGGTCCCAGCCCAGGCCCCAGATCCAGTGGTTGTCGAGTGACTTCGCGAAGTCGGAGAAGGCGAGCTCGCGGGCGAGCGAGCCCGTGTCGTGGGGCCCGAAGGAGTTGAGCAGGCGTTCGCGCAGGACAGGGATCGCGAGCGCGCCGACGCTGCCGACGAGACCCGCGCCGACGAGCCACCAGCGCTGGCGGCTCCGGCTGAGCAGCACGACGAGGCCGCAGGCCACGACGACCGTGCCCAGCGCTGACCGGCTCAGCGTCATCGCCAGGCCGGCACCGATCACCACGACCAGCAGGACGCGCAGCCAGCCCCGGTACGCCGCCACGGCGAGCAGCAGCGCCACCGCGAGCACCAGCCCTGCGACGTTGGGCTCGACGTAGGTGCCGGTGAGGCGCAGCGCGTTCTGCTCGGTGCCGGGGACGTACTGGGCGTTGTCCGCGCCGGGGCGGTAGCCGACGAAGGAGAGCCGGGCGAGGAAGAAGCCGTTCGGGTCGAGCCTGAGCAGCGCGACACCGACCACCGCGGCGACCGCCGCTCCCCCGACCAGGGCATCGACGACGACCCGCCGGGCGGGTGCGGTCAGGAAGCGCATCGGCACGACGACGGAGGTGGCGGCCAGCCACGCGGCGTACTCGACGAGCGCCTTGGGGCTCGGGCTCGTGGCGAGCACCGAGAGGAGGGCGACCCCCGCGACCAGGGCGAGCGCTGCTTCGGGCCAGCCCGGCCGGATCCGCGCGCCCGGCAGGAACGCGAGTGCGACCCAGCTGCCGAGCGCGAGCACGAGGATGAGGGGCGCGCCGGTGCCCGGCAGCTTCGCGTAGGGGGCCAGCCCGAGGACCAGGGCGAACGCCGCCAGGGTGGCGCGCGGGTGGACGGTCGTCACCCAGCCGGCGACGAACGCCGTGAGCACGGCAACGACCCCGAGCTGGACGGTCGCGGAGCCGGCCGTCATGCCAACGACGAGCGCGGGAACGCCCAGCACCACCGTCACGAGGACCAGGACGTCGGAGACAGTGCGGGGACGGAGGCCGGCCTGGCCCCGCACGACGGGGGCGCTCATGCGTCCAGCCAGTCCAGGACCGCGTCGCGGCCCCGGCGCGACGTCCACAGGTCGGCGTTGACGGCATGCACGCGACGCCCCTCCGCCGCGGCGGCTCCGGCATCCTGGAGCAGCGCACGGCACCGCTCGACGAAGCGGTCGTCGTCCACCGGAGCGAGGCCGAGCAGCTGCTCCACCGACCCGACGCCGGCCGGACTGGTCACGACAGGAAGGCCCCGCGCGGCAGCCTCCAGGACCTTCACGCGTACGCCGCCGCCGACCGCGACCGGGGCGACCATGGCGCGGCAGGACGCAAGGAGCGGAGCCACGTCCGCGACCTCGCCCCGGTCGACCACACCGGGCAGCGCGACACGGGGGCCGTCCGGGCGCGGACCGACCAGCCAGAGCTCGGCGCCGGGGATGCCCCGGGCGATCGCGGGCCACCAGGCCAGCATCCGGTCGACGGCCCGCGCGTTGGGAGGCCAGTGACGATTGCCGAGGAGGACGAGTCGTGGCGGCGAGCCCGCCACGTCGGCCGGCGGCTGCGGTGGCAGCGTCAACGGGAGCCAGCGTGCGTCGATGCCGAGCGCACGCCGCTCCGCCATCTCGGCAGCGTCGTAGCCAGCGATCGCCCGGGCCTGCCGCGCGATCCGCAGCTCGTCGCGGTCGATCCGCCGGGCCTCGAGGCGACCGGCGAGACCGCGGGAGCGCCAGACCGGCGCCTCGGAGACCTCGGTGGAGACGAGCAGGCGGGCCGGATCGGCGTTCGCCGCGCGCAGGTAGGGCTCGGCGAGGTAGGAGTGCACCGCGACCACGCGATCCGCGTCCGTCGCCTCCACCGCGGCGACCAGTCCGTCGACGTCGAACCGCTCGTGCACCAGGCTCCGCCCGCTGCGGAGCGCCCCCGCGGCGACACGGGCCAGCGAGACGGGCGGCTTGGCCACGCGGACCACCCCCGCGTCGCGCCTGTCGGGCTCCTCGCTGAGACAGATCGACGAGGTCTCGTGGCGCTCCTCCGCGATGCGGCGGAGCAGGCCGAAGATCGTGACGTCTCCCCCGCGCGCGAGCGCAGGGTCCTTGCCGAGCAGGAAGACGATCCGGCGGCGGGCGCCGGAGCCGCCGCTCACGCCACCGCGGCCGGACGCCCGCGGCCGCCGTAGACGGCGTACGAGTAGGCGCCGGACATGATCATGTCGGCGACGAGGAACGCGAGGGCCGCGCCGGGGCCACCGAGGCTGCTGAGCAGGAAGACGAGACCGATCTTGACCCCGATGCTGACCGCCGTGACGCTCAGGCGGAACCGGTCGCGGTGCTGGAGGACGAGGACGACCGTCGCCACGCTGCTGAGGGTCCGGAGGAAGCTCACGGGGATCAGGATGGCGAAGGTGAGCCAGAGGGAGGTGCCCCCCTCGAAGATCCATGCAGCCAGCGCGAAGAGGGCGAGGGCGCCCGCGGTCGCCAGCGAGAGCCGGAGCGCCGTACGGAGCTGGGGGCCTGTGCTGACATCGCCCTGCGAGGCGCGCAGGTCCCGGTGGAAGGTCGTGCCGAAGGACTGGCCCAAAGCTGCGAGCGACCAGACCAGGGTCGCACCGAAGGAGTAGTAGCCAGCCTCGGCGATGTGGCCCAGGCCACCGAGGATGAGCACCTCGCACTGGACATAGGCGACGCCCAGCGCCGACTCCGCGAGGATGACGAAGGAGCGGAGGTTGATCTCCGGTAGCGACGGTCGTGCGTGCGTGATCGCCTGCAGCCCGAGGATGACCGGGAGTGCCGTGCCGGTCAGGTAGAGCGCCGCACCGAGGCTGAGCTGGGGCTCCTGGGCGAGCAGCAGGTACGTGCTGCCCAGGCCCATGCCGAGAACCTGACGGATCGCGTCGGCACGCTGCGCGCGGTCCGGCTGGCCGTCGCGGATCAAGGAGCTCCGCGACGCCTGGAAGGCGACGTCACTGCCTGCCTTGATGACCGCGAAGCCGACGATGATCGAGAACGGCCAGGCGATCACGCCGAGCATGATCAGCGAGAAGCCGAAGATCGCCCGCGTGGTCCGCTCCCGCAGGAAGACCTCGCGCGCGACGCGTGGACCTCGGGTGGTGAAGTAGCTGTCGAGCGGTACCCCGAGCAGCGAGCCGGCCGCGAACGCCATGGCGTAGACACCGTAGGACTCGATGCCGAACGTATGGGTGATCAGCAGCGCCCAGACGAAGACGAGGAAGCGGGAGGAGTACATCCAGCCAGAGGCCTTCAGGGTCCGCGCGATCCGGCTGCCCGTCGGCGGCGGGGAGTCGAGAGGTGGACGCACCTTGATCCCGTGGATCACGCCGGCTCCAGGTCGCGCAGCAGGTGGCGCACGGTCACCGCGCCCACACCGACGAACGCACCCAGGAGCAGGCCCGCGAGCAGGTCGACTGCGACGTCCGGCGATGACGGGCTGTCGATGACGTCGGCGTCACCGACGATGACGCCGCGGACGCCCGGCTCGCTCGCCGCCGCGCCCGGGTTCTCCACCCCGGCGACAGTACCGATGAGCTGGGCCGCGACGGAGTCGGCGATCTTCGCGGCTTCCTTCCGGTCCCGTGACTCCGCCGTGATCCCGATGAGGGTGTCGATCTGGCTGGTCTCGACCGAGATCTGCCGGGCGAGCTCACCGTGGGTCAGGTCGAGGTCGAGCTGGTCGATCACCTCGTCGAGGACCGCCGGGCTGGTCGCGAGCCCCTTGTAGGTCTGCATCCTCGACTGCACATACGTGCCGGCGTACGCGAGGTCCTGACCGGTCTCGACCTGGGTGGCGCTGAAGAGGATCTTTGCCGTCGAGCTGTAGCGCGGCGTGCTGAGGAGGATCACTGCGCCCGCAGCGGCGAGGCCGACGACGACGGCGACGAGTATGAGGAGCCAGTTGCGGACGAGTACGCCGACGTACGTGCGCAGCTCCACACTCCACCTCCTCCAAGCCCGCGAACGAGCAGCAACCCCGTTCCGGACGTTACCGCACCATGGTGCCGGTGTGACGGAGCCGAGCCGCGGGCGTGACGCGGTTGGCCGCGCCCGAAATGCGGCCGCTACGGTGAGCCGCATGACCGCGACCCGACTCTCGCCCGGCGACGTTGCCCCCGACTTCACCCTTCCGACCGACGACGGCTCCCCCGTCACCTTGTCGGACCTGCGCGGCCGCAAGGTCATCGTCTACTTCTACCCGGCCGCGATGACGCCGGGTTGCACGAAGCAGGCGTGCGACTTCAGCGACAACATCGCCTCCCTCAAGAGCGCTGGCTACGAGGTCGTCGGCGTCTCCAAGGACAAGCCCGAGAAGCTTGCCAGGTTCCGCGAGCGCGACGGCCTCACGATCACCCTCGCCTCGGACCCGGACCTCGAGGTGCACAAGGCCTACGCGGCGTACGGCGAGAAGAAGCTGTACGGCAAGCTGGTCGAGGGGGTCATCCGCTCCACGATCGTCGTCGACGAGGACGGCAAGGTCGCCGTGGCGCAGTACAACGTGAAGGCCACCGGCCACGTCGCCAAGCTCCGCCGCGACCTCGGCCTCGACTGATCCACAGGCGGCCGTCTGACGGCCCTACGTTGTCAGTGGTGCTGCCTAGCGTCGTGCCATGAGCGGATCTCGGCCGTATCGCAAATACACACCGGAGCTGCTCGCGCCCCTGGTTGCGGAAGCGAACTCCGTCGCTGGCGTTCTCCGACTGTTGGGACTTCGGCAGAACGGCGGGGCTCACGCCCACATCAGTCGGACGATCAAGAAGTTCGGCCTGGACACGTCCCACTTCCAACTGCACAACGTCGAGGCGCGCAAGCCGACGAAGCGGCCCGCCGTAGCCATTCTCGTTCGCCGACCCGAGGGCTCTACGCGCGAGAAGCCACCCCGACTCAAGCGGGCACTGGTCGAATCAGGCGTGCCCTATGCATGCGCACTCTGCGGAAACGACGGCACCTGGCAGGGGCTGCCACTCACGCTTGAGGTGGACCACATCGACGGCGACTTCCTCAACAACATCCTGACCAACCTGCGCTTCCTGTGCCCAAACTGCCACCGTCAGACACCGAACTTCGCCGGCAGGAGCCGCGGCAAGTTCACAAGCCAAGGCGCCAACATCCAAGGCAGCTCTGGCACCTAGAATCAGGCCTAGGCCGAAGTGGCGGAACAGGTAGACGCCCGCGACTTAGGATCGCGTGCCTTCGGGCGTGGGGGTTCGACTCCCCCCTTCGGCACCCTCAACAAGGTGAAGACTTTTCGTCACATGCTGACGAAAAGTCTTCACCTTGTTCCGTTGAGCCCGCTCAGTCCTGAAGCTCCTCGCGCAGCCGCGGCTCGGTGCGGTTCTCCGGCTTGAAGCCCCGCTTGTCGGCGTAGAACGCGCGTACGACGTCCATGTCGGCGCGGAAGTCGCCGGTCGGGACGAACGTCGGGCCCATGCCCATCGTGCGGGTCGGTCCGTCGACGAAGCCCATCGAGACGGGGAGTCCGGTCTGCTGGGCGATGCGGAGGAAGCCCGACTTCCAGAACTCCCCCTGCGAGCGCGTGCCCTCGGCCGCGATGCACAGGAGGAACGAGTCGTCAGCCTCCGCCAGCATCGCACGGATGGCATCGCCGGGGTTGGCGCGGTCCAGCGGGATCCCGCCGAGCGCGCGGAGCAGCGGACCCATCGGCCCCTTGAAGAACGACTCCTTCACCAGCACCTGCGGCTGCACCCCACTGCTCCACGCGATCGCCAGCATCGCGATGAAGTCCCAGTTGGACGTGTGCGGCGCTCCGACGAGGATGCCGCGCCGGGGCACCTCGCCGACGAGCTTCCAGCGCGTCAGGCGAAGAAGCGTGCGGGCGAGGTTCTTGCGGATCAGCACGGGGACACCTTCGGGTTCGGGTTCTCAGAGCAGGGTGACACGCCCGGCGTCGACCGCCCAGCGCTCGTCGAGGTGGACGTTGTCGAGGAGCCGCCGGTCGTGGGTGACCAGCAGCAGCGCACCGGAGTAGGCGTCGAGCGCCTGCTCGAGCTGCTCGATGGCGGGCAGGTCGAGGTGGTTGGTCGGCTCGTCGAGCACGAGCAGGTTGACCCCGCGCGCCTGGAGCAGGGCCAGGGCGGCGCGGGTGCGCTCCCCGGGCGACAGCGCGCCCACGGGGCTGAGCACCTGCGCGGCCTTGAGGCCGAACTTCGCCAGCAGGGTGCGCACCTCGCCCGAGGCCATCGACGGCACCACCGCCTCGAAGGCATCACCGAGCGGGAGCGCGTCGTCGAGGCCCGTGCGCGCCTGGTCGATCTCGCCGATCGCCACGCTCGCGCCCAGGGAGGCCGAGCCGCTGGTCGGGAGAGCCCGCCCGAGCAGCAGTCGCAGCAGCGTCGACTTGCCGGCGCCGTTGGGCCCGGTGATGCCGATGCGGTCACCCGCATTGACCTGGAGCGACACCGGACCGAAGGTGAAGTCGCCCAGCGACAGCGTCGCCTCGTTGAGGGTCGCGACGACCGAGGACGACCGGGGAGCGGCGGCGATCGAGAACTGCAGCTCCCACTCCTTGCGCGGCTCCTCGACCTCTTCCAGACGCGCGATCCGCGACTCCATCTGGCGCACCTTCTGCGCCTGCTTCTCCGACGACTCGCCCTGCGCCTTGCGCCGGATCTTGTCGTTGTCGGGGCTCTTCTTCATCGCGTTGCGCACGCCCTGCGAGCTCCACTCGCGCTGCACCCTGGCCCGCGCCACGAGGTCGGCCTTCTTCTCCGCGAACTCGTCGTACGCCTCCCGCGCGTGCCTGCGCGCGATCGCCCGCTCCTCGAGGAAGGAGTCGTAGCCGCCGTCGTAGACGGCGACCCTGTTCTGCGCGAGGTCGAGCTCGACGATGCGCGTCACGCAACGCGCCAGGAACTCACGATCGTGCGACACGAGTACGACGCCCTGCCGCAGGCCCGTCACGAAGCTCTCCAGCCGCTCGAGGCCGGCCAGGTCGAGGTCGTTGGTCGGCTCGTCGAGGAGCACGATGTCGAAACGGGACAGGAGCAGCGCGGCGAGCGCTGCCCGGGCAGCCTGGCCACCTGAGAGAGCGGTCATGAGCGCGCCCGCACCGACGTCGAGGCCGAGCTCGGCGAGCACCGCCGGCACGCGGTCCTCGAGATCGGGAGCACCCGAGGCCATCCAGTGGTCGAACGCGAGCGCGTAGGCGTCGTCGGCCCCCGGCTCGTCCGATCCCAGCAACGACGCTGTCCGCTCCATCTCCATCGTCGCGTCCGAGCAGCCCGTGCGACGGGCGATGTAGCCGAGCACGGTCTCGCCCTCGACCCTCTCGTGCTCCTGCGGAAGCCAGCCGACGAAGGCGTCGACGGGAGCCGTCGACACCGTGCCGGCCAGCGGCTCGTCGACCCCGGCGAGGAGTCGCAACAAGGTGGACTTGCCGGCACCGTTGGCGCCCACCACCCCCACGACGTCACCGGGTGCGACGGTCAGGTCCAGCCCCTCGAAGAGGGTCCGGTGTGCATGGCCCCCCGCGAGTCCGCGGGCGACGAGGGTCGCCGACACGCGCCGCTACCGTCCTGCCAGGACGGCGACCACACGGGGGGCGATCGCCCGCAGCGCCTGGCCGCGGTGCGAGATGGCGTCCTTCTGCTCCGGGGTGAGCTCCGCCGACGTCACCGAGCAACCCTCGGGCACGAAGAGCACGTCGTAGCCGAAGCCGCCCGTGCCACTGAGCGCACGCGCGACGTGCCCCCGCATCTCGCCGGTCACGACCTCCTCGGCCGCTCCCCCGTCTTCACCACTGTCCGGCCAGGCGAACGCCAGCGCACAGGCGAAGTGGGCGCCACGGCGCTCATCCGGTACGTCGGTGAGCTGGTCGAGCAGCAGCGCGTTGTTCCGGTCGTCGCTCTTCGGCTGTCCCGACCAGCGGGCCGACAGCACGCCCGGCATCCCGTTGAGCGCGTCGACGCAGATGCCCGAGTCGTCGGCGAGCGACGGGAGCCCGGTCGCGAGCACACCGGCTCGCGCCTTCAGCAGGGCGTTGCCCTCGAAGGTGGGGGCGTCCTCCACCGGCTCGTCGTACGCCGCGACGTCGTCGAGGCCCAGCACCTCGATGCCCGGGACGAGGGGCTCGAGGATCCGTCGGAGCTCACCGAGCTTCTTCGTGTTGCGGGTGGCCAGGAAGACCTGCGGCGCGGCAGCGGCCTCAGGCACCGAGCGCCTCGCGCTGCAGCCGGGTGAGGTCGGCGCAGCCCTTCTCGCCCAGGGCGAGCAGCGCATCGAGCTCGGCGCGGTCGAAGGCGACGCCCTCGGCGGTGCCCTGCACCTCGACGAACTTGCCGTCGCCGGTCATCACGATGTTCATGTCGGTCTCGGCGCGGACGTCCTCCTCGTACGGGAGGTCGAGGCGCGGGACTCCGTCGATGATGCCGACGGAGACCGCGGCGACCGAGCCGGTCAGGGCCTTCTCCACGCCCAACACCCGGACGGCGTCGGCGAGGGCGACGTACGCGCCCGTGATCGCGGCCGTGCGGGTGCCGCCGTCGGCCTGGAGCACGTCGCAGTCGAGGTTGATGGTGTTCTCGCCGAGCGCCCGGTAGTCGATCACGGCGCGGAGCGACCGGCCGACGAGGCGGGAGATCTCGTGGGTGCGGCCACCGATGCGGCCCTTGGTGGACTCGCGGTCCGACCGCGTGTGGGTCGAGCCGGGGAGCATGGAGTACTCCGCCGTCACCCAGCCCAGACCCGAGCCCTTGCGCCAGCGCGGCACGCCTTCGGAGGCGGAGGCGACGCAGAGCACCCGGGTCTTGCCGAACTCGACGAGCACCGAGCCTGCCGGGTGATCGAGCCAGTTGCGGGTGATGCGGATGTCGCGGAGCTGGTCGTCGGCGCGCCCGTCGGCGCGACCCACAGCGAGGTCAGTCATGCGCCTGAGACTACTGGGACCTTCTGACGGCCCAGCGGGGCACGTCCACGCGCCTCGACCACGGCCATCCGCGCGGCCCACGGCCCGAGGTCGCGGGCACGCCGGCCGAACCACGGCACGCCTTCGGTCACCATCCAGTGCAGGTCGCTGCGCCAGGTCGGGACGGCGCCGCCCGCGCAGGCGTGCCCGGGAAGGTCGTGGTCGTAGCCCAGCTCGTGGAGCCGTTCCCCGAAGCACCGTGCCAGCGAGCGGTGACCGAGCTCCGAGGGGTGCAGCCGGTCGACCGACCAGAAGCCCCGCTCGAGCACCTCGGACCGCTCTCCCAGGTCCACCTGCACCCCGCCGTACGCCCCGTGGATCTCGGCGTACACCTCGTTGAGGAAGGCGATCCGCGCGTGCAGCGGCCGACGCAGCACGCCCGGCAGGCCGAAGACCCGGCCGTGGTCGTGGAAGCGCACCGTGAGCAGCAGGGCTCCCGCCTCGTGGAGCGCTGCCGCGGTCTCGAGCAGCTCGCGCCGGATCCGGTCGCGGTCCCACGTCGAGCGCATCGTGTCGTTCACGCCGACGATCAGCGAGGCGATGTCCGGGCGGTGCGCGAGCGCCTCGGGCAGCTGCTTCGTCCGTACGTCGGAGACGACCGCGCCGCTCACCGCGAGGTTGCAGAAGGAGACGTCGTGGCTCGAGCCGAGTGCCTCGGCCAGGAGACGGGCCCACCCTCGCCATCCGGTCGGGACGGCGTCGCCGACGCCGTGTGTCACTGAGTCACCGAGTGCTGCGAAGCGCACGTACCCCATGCCGCCAGCGTGGCGGCACGGGGTACGTGTCGGGTCCGTCCGGATGACGTGTCAGGCAACGTCAGGGGAACGTTCTCACTTCAGCTCAGCCCGCAGCAGCCGGCGTACGCCGAGCATGAAGGGCAACGCCACCCAGATCAGCGCGGTCACCACGACCCGGGCGGCGTCCGTGGCGTCGCCGCCTTCGCCCGTGGAGAACGGCATCAGCGCGAAGCCCAGGTCGAACCACGGGACGACGTCCTGTGCCCAGCCGAAGATCGCGTAGAGCGGCCCGAAGACCATCATCGGAAGAAGGAGCGCCACGACGTAGTAGATCGCGACGGCTCCGGCCGTGTTGAGCAGCAGCAGGCCGAACGCGAAGGCCATCACGAAGAAGAGCAGCTGCTGGGCGAAGACCCAGGCGACTGTGTCGACACCGAGGTTCCAGTTGGGCGAGTAGTCGCCGATGAGGCCGGCAACGGCCGTGCCGGCCAGGGCGAGTCCGAGGGCGATCGCGATGGTGCCGGCGGCGAGTCCGACGACGGTGACGAGCTTCGCGAGGAGCACTCGCATGCGGTGCGGCTCGAGCGCGAAGGTGACGAGGGCCGTGCGCTGGCCCCACTCGCTGGTCACGATCGTGATCGCGAAGACCGGCACCAGCAGCGAGAGCGGGATCGTCATGATCTGGGTCATGAAGATGTTGGCGCTGATCGTGACTGAGTCGTTGAGCGCCACGACGAGCTGCGGAATGGCCAACGCCAGCAGGATCAGAAATGCGGTGATGAGCCCCAGCCAGAGTCCTGCACGCGTGTCGAACATCTTCCGCAGCTCGACCTTCGCCAGCCGGCCGAACGGCGTACGCGGCGTGCCGGTGACGTCGATCTGCCCCAGCGGGGCAGCGGTGGTGGCGCTCATGCCTGCACTCCTTCGGTGAATGACTCACGCTGGGTGTCAGCGGTGAGCTCGAGGAAGAGGTCCTCGAGACCGGCTC
This sequence comes from Nocardioides sp., assembly GCF_035481145.1. Classification (GTDB taxonomy): domain Bacteria; phylum Actinomycetota; class Actinomycetes; order Propionibacteriales; family Nocardioidaceae; genus Nocardioides. The sequence goes on along the minus strand of NZ_DATIHB010000138.1, from coordinate 13,171 downwards.
CGTCGGCGGGACGGAGCTCGATCAGGGCGACCTGGTGGGCCGCCGCCACCTTGCCGACCTGCAGCGGCTCGGCGTCGACCCGCAGTCCGTCGGCGACGACCGTGTGCGCCAGCCCCTCCCCTGTGAGGGCTGCCTTCATCTGGTCGAGCTCGACGGCACGCACGAGCGTGCCGGTGGAGGCCACGAGGTCCTCCGGAGTGCCCTGCGCGACGATCCGGCCGCGGCCGATCATCACGATGTCGTCGGCGATGAGCTGCACCTCGTTGAGCAGGTGGCTCGAGAGCAGCACCGTGCCGCCGCGGTCGGCGTAGCCGCGCAGCAGGCCGCGCATCCACCGGATGCCGGCCGGGTCGAGGCCGTTGGCCGGCTCGTCCAGGATCAACACCGACGGGTCGCCGAGCAGCGCGTTGGCCAGGCCGAGGCGCTGCCGCATGCCGAGCGAGTAGTTGCGCACCCGGCGCTTGGCCTCCTCGGGGGTCAGCCCGACGAGGGCGAGCATCTCGTCCACGCGCGCCTTCGGCAGGCCCATGGTCTGGGCGGCGATCGTCAGCACCTCGCGGCCGGTCCGGCCGGCGTGCTGGGCGGAGGCGTCCAGCAGGACGCCGACGTGACGACCCGGGTTCGGGATGTCCCGGTAGTCGTGGCCACCGATCGTGACCGACCCGGCGGTCGGCGGCGTGAGGCCGACCATGACCCGCATCGTCGTTGACTTGCCTGCTCCGTTGGGCCCGAGGAAGCCGGTGACCCGGCCCGGCCGCGCCTCGAAGCTCACGTCGTTGACGGCGGTGAAGGCACCGTACGTCCGGGTGAGGTTCTCAACCTTGATCATGCCAACCATCCTGTCGCGACCTGCGCCCCGTGGCATCGGCCCGAGGTCGCGACCTGCCCCCTACCTAAGTCAACCCGTGCGCGGCGCGAGTCTGGCCCCCACGTGGGAGACACGCCCCTACCCTGAGCAGGTGACCGCCGAGCACCCCGCACCGCCGCTGACCTGGCGGTCCCACCTGTGGCGCTACGCGCTGTGCCTGGTCATCTCCGCGATCGGCTGGGGCAGCGTCTTCGAGAACCAGTGGAACGGCCACCGCGGCCTGTGGTGGCTCGACCTGAGCGTGGGGTCGCTTGCGTACGTCGCCGTCGCCTTCCGACGGCGGACCCCGCTCTCGATCGCGCTCATCCTGAACGCCGCCGCCGCCGTCTCGGGCCTTGCTGCCGGTCCGGCTGTCCTGTCCGCCGTCTCCGTGGCCACCCGTCGCAACTACCGCGAGATCGCCCTCGTCGGGCTGGTCAGCTTCTGTGCCGGCATCTCGTTCGTGAACCACCAGCCCCAGCAGAACGACGACGCGGTCTGGCTCGACGTGGTCATCAATCTCGTCGCCACCACTGCCATCCTCGGCTGGGGCCTCTACATCGGCTCGCGGCGCGAGCTCATCTGGACCCTGAAGGCCGAGGTCGCGCGGGCAGCTGCGGAGCAGAGCCTGCGCGCCGACCAGGCGCGGGGCGCCGAGCGCTCGCGGATCGCCCGCGAGATGCACGACGTCCTCGCCCACCGGATCTCCCAGGTCTCCATGCAGGCCAACGCGATCATGTTCCGCGACGACCTCACCGCCGAGCAGATCCGCGAGCACGTCGGTGTCATCCAGACCAACGCCAACGAGGCCCTCACCGACCTCAGGTCGGTCCTCGGCGTGCTGCGTGACCCGGCCAGCGGCGCTCCGCTCGACCGCCCACAGCCGACGTACGCCGACCTGCCGACCCTGGTCGCCGAGGAGGTCGCGGCCGGGTCGACTGCGACGCTCGAGTCCGACGTCGAGGGCGACGTGCCCGAGCTCGTCGGCCGCACGGCGTACCGGATCGTGCAGGAGGCCCTCACCAACGCGCGCAAGCACGCACCGGGCGCGACCGTGAAGGTGCAGGTGAGCGGCAATGCGCGGGAGGGCCTCACGATCGTCATCCGCAACCCGCTCGGCTTCGCCCCCTCCGGTACGCCGGGAGCGGGCCTGGGGCTGGTCGGGTTGCGCGAACGCGCCGAGCTCGTGGGTGGACGGCTGGATGCCGGGAGGGAATTGTCGACGTGGGTGATCAGAGGATGGATCCCGTGGGAGAAATGATTCGTGTCGCGCTGGTCGACGACGACGCGCTGGTGCGGTCGGCACTCGGCCTGATGATCGGCGGCCAGGCGGACATCGAGCTCGTCGGCGAGGGCAGCAACGGTGCCGAGGCGCTCGAGCTCTGCGCGAAGCGGCAGCCCGACGTCGTGCTGATGGACATCCGCATGCCGGTGATGGACGGTCTCGAGGCGACCCGCCACCTGCATGCCAGGCCGTCACCACCCCGCGTCATCGTGCTGACCACGTTCGACGCCGACGAGTACGTCACCACCGCACTGGCGGCCGGTGCGGACGGCTTCCTCCTCAAGGACACGCCTCCGGCCGACATCGTCACCGCGATCCGCCAGGTGGCCGCCGGCGACCCGATGCTGTCGCCCTCCGCGACGGCGTCGCTGATCCGGCAGATCCGCGCCGACTCCGCCGCGGGCAACCCGACCGAGGCCCGCGCCGACGCCGCGCTGGCCCGGCTCGCCTCGCTCACCGAGCGGGAGCACGAGGTCGCGCTCGCGGTCGGCCGCGGCCTGTCCAACGCAGAGATCGCGAAGGAGCTCTACCTCTCGGTGCCGACGGTCAAGGCGCACGTCGGCCGGCTCTTCGACAAGCTCGGCACGACCAACCGCGTGCAGATCGCCATCTGCGTCCACGACGCCGACCTGCTCTGAGGTTCAGACCTCCAGCTCGAAGTCGGCGAAGTCGAAGCCGGGCGACACCAGGCAGCTCACCAGCGCGTCGTACGCCGACGGCACAGTGCGCTGCCACACGCCGGCCGGGACGAGCACCTGCGACGCGTGACCCGAGGCGATGTCGGTGCCGACGAGGTGCGCCGACGCGGTCGCAGGCCTGTCGGCGGAGCCGCCCATCTCGAGCGTGACCACGCCCGTCTGGGCGATCCACATCTCGTCGGAGGCGACGCGGTGCCAGGCGGAGCGCTCCCCAGCCGGAAGCAGGAAGTGGATCATCGTCCCCGTGGCACGCACGCGGCCATCGGGCAGCGTCACCGCGACGGGCGAGCGCCAGGTCTCGCGGTACCAGCCACCCTCGGGGTGCGGCTCGAGACCGAGCTCGCGCGCGAGCGCGGGGACTTCGCGCGGCACGATCTCAGACCTCGTAGACGGCGCCCTTGGCGGCGAGGTGCATCGGGCCCGACCACACCTCGGATGCCTCCTCGACCGCCGTGTTCTTGTCGTGCCAGGCGGGGACGTGGGTGAGCACGAGGGTGTCGACGCCGGCCTTCAGCGCCACCTCGGCAGCCTGCCGCCCGGTCATGTGGATGCCGGGAGGGTTCTCGTCGCACTCACGGAAGGCGGCCTCGGCGAGGAAGAGGTCGGCGTCGCGGGCTGCGTCGACCAGCGAGTCACAGACGTCGGTGTCGCCGCTGTAGACGAGCACGCGGTCGTCGGCCTCGACGCGCAGCGCGTAGGCCTCGACGGGGTGCAGCACCGGCGTGGGCGTCACAGTGAACGGACCCAGCGAGACCGGACCGTCGTAGACGAGGAACTCGAACTCCTCGTTCATGCCGGGGTCCTCGTCGAGGTCGTAGGCCTTCGCCATCCGGCGGTCGGTGTCGTGCGGGCCCCAGCACGGGATCCGGGGAGCAGGACCGGTCGGGTGGTACTTCCGCATGACGTAGTAGCCACAGAGGTCGAGACAGTGGTCAGCGTGCAGGTGGCTGACGAAGACGGCGTCGATGGTGAGCGGGTCGACGTGGTTGTGCAGCTCGCCGAGAGCACCGCTGCCCAGGTCGAGGAGGATGCGCCACGTGCGCCCACCCTCGTCGTCAGCCTCGACCAGGTAGCAGCTCGCGGGAGCCTCTGGCCCGGGGTAGGAACCCGCGCAGCCGATCACCGTCACCTTCACGGGAGACCACGTTACGGCCTGTTCACGTTTGCGCGCCGCAACTTGCGAGCCGCGTCACGCAGAGATGGCCGTCACGCCCAGAGCTGGCCCTCGAGGCGATCCTCCGCCTCGTCGACCGTGCCCTCGTAGGCGCCGGTGGAGAGATACTTCCAGCCACCGTCCGCCACGACGAAGGCGATGTCTGCCTTCTCCCCCGCCTTCACGGCCTTCGCGGCCTGGCCGAGCGCGGCATGGAGGATCGCCCCGGTCGAGATGCCCGCGAAGATGCCTTCCATCTCGAGCAGCTCCCGGACCCGGCGTACGGCGTCACGCGGGCCGACTGAGAAGCGCGTGTCGATGAGCGAGGCGTCGTAGAGCTCCGGGACGAAGCCCTCGTCGAGGTTGCGCAGGCCGTAGACGAGTTCGCCGTAGCGCGGCTCGGCGGCGACGATGCGGACGTCGGGCTTGGCCGCACGGAAGTAGCGGGAGACGCCCATCAACGTGCCGGTGGTGCCGAGGCCCGCGACGAAGTGCGTGATCGACGGCAGGTCCGCGAGGAGCTCCGGCCCGGTGCCGAGCTCGTGCGCCAGCGCGTTGGCGTCGTTGCCGTACTGGTAGAGCATCACCCAGTCGGGGTGCTCGTCGGCCATGCGCTTGGCGACGCGGACCGCCTCGTTGGAGCCACCGGCCGCGGGCGAGGAGTGGATCTCGGCTCCCCACATGCGCAGGATCTGGCGGCGCTCCTCGGAGGTGTTCTCCGGCATCACGAAGACGGTGCGGTACCCCTTGAGCTTCGCGGCCATCGCGATCGAGATGCCGGTGTTGCCCGAGGTGGGCTCGAGGATCGTGCAGCCCGGGCGGAGCAGGCCACTCTTCTCGGCCTCCTCGATCATCTTCAGGGCCGGGCGGTCCTTGATCGATCCGGTCGGGTTGCGGTCCTCGAGCTTGGCCCAGATCCGGACGTCGTCACCGCCGCCGACCATCGCGGAGAGCCGCGGCAGCCCCACCAGCGGGGTGTTGCCGACGGAGGCGAGGAGGTTGTCGTAGCGGGCCATGGCGGCATTCTCTCAGTCGGGAGCCGTGCTCCGCGTGCGTGCTCCGCAAGGCGGACGAGCGAAGGCGGCCCGGGGTTGGCCGTCGAGCGAGGACAACGCCGCGGAGGGCGTGCGCGGGGTGCGGCTCAGCCGCCGGCGACGGCGGGGAGGACGACAACCTGGTCGCCGTCCGAGAGCGCGGCCTCGAGGCCGCCGATGAAGCGGACGTCCTCGTCGTTGACGTAGACGTTGACGAAGCGGCGGAGCTCGCCGCTCTCCTCGATCAGGCGGCCCTTGATGCCGGTGTGGCGCGACTCCAGGTCGTCGATGAGCGCCGCGAGGGTGGTGCCCTCCGCCGGAACGGCCTTCTCACCGCCCGTGTAGGTGCGCAGGATGGTGGGGATCCGGACCTCGATGGCCATGTCAGTTGCTCCTCGCGGGCAGTTGGGCGACGACGGCGACCTCTTCCTCGGTCACCTCGCCGTCGATGATGCGATACGACCTGAACTCCACGGGGCCCTCGTTATTCCCGTGCTCACGCGTGCTGACCAGCACGTAGTGCGCGTTGGGCTCGCTGGCCAGGCCGATGTCGGTGCGGCTGGGGTACGCCTCCGTCGCGGTGTGCGAGTGGTAGACGATCACCGGCTCCTCGTCGTTCGCCCACATCTCCTTGTAGAGCGCGAGGAGCTCGGTGGAGTCGAACTCGTAGAACGTCGGGCTGCCGGCGGCGTTGACCATCTCGATGAAGCGCTCGGGGCGGTCGCTGCCCTCGGGGCCGGCGACGATGCCGCAGCACTCGTCGGGGTGGTCCCGCTTGGCATGCGCGACGATCGCGTCGTACGTCGCCTGGTCGATGGTCAACACGGCGCACAGCCTAGGCGAGAACGGCGTCACGACGCTCATCGAGCGGGTGCCGGAAGGCTGAGGTGGTCAGCTCGAGATCGCCTCGACAAGCGTCTCCTGGAGGTAGCCGACCCATTCGTAGATGTCGTGCGCCTGCGCGGCAGGGTCGTCGTCGGGCAGCCGCGCCCAGCGCTCCTCGTCACCCTCCTCCACACCGAGGCGCGTGGCGAGCGCGAGCCGGATGTCGGTGAACGACTTGAGCCAGGTCAGCGCCTCGACCTCGTCCAGCTCGACGTCGACGTGGACCGCGTCGTCGACGTCGTCCACCGGCAGGCCGCCCTCCTCGAGGGCGTCGATGACGGCTCGTGCACCGCGTGACTTGCCGTCGCGCAGGGTCCCCTCGGTGAACCGCCGGAACTCTCCCGCGGCCTCGGCGTCCTCGACGTACGCCGTGGGGAAGAGGCGCTGGAGCACCGGGTCCTCGGGCGCGTCGGTCGGGCCCGTGAAGTCGAAGAGGGCGGCCATCGGGTCGTCGTGCTCGACGGGGGTCGCCACCTCGCTGTGCAGGAGCTCGACGAGCTGCGAGGCGAGGGAGCGCAGCAGGTCGGCCTCGAAGCCGGTGAACTCCGCGATCACGCGACCGCTCCGGCGGTGCTTGTGGAACCCCTCGGTCACTGCTTCTCCATCGTCGCCCAGAGGCCGTACTCGTGCATCGCCTGGACGTCGCGTTCCATCTCCTCGCGGGTGCCCGTGGAGACGACGGAGCGACCGTCGTTGTGCACCTCGAGCATCAGCTTCTCCGCTTCGGCCTGTGAGTAGCCGAAGTACTTCTGGAAGACGAAGGAGACGTACGACATCAGGTTCACCGGGTCGTTCCAGACCACCGTCACCCAGGGCTTGCTGAGGAAGGTGATCTCGTCGGGGACCGTCTCGGATCCGACCTCGGGGCTTGCGGTCGACACGGCCCCCATGGTTCCACAGGCGTGAGGCCTGCCCGGACGCACGCCGCCCCCGTGCCGGCGGGCACGGGGGCGGCGACGCGGAGGTCAGGTCAGCCGGCGGAGACGACCCACGCGTTGGCGGTGGCGACCTCGACGTGCGCACCGACGGGCAGGCCGAGGCCGGAGCCGATGACCTTCACGTCGAGGGCGCGCACGGTGATGCCCGTCGCGGTGCGGATCTGCTGGTTGACCGTGACCGTGACCAGGCCGAGGACGTTGATCCGGGTGTTCGGGGCGACGTCGAGCGGGACCGCGATGCCGCCGATCGTCAGGTTGACGAGCTTCGACTGGCCGGTGAGCACGACCGAGCCGGTCGAGGTCTTGGACGCCTGGGCGACGGCGGTGACTGCATCGGCCTTGATCAGGCCGCCCAGGAGCCGGACCGCCGCGACGCGCGAGCTCACGGTCGAGCGGGAGGCAGCCTGCGTACGCGAGCCGTTGACGGTGCCCGCGACAGTGCCGGCGTCGGCGACCGTGCCGAGGTGGACACCCACGGTGTTGTTGGTGACGTCGCGTCCCGCGGTACCACCCACCGGCATCGTGGCGAGGCCGGTCGGGCCGGACGTCACCTGGACGGTGCCGCCGACGTTCGCGGTGACCCGCGTCGCATAGCCGCGGCCGCCGACGGGGGCGCCGAGCGCGGGCGCGGGCAGCACCGCAGCCGCCGCCGTCGGTGCGACCTGGACCACCGTGCCCGCGCCGTGGCCGGCGAGCGCCTCGAGCAACGTGATCTCGATGCCGGCACCGGTCTCACGAGCCGCATTGTCGGAGAGTTGCGTGCCGACGGCCTTGTTGATGACGACCTTGGCGATGCCCGGGACGTTGACGGTGAAGTTCTTCGGGACGTTCAGCGGGATCGTCGTACCGGCGACGGCGAGGTCGACGAACTTCGCGGACCCCGAAGGCGTCGCGATGCCGTTGACGACGGAGACGGTGCTGGTGCTCTCGACGGCGGTCGCCTTGACCAGGCCACCGAGGAGGCTGAGGCCGGCGACGCGGGCCGTGGAGCTGATCCGCCTGCCGCCGGTGATCGTGGAGGTCGCGACCTTCGTGCTGAGGACGCCCGTGCTCGCGATGCCGGTGACGTCGACCGAGGCCAGGGAGTTGGTCGCGGACTTCCCGGTGTACGGCGTCGTCAGGCTGCTCGCGGCGGTCGGGCCGGACTCCACGGCACCGCCGAGGACGACGATCCGCGTGCCGGCCGCGGTGCCCGTCAGGGTCTGGTTGGTGACCGCAGCCTGGGCCGGGGTCGCCGGCATCAGGACGGCCGCCGAGGCGACAGCGGTGGCGAGAAGTGCAACCGCGCCGCCGCGGGCGGTCGTGCGACGGATGCCGGGGAGGGTGGATGCCATGGGGTGTGAGTCGCTCTTTCGTTGCTGGAACGGACCCGAGTCCGGAAGGGAGGAGACCGCGTTCGGCCCAGGAGTCAAACGACCCGGGAGCACTCCCATGACGGCGTCGTCGTCATGGTGCGCGTCACAGGGAATGAACCTGGCGCGCGCACGTGTTGGCCCCCTCGTGACCAGCCGCCTCTTCCAGCCCCTGACCGTCGGAGCCGTCGAGCTCCCCCACCGCGTCGTCATGGCGCCGCTGACCCGGATGCGCGCGACGCAGCCGGGCGACGTGCCCAACGAGCTGATGGCGGAGCACTACGCCCAGCGTGCCGGCGCGGGCCTCCTGATCACCGAGGGCACGCAGATCTCCCCGCAGGGCAAGGGGTACGCCGACACCCCGGGCATCTACAGCGCCGAGCAGGTCGCCGGCTGGCGCCTCGTGACCGACGCCGTCCACGCCGCGGGCGGCCGCATCGCGCCGCAGCTGTGGCACACCGGTCGCGTCTCGCACGAGTCCCTGCACGAGGGCGGCGCGCTCCCCGTCTCGGCGAGCGCAATGCCCTTCCGCAACCGCACCTCGCTCAAGGACGCCGAGGGCAAGGTCTACCGGGCCGACTGCCCGGTGCCGCACGCGCTGACCGGCGAGGAGATCGCCGACGTCGTCGAGGACTACCGCCGCGCCACCGTCAACGCCCGTGCGGCCGGCTTCGACATGGCCGAGATCCACGGCGCTCACGGGTACCTGCTCCACCAGTTCCTCGCCGCCGACAGCAACCAGCGCACCGACGAGTACGGCGGCTCGCTGGAGAACCGGGCCCGGCTGATGCTCGAGGTCCTCGACGCCGTGATCGACGCCTGGGACGCCGAGCACGTGGGCATCCGGATCTCCCCCATCGGCTCCTTCAACGGCACCTCGGACCCGGAGGGGGCCGAGGCGGGCCTCTACGTCGCCGCGGAGTTCGCGAAGCGCGGCATTGCCTTCCTGCACCTCTCCGAGCCGGACTGGGCCGGTGGCCCCGAGCTGACCGACGAGTACCGCGACCAGCTCCGCGCGGCGTTCCCCGGCATCATCATCGGCGCCGGTGCGTACGACGTGGCCAAGGCCGAGCGGCTGATTGAGGCCGGCCACATCGACGCGGCGGCGTTCGGTCGCGCCTACATCGCCAACCCGGACCTCCACGACCGCCTGCGCACCGGAGCCCCGCTCAACGAGCCCGACCTCGCGACCTTCTACGGCGGCGGCGCCGAGGGCTACACCGACTACCCGTCGCTGACGACCGTCTGAGCGACTCCTGCGGGAGCGCGGAGGAGCAGTCGCCCCGCTCCCGCGGGAATCTCGGATCCCAGACGGACATGCAACACAACCGGCATCCACTTGTGACCGGCGATCGCCTAGTGTGCCGAGCATGACACTCCGGACCCTCTCCTCCACTGCAGCTGCTGCCGTGCTCGCCCTGGGCCTCGCCGCCTGTGGCTCCGACGGCGGCGAGACCACCGACTCGGGCGCCGCTCTGATCAAGGCCGGCACCCTCACCGTCTGCTCGGACGTCCCCTACCCGCCGTTCGAGGACTTCGACAAGAACTCCGAGACCGGCTTCAAGGGCTTCGACATCGACATCGTCAGCGAGGTGGCCGAGCGCCTCGATCTCGAGATCGAGATCAAGGACTCGTCGTTCGACGCCCTCCAGAGCGGCCTCGCGCTGAACTCGGGCCAGTGCGACCTGGCCGCGTCGGCGATGACGATCAACGACGACCGCAAGAAGAACCTCGACTTCAGCGACGGCTACTACGACTCGGCTCAGTCGCTGCTGGTGCCGGCGGGTTCGAAGATAACCGGCATCGACGACCTCGACGGTGTGAAGGTCGGCGTCCAGCAGGGCACGACGGGCAAGGACTACGCCGAGGAGAACGCCAAGGGCGCGGAGCTCATCACCTTCCCGAGCGATGCGGAGATGTTCGCAGCCATCAAGGCCGGTCAGGTCGATGCTCTTCTCCAGGACCTTCCTGTCAACCTCGACCACGTGAAGGCCGGCGGCTACGAGATCGTCGAGGAGTACTCCACTGAAGAGGAGTACGGCCTCGCGATGAAGAAGGGCAATACCGCCTTGGTCGAGGATGTCAACGGCGCGCTCGAGGAGATGCGCGACGACGGCGCCTACGACGAGCTGTACGACAAGTACTTCGCCGTCAAGTGATGGTGCAGAGTCTCCGCCAGGCCGGGTGGTCCGCATGAAGCGCTCCACCCGGTCCCGGCTCATCCATCTTGGCCTGTATGCGGTTCTCATCGCGCTCGTGATCGTCGTCGCGCTCGCTGGCGACTGGGCGACCGTGGGCGACTACTTCTTCAACCCCGACGTCGTCGCGGGGGCGTGGAAGGACATGGTCTTCATCGGCGTCGTGAACACGCTGATGTACACCGCGATCGCGTTCTCGGGCGGCCTCGCCCTGGCGCTGGTCCTTGCTCTCATGAAGCTCTCGCCGATCCTGCTGTATCGGTGGGTGGCCACCGCCTACATCGAGTTCTTCCGCGGGCTGCCGGCACTGATCGTGATCCTCGCGATGGCCTTCGCCGTCCCGATCGCCTTTCAGTGGACCCCGCCCGGCGGCCTGGTCGGCGCCGGTCTACTCGCGTTGATCATGGTCGCGGGTGCGTACATGGCCGAGACGCTTCGCGCGGGCATCCAGGCTGTCCCCAAGGGCCAGGAGGAGGCGTCGCGCAGCCTCGGCATGAGCTCGTTCTGGACGACGATCTCAGTGGTCCTGCCCCAGGCTTTCCGGATCGTCATCCCGCCCCTCACCAACGAATTCGTGCTTCTGATCAAGGACACGGCACTGCTCTTCGTGATCGGCGTCGGCGTCGGCCAGCGTGAGCTGACGTCCGTGGGTCGCGACTTCATGTCGGGCGAGTTCTCGGGCAACGCGACCACACTGACCATGGCCGCCGTCATGTACCTGATCATCACGCTGCCGCTCACCCAGCTGGTGGCGTGGCTCGAGCGACGACAGATGAGGGCAGCACGATGACCACGACCGTCAACCAGCCGACAGCACCGGCGATCGAGGTCCGCGACCTCCACAAGTGCTACGGCGACAACGAGGTCCTCGAGGGCATCGACTTCCACGTCGACAACGGCCAGGTCGTCTGCGTGATCGGGCCCTCCGGCTCGGGCAAGTCGACCCTGCTCCGGTGCGTCAACCGCCTCGAGGAGCCGACCTCCGGCCGGATCCTGGTGGAAGGCGTCGACATCACCGACCCCGAGACCGATCTCGACGCGATGCGCAGCCGCATGGGCATGGTCTTCCAGCAGTTCAACCTCTTCCCGCACATGAGCGTGCTGAAGAACCTCACGATCGCCCAGAAGCGCGTGAAGAAGAGGAGCACTGCCGAGGCCGTGCAGATCGCCCGCCACAACCTCGCCCGGGTCGGCCTCGCCGAGAAGGAGGGTGCCTACCCGGCCCACCTCTCCGGCGGCCAGCAGCAGCGCGTGGCGATCGCCCGTGCGCTGTCGATGGACCCCGACCTGATGCTCTTCGACGAGCCCACCTCGGCGCTCGACCCCGAGCTCGTCGGCGACGTCCTCGCGGTCATGAAGGACCTCGCCTCGGAAGGCATGACGATGATGGTCGTGACCCACGAGATGGGCTTCGCCCGCGAGGTCGGCGACAAGCTGGTCTTCATGGATGGCGGAGTCATCGTCGAGGAGGGCGACCCGCACGAGGTGCTCGGCAACCCGCAGCACGAGCGCACGCAGGCGTTCCTCTCCAAGGTCCTCTGACCCGGTACGACGCACGAACGCCGCCTCCCGGGCTCCGGGCGGCGGCGTTCGTCGTTCGTGGGGTCAGCTGAAGATCATGCAGCTCGACGTGGCGTGCGCGAGCAGCTTGCCCGCCTCGTCGAAGAGCTGGGCCTCGGCGAGCGCCGTACGCCGGCCGCGCTGGATCACGGTGCCCTCGCAGCGGAGCAGGCCGGAGGCCACGGTGACCGGCCGCAGGAACTTCACCGTCAGGTCGAGCGAGGTGTACATCTCCCCCACCGCGAGCGTGGAGTGCACCGAGCATCCCGCAGCGGTGTCGAGCAGCGTGGAGATCACCCCACCGTGGACGCTGCCCAATGGGTTGTAGTGGAACTCCGCCGCCGGCATCTCGACAACGACCTTGCCGAACTCGGCCTCGAAGCTGGTCATCCCGACCAGCGACATCACCGGCGGAGGCGGCATCTCACCGCGGGTCAGGGCGTGCAGCTGCCCGAGCCCGTCCAGCCCGGCGAGTGGGGTGGGGTCGACCCATGAGGGCGGCGTCCACTCATGCGTGCGCCATTCGCGGGGGAAGCTCTGCTCCTGCTGGGTCTCGTTCATGGATCCAGCATCCTGCGCGTTGCTGAGTCTGTCAACGAGACCTAGCATGTGACCATGACCACCAGCGAGCGGCCCAGCGCCATGGCCTACAGCGCCGAGAACTGCACCGTCGGTCGGGCCATGGCCGTCCTCGGTGAGCGCTGGACCTTCGTCGTCGCCCGCGAGGTCTTCAACGGCGTACGCCGCTTCGAGGACATGCGGGAGCGCACCGCGATCCCCCGGCAGGTCCTCACCGACCGGCTCCGCCTGCTGGTCGAGCAGGGCGTCCTGGAGAAGGTGCCCTACCAGGTCACCGGCCAGCGGCCGCGCCACGAGTACCGCCTCACGCCCAAGGGCCTTGATCTCTATCCGGTCCTGGTAGCGATCGCGGAGTGGGGCAACCGCTACCTCGCCGACCCGGAGGGCCCGCCGGTCGAGTTCGTCCACCGCGACTGCGGCGCCGAGGTGCACACGCGGTTCGCCTGCACCGAGGGGCACGAGTTCGACGCCGTGCGCGACGTGGTCCCCCAGCCGGGCCCCGGCGCACGCCTGCGCGAGCCGGCCTGATCCACGACGCTCCACACGAGGAAGGTCAGCGGCCGCTGATCGCCCACTCGCGGAGCTTGTCGATGCGCGTCTGCAGCTGGTCGACGGTCGCGACCGCGGACGGCGGCCCGCCGC
>NZ_DATIHB010000137.1:0-9649 GCF_035481145.1 Nocardioides sp. | reverse complement strand
GGGCCGTGGTGCCGTGCTGGTCAGTCCTGCTGCTTGCGCCGGGCCAGGCCCAGGCCCACCGCGAGGAGACCCACTGCGACGAAGCCGATCAGCGCCAGGCCCGCCGGAGCGCCGGTCTGCGGCAGTGCGCCGTCCTCGGCCCCGTTGCCCGGGGTCTTGCCCCCGCCGTCAGTGGTCCCCGGGTCGCTGCCATCGCCACCCGGAAGACGCGGCGTCGTCTCGGTCGCCGTGACCGTGACTGCGTTGGTCTCCAGGGAGCGACCGAGGAGCGGCAGGTCGAGCGTCGCGAGCGAGGGGACCCGGGCGCCGGCGCCACCGCCTCCGATGACGCCGTCGATCACCTCGGTGAGGTCGAGCGTCGCCTCGTTCCAGTGGAGGTGGGCGACGTTCCACAGGGTGTCGGAGACCGACAGGCCCGGAAGCGGGATCCGCACCTCGGGAAGCTCGGGGAAGACCACTTCCATCACCGCGACGCCGTGGAGCGTCTCGCCGACGGCCGGCTCGAGGTCCCCGAAGTCCCACGTCACCAGCTGGTCGAGCAGGCCGACCGAGGTGGTGCAGGACAGGGCACCCACGCACTCCGGGCTGCCCGGGACCACGACACCCTTGAGCGTCGAGGTGACGTCCAGGAGGTTGAAGCCGGGGACGTGGTCGGTGACCTTCACGTCGTGGAAGTCCTTCGGACCGGTGGCGTCGAACTTCATCACGTAGCGGACGTGGTCGCCGTAGCTCACCACCCCGTCGCTCTCGACCCACTCGCCGTCGATCAGCTCGAACTGCTCCTTGGTCACCTGGGTGATCTGGCCCTGAGCGAAGTCGCTCACGACGATCGCAGCCATCACGCCGCCGCCGACGAAGTTGTCCTCGTCGATCTCCACACCCATCACGGGGACGGGCGCGAGGTCGTAGCCGGTCGGTGCCTTGGTCTCCTCCAGGAGGTAGCACCCGGGCTGGAGGTCGGCGAACATGACCTGACCCGCCTCGAGCGTGGTCGCCGAACCCAGCGACACGTCGCCCTCGCCGACGGACGGGCTCGCCGGGTAGGTGCATGCACCGTTCTCGTCGCGCTCGTTGTCGGCGTCGAGGAAGAGCTCGAACGTCGCACCGGCGAGGACCTCGTCGGTCTCCATGTCGCGCTTCTCGACGAGCATCGTCGTGACCTCGGGAACCGTGGTCTCGGTGGTGCACTCGTCCTCGGCGATGCACTCACCTCCGGTCTCCGGGTCCGGCAGGGCGACGTTGCGGAGCGTCTCGCCCCACGTGCCGGGCGCGACCTGGACGACGTACGTCGCGGTCACGGTGGCGCCGGGTGCCAGCTCCTCGATCGACCAGGTCAGCGTCTCCGCTCCCTCGGTGTCGTCGAAGACCAGGCCCTCGGCCTCCAGCTCGGAGGCGTTGGAGACCATCGTCGCGTCGTCGAAGACATCCGCGGCCTGATCGACGATGACCGTGTCCACGAGGGCGTGCTCGGTGTCGTTGTGGACGGTCAGCGTGTACTTCAGGCGCTCGCCCGGCTCGACCAGGTCGTCACCGTCGCCGGGGGAGGCGAGGTGCTTCACGGCCTTGTCGAGCGTGTAGTGCGGCGTGTAGTGGACGGTGTCATCGCAGTCGACGTCACCCTCGTTGACGCACGGCACGGGGCCGGGCGTCACGTGGTTGGCGATCGTGGCGTTCCAGGCGTCCTCACCGACGGTGACGGTGTACTCCAGGGTGAGCGGCTCGGAGCCGAGCACGGGCGCGTTCCACGTGATGACGCCGTCCTCGAGCGTCGCCTCGGCCGGCAGGCCGCTGACCCAGGCGTCCTCGACGCCGGTGAGGGTGTCCTCGACGACGATGTCGTGGACGTCCACGCCGTCACCGACCTTGGTCAGCGTGATCGTGTAGTCGATCTCGGCGCCCGGCAGCACGGTGGCGCCGTTGGGACGGTCGGCGGACTTGGTGACCGTCCACTTGCTCGCGATCGCTTCGTTCTCGATCGTGCAGGTGACGTCGGTGGCGAGGGCGACGGTGATCTCGTCGGCGTCGTTGACCGGCACGACCGCGTCGTCGCCGTCCAGGCAGCGCCAGCCACGCGCGTCGGGCTGGTACGTCGCCGGGCCCGACTCGCTGAGCGTGTACGTGCCCACCTTCACCGTGCCGGTCGCGGTGCCGTCACCCTCGACCGGGTCCTGGCCGGTGATCGACGCGGCGGGGGTCGCGGTCAGGGCGAACTCCTCGGCGTCGGTCTCGTCCTTCGTGTCGAGCGGGTCGACCTCCTTGACCAGGGTGAGCGTCGACTTCTTCGCCGTGTTGACGATCGTGCAAGTGACGTCCTGGTCGAGGTCGATCGCGACCGTCGCGGTGAGCTGGTCGACCGCGACGTCGGTCCCGTCGGGCAGCTCACACGTCCAGTCGCCGGCGGTGTGCGTGTCCGGGCCCTCCTCGGAGAGCTGGTACACGCCGGCGGTGGTGGCACCGGTCGCGTATCCGTCACCGCTGATGTCGGCTGCCTGCGCGTTCGTGAGGTGCGAGGCGGTGAGCGTCCAGCTCTTCTCGTCGGTGTGCTGGCCCGTGCCGTTGTCGTCCACGACCTTGGCCAGGGTCAGCGATCCCGGCTGTGAGGTGTTGGTGAACGTGCAGGTGACGGTCTCGCCGGCACCGACGCTGACCTCCGTGGTCTGGCCGTTGGAGCAGGCCAGGCTCGAGAGCTGGTAGCCCGAGGGGCCGCCGGTCTCGGAGAGGGCGAAGCTCTCGCCCGGGTTGACGTAGAACGTCGTGCCCTCGGCAGAGCCGGGAGTCGTGAGGTCGTCGGCGCCGTCGGTGTCGGGGTCGGCGACCAGGGTGAAGTCGCCGGGCGTCGCGTCGCCGCCGTTGGTGTTCTGCACGACCTTCTTCAGGACCAGCGCACCGGTGGCGTTGGTGACCGTGCAGGCGACGGAGCGACCCGCCGCCACGCTGACCTGCTGGTCGCCGTCGACGGTGCTGACGGTGCCGAACTCGCTACAGGTCCAGTCGCCGTACTGGTCGTAGCGCGGGTCGGCGTCGTCCTCGCCCAGCACGTACGGCGTGGACGCGGTGACCGTGTGCTGCACGCCGCTGCTGCCCGAGGCGAAGGGGGTGCCGCTACCGGTCGGGGTGGCGCTCAGCGTCCAGGCGCTCGCGGCGGTCGGGCCGTTGAGCACCTTCTTGTTCAGCGTGAGCTCGGAGCGGCAGGTGACCCGGTTGGTGACGGTGAAGTGGTTCGCGCCGCCGCCGAGGGAGACGGTCTCCGCGAGTGGGGCGTCGTCGAGCTCGTCGACGGTGCCGAACGGCGCGGCCGGGTCGGCCCAGGTGCAGAGCGGGTTGCCGAAGGTGACCTGCTCGTCGATGGCGACCGAGGTGTCCTGCAGGTAGTCGTCGTAGGACTGGCCCCACACACTCGCCGCATCGTCGAGCAGCAGGGTCGCGCCCAGGCCCAGGTGGGCCGGCTCGGAGCCCTCCGCGATCGGCGAGGCACCGTTGATCACCCACACCTTGTCGACGGTGAGCGTCGACGTACGGCTGTTGGTGAAGGTGCAGGTGACCAGGTCGTTGTCGGCGAGGTTGAGGCTGACGCCCGTCCCCGAGACAGTGCCGACGGGCGAGCCCGCCTTGACGCAGGCCAGACCCGTGAGGTCCCAGCCGGCGGTGGGGGTCTCGGTGACCGTCACCGTGCCCGGGGGGACCAGGTAGGTGATCGACTCGCCGAACTCGGCATCCTCGCCCGCCACGCCGGAGTCGTCGTCGAGGGTCGGGTTCGCCGACAGGTTGTTGGCGGCGGTGATGGTGAAGTCGAAGTCCTCGGCGCTGTTCGGCGAGGCGTTCTTGATGATCGTGATCGAGGCAGCGTCGACGGCGTCGGCGGCCAGCTGGTTGGCCATGTTGCCCGCGTTGCAGCCGTAGGGGCCGTCGGTGCTGATCAGGCCGAAGTGGTACGGCGAGCCGTTGATCGTGCCCGCAGCAGAGTTCGGGCCGTAGTCGAGCTCGGCCGCGATGTGGCCGTCCCACCGCAGGGTCGCCGTGGTGTCGGCGACGTCGGTGATGGTGAAGGAGATCGTGACGTAGACGTCGTAGGTGCCGGTCTGAGGCTCCGCGACCGTGGCCGGACCGTCGAAGTCGGTCGGGTCCGTGGTGCTGGCCCAGGTCGTGGTGGCACCGGCGCTGTTCTCGATGCGCAGGTTGTTCACGAAGTCGTAGGCGTAGAGGTTGCCCTTCATCCGCTGGAACTTGAAGTCCAGCGTGTAGGTGCCGGGCGCCAGGCCGCTCAGCTCGACCTTCTGCGGGACGTAGTCGCCTTCGGCGTAGTTGCCCTTGATCGCATTGAGGTTGCCGCCGATCCAGTCACCGGACGCGTCCTCGCGCGTGTTCTGCGTGAACGAGGTGACCTTGCAGCTCGGCGCGGGAGCGGGCTCAGCCGTGGCCGTCGGCACCTCCTTCGCGGAGGTCGTCGAACCGGTCTTGCCCTTGGTGGTGCTGCCACTGCCGGGGGCGGTGCTGTCGCCGGCGGGCGCGTCTTCCGGCTCCTCGGCGGTGCCGGAAGGAGTCTCACTCGGAGTGGTGTCGGTGTCGGGCTCGCCGCTGCCCCCGGTGCCGGGGGCCTCCGGGGCCGGTGGGGTCTCGCCCGACTCGCTGCCCGACTCGCTGGCCGGCTGCTCCGGCGCGGCAGCCTCCGTGGAGGTGGCTGCGGTCGTGTCGGGGTCCCCCTCGACGGCGTACGCCGGGGCGAGCGCCAGCGTGGGCACTGCCAGCAGGGCGACGCCCGCGGCCAGGAAGGTGCGCAGCGCGAGGCTCGCCTGGGCGCGCGCGGACGTGCTTCGAGTCAGGTTCTTCATTTTCTCCCCCGTGGGCTTGCGTCGCGGACCCGGCACGTGGGTGGTGTGCGGGGTCGCTCGTCAACAGAGGCCCAACGACGGTCCGGAATGTCTGCTACGCCTCACTTGCAATTGCCACGCAAAGGTCTGGACCACCTGAATCGGGCGAACTGCGACGTGCGTCTTCCTGCGCGGGGGGACGCGAGATGGGTACGTTTGAACTGTGACCCGACCCACACCGTCGGGCCGCGACCGCCCGCGGCGGTGACCCCGCCACGGCAGACAAGGGAGTCGACGTGTCTGATCTGATCCAGCTCCTCACCCCCGACGGCGACCGGGTGCCGCATCCCGAGTTCGCCTTCGAGCCCGACGCGGCACTCCTCGCCGCTCACGGCGACGAGACAGGCGTCCTCAAGGCACTCCTGCGCGACCTCACGCTCGTGCGCCGCTTCGACGTCGAGGCGACCGCGCTCCAGCGCCACGGCGAGCTCGGCCTGTGGCCGCCGTGCCTGGGCCAGGAGGCCGCCCAGGTCGGCGCCGGTCGGGCACTCGCGCCACAGGACCACGTCTTCCCGACCTACCGCGACCACGGCATCGCGTGGTGCCGCGACATCGATCCCGTCGCGCTGCTGGGCGTCTTCCGCGGCATCGGCCACGTCGGTTGGGACCCGGTCGAGAAGGGCTATGAGCCCGTCACGATCGTCATCGGAGCGCAGACCCTCCACGCCGTCGGCTACGCGCTCGGTGTCGCGCACGACGGCGACGTCGGCACGGGCGATGCGGCCCGCGACACCGCGGTGCTCGTCACCTTCGGCGACGGAGCGACCTCACAGGGCGACGTCAACGAGGCCTTCGTCTTCGCTGCGTCCTACCACGTCCCCGTGGTCTTCCTCCTCGAGAACAACCACTGGGCGATCTCCGAGCCCCAGAGCCGGCAGTCGCGGGTGCCCCTCGTGCAGCGCGCCAGCGGCTTCGGCTTCCCCGGCTACCGCGTCGACGGCAACGACGTCCTGGCGACGTACGCCGTCGTACGCCGCGCGCTCGAGCACGCGCGCTCGGGACAGGGCCCGGTGCTCGTCGAGGCCGTGACCTACCGGATGGGTGCCCACACGACGACCGATGACCCGACCCGCTACCGCAGCGACGACGAGCTCGAGGTGTGGCGCGGGCGCGACCCCATCGCACGGCTGGCGGCGCACCTCCGCGCCGAGGGGCTCGCCGACGACGCGTGGTTCGCGGCGCTCGAGGTCGAGGCGGACGAGCTCGGAGCCGACGTCCGGGCGCGGTGCAAGGCCTTGCCCGACCCGTCACCGCTGCTGCCCTTCGACGACGCCTACGTCGAGATGCCGCCGACGCTCGCCGCACAGCGCGCCGAGCTGGAGGAGCTGCTCGCTGACGACGCCGCGGCTGCGACGGAGGTCGTCCGATGAGCGCGCTCACCCTGGCCAAGGCGCTCAACGCGGGCCTGCGCCGGGCGATGGAGGGCGACGACAAGGTGGTCCTGCTCGGTGAGGACATCGGCCGCCTCGGCGGCGTCTTCCGGATCACGGAGGGCCTGCAGAAGGACTTCGGCGAGAACCGCGTCCTCGACACCCCGCTGGCCGAGGCGGGCATCGTCGGCACCGCCATCGGCCTGGCTCTGCGTGGCTACCGCCCGGTCGTGGAGATCCAGTTCGACGGCTTCGTCTACCCGGCGTACGACCAGATCGTCTGCCAGCTCGCCAAGCTCCACACGCGCATGGGCGGGCGGCGCACGCTGCCGGTCGTGATCCGGATCCCGTACGGCGGTGGCATCGGCGCCGTTGAGCACCACAGCGAGAGCCCGGAGGCGCAGTTCGCGCACACCCCGGGCCTCAAGGTGGTCACCTGCTCCAACCCCGTCGACGGCTACTGGATGCTGCAGCAGGCGATCGCCCACGACGACCCCGTGATCTTCCTCGAGCCCAAGCGGCTCTACCACTCGATGAAGGCGGAGATCGATCCCGCGCTGTCGCCCGCTCCGCTGTTCCAGTCGCGGGTGGTCCGCCCGGGCGCGGATGTCACGCTCGTCGGCTACGGCCCGACGGTGCAGACCTGCCTGGCAGCGGCCGAGCATGCCGCGGAGGAGGGGAGGTCCCTCGAGGTCATCGACCTGCGCACCCTCTCCCCGCTCGACCTGGGCCCGGTCGTCGAGTCCGTACGCCGCACCGGCCGCGCCGTCGTCGTCCACGAGGCACACCGGTCCTTCGGTGTGGGGGCCGAGGTGGCAGCAGCGGTGACCGAGCACTGCTTCCACTCGCTCGAGGCTCCCGTGCTGCGGGTGTGTGGCTACGACACCCCCTACCCGCCGTCGCGCGTCGAGCACGAGTGGCTGCCGACCGTCGACCGGGTGCTCGACGCCTCCGACCGCGCGGTGGACTTCTGATGGCCGACTACCGGCTCCCCGACGTCGGCGAAGGCCTGACCGAGGCGGAGATCCACGCCTGGCACGTCCAGGCGGGCGACACGGTCGCGGTCAACCAGGTGCTGCTCGAGATCGAGACGGCGAAGTCGGTCGTCGAGCTCCCCTCGCCGTTCGCGGGCACGGTGGAGGCGCTGCTCGTCGAGGTCGGCCAGACCGTCACCGTGGGCACTCCGCTCGTCCGCGTGGGTGACGGGTCCGCGGCAGAGCAGGGGAGTGGGCAGGCCGCTGAGGAGCGCAGTGGAGAGCGCCGCGCCGCGAGTCCGGGTGGCGGCGACGAGACGGGTCCGGCCACCCTCGTCGGCTACGGGCCGCGTGAGACGGTCTCGCGCCGCCGGCGACGTTCCGGTGCCCACGCCAACGCCCTCGCCCCCGCGCGTCCCGCTCCGGCGCCGGTCGCGGCTCCGGCCCGTGCCCTCGCCGCGCCACCCGTGCGGCTGCGCGCCCGCGAGCTCGGCGTCGACCTCAATCAGGTGTCGTCCTCGCGTCCCGACGGCGTGGTCACCATGGCCGACCTGACGGCGTACGCCGGCGGAGCCTCCGCTGCAGCCACCGCCCCGGCCGCAGCCCCCGCCATGCCGGAGCTTCGCGACCGGGAGTACCGCGAGCCGGTCAAGGGCGTCCGCAAGATGATGGCGGCGGCGATGGTGGAGTCGGCGTACTCCGCTCCGCACGTGACGCTGACCGTCGAGATCGACACGACCCACGCGGTCGACCTGGTCCGCGAGCTGCGCACGGACCCTCGCTACGAGGGCACCCGCCTCACTGCGCTGACCCTGATGGCCCGGGCCTGCATCCTCGCGCTGCGGGAGTTCCCCGAGCTCAACGCGCGCTGGGACGGCGAGGCCGTGACCTTCCGGCGCTACGTCAACCTCGGCATCGCCGCGGCGACCCCGCGCGGGCTGATCGTGCCCAACATCAAGGACGCAGGTGACCTCTCCGGCCCGGAGCTCGCGCGCGCGGTGGAGGAGCTGACCGCGACCGCCCGGGCCGGCAAGAGCCAGCCGGCCGACCAGGCCGGCGGCACCTTCACGATCACCAACATCGGGGTGCTCAAGGTCGACTCCGGCACCCCGATCATCAACCCCGGAGAGTCGGCGATCCTCGCCGTCGGCGCGATCCGCCGCAAGCCGTGGGTGATCACGACCAAGGACGGCAGCGAGGCGATCGCGATCCGTGACGTGGTGACCTTCTCGCTCTCGGTCGACCACCGGTTCATCGACGGGGAGAAGGCGTCGCAGTTCCTCGCGATGATCGCGGCGTTCTCGGAGGACCCTGCGGGGCTCGGTCTCTGAGGCGGAGCCGACGGGCCGGCCCGAGGATGCCGGACGCCGGCCCCGGTGGTGCTGGGGCCGGCGTCTCCGAGGGGCGGATCCGGCGGCGGTCCCGTGCCGGTTCAGGGTCGGGACCGTCACCGGAGCCTGCGGTGGGCCGCGACGCGGTGCGTGACGCGGGCCGGAGCCCGCCGCGAGGTCCGGGTGGCTGATGCCGACGGCTTCGTACCCGCCGATCAGCCCCGGTAACTCGCGAGCACGACTTTCCTGGTCGGAAGTTTCGACGCGTCAGAACGCATAGCGCGCGGCGCGCTCGGCGGCAGTGCCGGCGCCGCGCTCGTGGAGGCCGGCCAGCTCGGTGGTCAGCACCGCGCCGAGCCGCTCCAGGAACGTCTCGCGTTCCTCCGCTGCGTCGGACTCCTCCGGCACGACGATGTCGACCACGCCGCGCTCAGCCAGGCCCGTGGCGAGGATCTGCTGGGCCTGGGCCATCGCGGGGGCGTGGTCGGTGTCCCGGTGGACGATCGCGGATGCGCCCTCGGGCGGAAGGGGTGCGAGCCAGCCGTGCTGGGCCGCGACCACCCGGTCGGCAGGGAGGAAGGCGAGCGCCGCGCCGCCGTTGCCCTCACCCAGCATCAGGCTCAGCGTCGGGGCACTGCAGCTGACCAGGTCGGCGAGGCAGCGCGCGATCTCGCCCGCGATGGCCCCCTCCTCGGCGGCGGCCGAGAGCTCGCCGCCACGGGTGTCGATCACGGTCAGCACGGGGATCCGGAGCTCGGCCGCGAGGGCGAAGCCGCGCCGGGCGACCCGCAGCGCCGCCGGTCCGAGCTTGTGGCCCGCCGCCTCGGCCGCACGGTCCTGGCCGACGACCACGCACGGCTGACCGCCGAAGCGGGCCAGGGCCAGCAGGAGCGCCGGGCCCACCTCGCCGGCCTGGGTGCCGGAGAGCTCCACGACCTCGGAAGCCCGCGCAGCAAGGAGATCGCGTACGCCCGGCCGCTCGGGTCTGCGGGTCCGCGTGACCGCGTCCCACGCGTCGGTGCGGGCCAGCTCGGCCGGGTCGGCCGGGTCGGCCGGGTGGGCCGGGTGGGGATGACCACAAGCCCCACTTCGCGTGACCACAAGCC
>NZ_DATIHB010000136.1:0-30903 GCF_035481145.1 Nocardioides sp. | reverse complement strand
GTCGGCGGGTGCGGAGACCTCTGGAGGGGGCGAGCCGACCGTGCCTCTGCTCGGCCGGCTGCTGCGCCGCAAGGGGGCAACCGAGACGGAGGCAGAGGAGGGGCCCGAGCGCGGATAAACTCCGCACTCGTGTCCACTCCGCCGCCCGTTCCCGACGCCGTCACCGGCGCCCCTGCGCGCGTCGTCGTCCTGGTCTCCGGCTCGGGCACCAACCTCCAGGCACTGCTCGACGCGGCCGTCGACCCGGCGTACGGCGCCCGCATCGTCGCTGTCGGTGCCGACCGCGAGGGCATCGAAGGGCTGGCGCGTGCCGACCGCAGCAACGTGCCGACCTTCGTCGCGAGCCTGAAGGACTTCTCCTCCCGCGAGGCCTGGGACAAGGCGCTTGCGGACAAGGTCGACGCCTTCGAGCCCGACCTCGTGGTGCTCGCCGGCTTCATGAAGCTCGTCGGCCCGCACTTCCTCGAGCGCTTCGAGGGCAGGGTCGTCAACACCCACCCGGCGCTGTGCCCGTCGTTCCCCGGCGTCAACGGCCCCGGCGACGCCCTCGCGTACGGCGTGAAGGTCACCGGCGCGACGCTCTTCGTCGTCGACGCAGGTGTCGACACAGGCCCGATCGTCGCCCAGACCGTCGTCCCGGTCGAGGACGACGACGACGTCTCCGCGCTCCACGAGCGCATCAAGGTCGCCGAGCGGCAGATGCTCGTCGACAACGTGGGCCGGCTGGCCCGTGAAGGTTTCCGCATCACCGACAGGAAGGTCCGGTTCGGACTGTGAGCTCCTCCATCGACTTCAGCAAGGTCGAGACCCCCGACAAGGTCAAGATCAAGCGCGCGCTCGTCTCGGTCTTCGACAAGACCGGGCTCGAGGAGCTCGTCCGCGGCCTGGCGGAGGCGGGCGTCGAGCTGGTCTCCACCGGTGGCTCCGCCGCGCTCATCGAGTCGCTCGGCCTGCCGGTCACCAAGGTCGAGGACCTCACCGGCTTCCAGGAGTGCCTCGATGGCCGCGTGAAGACGCTGCACCCGCGCGTCCACGCCGGCATCCTCGCCGACCGCCGCCTCGACGACCACGTCGCGCAGCTCGCCGAGATGGGCATCGAGGCCTTCGACATGGTCGTGGTGAACCTCTACCCGTTCGCCGACACCGTCGCGTCCGGCGCTGGCATCCAGGACTGCATCGAGAAGATCGACATCGGCGGTCCCACGATGGTCCGCGCCGCGGCAAAGAACCACGCCAACATCGCGATCGTCACCGACGGTGCCGACTACGCCGCGGCGCTCGCCGCCGCGCAGGGCGACGGATTCAGCTACGAGGAGCGCAAGGTCCTGGCGACGAAGGCGTTCGTCCACACGGGCACCTACGACGTCCAGGTCGCGTCCTGGATGGGCAACGTCGTCACCGACTCCTCCGAGGGCACCGGCTTCCCCGCCTGGATCGGCGCGACCTGGGACAAGTCGGCGGTGCTCCGCTACGGCGAGAACCCGCACCAGCCGGCGGCGCTCTACCGCTCGGGCTTCGGCTCCGCGGGCCTCGCGGGTGCGGAGCAGCTGCACGGCAAGGAGATGTCGTACAACAACTACGTCGACACCGACGCGGCCCGCCGCGCGGCGTACGACCATGGCGATCAGCCGACGGTGGCGATCATCAAGCACGCCAACCCGTGTGGCGTCGCCGTCGGCGCGGACGTCGCCGAGGCGCACCGACGTGCCCACGAGTGCGACCCGGTCTCGGCCTTCGGCGGCGTGATCGCCACCAACACCGAGGTCTCCGTCGAGATGGCGAAGCAGGTCGCCGAGGTCTTCACCGAGGTCATCGTCGCCCCGTCGTACGCCGAGGGTGCGGTCGAGATCCTCCAGGGCAAGAAGAACATCCGGATCCTCGTCGCCGAGCCGCTCGCGGCCGGTGGCGTCGAGACCCGTCCGATCTCCGGCGGCCTGCTCATGCAGCACGTCGACCAGTTCCAGGCTGAGGGCGACGACCCGGCCAACTGGACGCTGGCCACCGGCGAGGCTGCCGACGAGGCGACCCTGGCCGACCTCGCCTTCGCCTGGCGGGCGGTGCGTGCGGCCAAGTCCAACGCGATCCTGCTCGCTCGCGATGGCGGAGCGGTCGGCATCGGCATGGGCCAGGTCAACCGCGTCGACTCCTGCAAGCTCGCCGTCGAGCGTGCCAACTCCCTGCTGGTCGAAGGAGAGCGCGCAGTGAACCGATCTGAGGGCTCGGTCGCTGCCTCCGACGCCTTCTTCCCCTTCGAGGACGGCCCGCAGATCCTCATCGAGGCCGGCGTGAAGGCGATCGTCCAGCCCGGCGGCTCCGTGCGCGACGAGCTCACCATCGAGCTCTGCAAGCAGCACGG
Source organism: Nocardioides sp. (assembly GCF_035481145.1). Classification (GTDB taxonomy): domain Bacteria; phylum Actinomycetota; class Actinomycetes; order Propionibacteriales; family Nocardioidaceae; genus Nocardioides. The sequence goes on along the minus strand of NZ_DATIHB010000136.1, from coordinate 28,547 downwards.
CGTGACGATGTACTTCACGGGTACGCGCCACTTCTTCCACTGAGCGAACGCCGAGGCGGCGCGTACTTGCACCGGTTCCGTGCCGAGGCGGCGCGTACTTGCAGGGATCTGCGAGTACGCGCCGCCTGGGCGCTTGCGGACTGTGAGTTCGCGCGCCTCGGCGTACATCATCGAAATCCAGAGCGAGTGCTGTTGCGGATTGCGGTACGCAATGCGTAAGTCGCAACACGCCCGGGATGAGCGACGGCTCGCTGGAGGCGGCCGTGACCACTAGACTGCCGCGCGTGACTGCACAGAAGCTTGACGGCACCGCCACCTCCGCCGCGATCAAGGACGAGCTCAAGTCCCGCATCGCCGCCCTCCGCGATCAGGGTGTCGTGCCCGGTCTGGGCACGATCCTGGTCGGCGACGACCCGGGCTCGCGGTGGTACGTCGGCGGCAAGCACAAGGACTGTGCCGAGGTCGGCATCGAGTCGATCCGCATCGACCTGCCCGAGACCGCCTCGCAGGAGGAGATCGAGGACGCCGTCCGCGAGCTCAACGAGAACCCGGCGTGCACCGGCTACATCGTGCAGCTCCCGCTTCCGCGCGGTCGTGACGAGAACCGCGTGCTCGGCCTGATCGACCCCTCCAAGGACGCGGACGGCCTGCACCCGACCAACCTCGGCTGGCTCGTGCTCGGCAAGGAGGCGCCGCTGCCCTGCACGCCGTTCGGCATCGTCGAGATCCTGCGTCGCCACGGCGTCGAGATCGCCGGCAAGGAGGTCGTGGTCGTCGGGCGCGGCGTCACCGTCGGCCGCCCGCTGGGCCTGCTCATGACGCGCCGTAGCGAGAACGCCACCGTCACCCTCTGCCACACCGGCACCGTCGACCTGGCCGCCCACGTGCGGAAGGCCGACATCGTCGTCGCGGCCGCCGGCGTCCCCGGCATCATCACCGCCGACATGGTCAAGCCCGGCGCCGCCGTCCTCGACGTGGGCGTCTCGCGCGTCGACGGCAAGGTCACAGGCGACGTCGCCGACGACGTCTGGGAGGTCGCAGGCTGGGTGTCGCCCAACCCCGGCGGCGTCGGCCCGATGACGCGGGCCATGCTGCTGGCCAATGTCGTGAGCATCGCTGAGAGCAAGCTGGCCTGACGTGAGCGACGAGCCGGTCGACGCGACCGAAGCGGTTGCCGATCCGGCGGACGCCACCGAGCCGATCCTCCCCGAGGACGCGGACCTCCCCGACGACGTCGTGGCCGGCGTCGACGCCGTGCGCGGGCCGCTGCCGCCGCTGCGCGACATCGCGCGCGTCAAGCAGCCCTCGACGATCGGCGGCGCGGTCTACCTCGTGGTGCTCGTGCTCGCCCTGGTCGGCATCGGCATCGCCGCGACCGGCAACTGGCGGCTCGGTGTCTCCTGGCTGGGCAGCTCGCTGCTCGTCGCCACGGCCGGTCGGCTGCTCCTGCCCGGCGACGACGCCGGCATGCTCGGCGTACGACGTCGGCGGTTCGACACGTTGCTGGTCGGCAGCGTGGGGATCGTGCTGATCGTCCTGGCGATCACGATCCCGGACCAGCCCGTCTGACCAGGATCCGGGGCTGAAGACGCCGAAACCCGGGTTCCGGCGCACCAGAAACCCGGGTTTCGACGAGGGGTCAGATCAAGCCGAGCTCGGTGACCGCGGCCTTCTCGTCGGCCAGTTCGGCGACGGAGGCGTCGATGCGGCCGCGCGAGAACTCCGAGATCTCCAGTCCCTGCACGATCTCCCAGTTGCCCCCGGAGGTGGTGACCGGGAACGACGAGATGAGGCCCTCGGGGACGCCGTAGGAGCCGTCGGAGACGACTGCCATCGAGACCCAGTCGCCCTCCGGGGTGCCGTTGAGCCAGTCGCGGGCGGCGTTGCAGGTGGCCGATGCGGCGGACGCGGCCGAGGAGGCGCCACGGGCGTCGATGATCGCCGCGCCGCGCTTGGCGACGGTCGGGATGAAGAACTCCTCGACCCAGGCCTGGTCGTCGACGACCTCGGCGGCGTTCTTGCCGGCGATCTCGGCGTGGAAGAGGTCGGGGTACTGCGTGGCGGAGTGGTTGCCCCAGATCGTCATCTTCGTGATGTCGTTGACCGAGGCGCCGGTCTTCGTCGCCAGCTGCGAGATCGCCCGGTTGTGGTCGAGCCGCGTGAGCGCGGAGAAGCGCTCGTCGGGGATGTCGACGGCGTTGGTCATCGCGATCAGCGCGTTGGTGTTGGCCGGGTTGCCGGTGACGCCGATGCGGACGTCGTCGGCGGCGACCTCGTTGAGCGCCTTGCCCTGGGCGGTGAAGATCGCGCCGTTGGCCGACAGCAGGTCGCCGCGCTCCATGCCGGGACCGCGCGGGCGCGCGCCGACGAGGAGGGCGAGGTTGACGCCGTCGAAGATCTTCGTCGGGTCGGCACCGATCTCGACGCCGGACAGCAGCGGGAAGGCGCAGTCGTCGAGCTCCATGACAACGCCCTCGAGAGCCTTGAGGGCGGGCTCGATCTCGAGCAGGCGGAGCTCGATCGGGCGGTCGCCGAGGGCGCCGCTGGCGAGACGGAAGAGAAGGCTGTAACCGATCTGGCCGGCGGCGCCGGTGACGGCCACCTTGAGCGGTGCCACGGTCGGGTTGGTGCTCACGACAACTCCTGGACGGGGGAGGGGACTGCGGATGCGCTCGACGCTAGCAGCGGTCCCGACCGTGAGGGAGTGCGTCCGATTTCCAGTCCGTGCAACAGACATCTGCGCGACACGCACTCTTATCTTGAATGATTCCAGAAAAGGTGCCATGGTGAAGCCATGACCCCGCGCCCCGACTACTCGGTTCTCCTTCGAGGTGCCGACCTCCGCGTCACCCGCCCGCGGGTGGCGACGATGGAGGCTGTCTGCGGCCATCCCCACGCGGACACGGAGACCGTCATCTCCGTCGTACGCCGGGGGCTTCCGGAGGTCTCGCACCAGGCCGTCTACGACTCGCTCGCGGCGCTGACGGCGGCGGGCCTGGTCCGCCGGATCCAGCCGCACGGCCACGTGGCCCGTTACGAGTCGCGCGTGGGTGACAACCACCACCACGCGGTCTGCCGCTCGTGCGGCGCGATCGCCGACGTCGACTGCGCCGTCGGCGCGGCTCCCTGTCTCGACCCGTCGTCCGACCACGGCTTCGCGATCGACGAGGCCGAAGTCATCTACTGGGGCACCTGCCCCGCCTGCTCGTCCGTCCGTTCCTGAAAACCCGTAGTGAAAGGTTGCTCCCCATGACCGACCCCTCCGCCAATCCCCTCGGCGGCTGCCCGATCGACCACAGCGGCGTGACCGGTCAGGGGAGCGAGAGCGAGAACCCCGCGCTCGACTCGCCGCAGCCGAAGACCTCGCGCCCGCACTCCAACCGTGACTGGTGGCCCAACCAGCTCAACCTCGCGCCGCTTCGCCAGCACGGCGACAAGTCGAACCCGCTCGGCGACTTCGACTACTCCGCGGCGCTCGAGGGCCTCGACGTCGAGGGCCTCAAGGCCGACGTCAAGGCCGTCCTGACCGACTCGCAGGACTGGTGGCCGGCTGACTTCGGTCACTACGGCGGCCTGATGATCCGCCTCTCGTGGCACGCCGCGGGCACCTACCGCATCTACGACGGTCGCGGTGGCGCCGGCGACGGCGGCCAGCGCTTCGCCCCGCTCAACTCGTGGCCCGACAACGGCAACCTCGACAAGGCCCGCCGCCTGCTGTGGCCGGTCAAGAAGAAGTACGGACAGGCGATCTCCTGGGCCGACCTGCTCGTCCTCGCCGGCAACGTCGCGCTCGAGGACATGGGCTTCGAGACCTTCGGCTTCGCCTTCGGTCGCCCGGACGTCTGGGAGGCCGAGGAGGTCTTCTGGGGTCCCGAGGACACCTGGCTCGGTGACGAGCGCTACGCCGGTGAGCGCGAGCTCGCCGAGCCGCTCGGTGCGGTCCAGATGGGCCTGATCTACGTCAACCCCGAGGGCCCCAACGGCAACCCGGACCCGCTGGCTGCTGCCCGCGACATTCGTGAGACCTTCCGCCGCATGGCGATGAACGACGAGGAGACCGTCGCGCTGATCGCCGGCGGCCACTCCTTCGGCAAGGGCCACGGCGCCGGTGACCCGGACCTCGTCGGTGTGGAGCCCGAGGGTGCCGCGATCGAGGAGCAGGGCTTCGGCTGGAAGAGCTCGTTCAACTCCGGCAAGGGTGTCGACACGATCACCTCTGGCCTCGAGGTCACCTGGACCCCGACCCCCACCTCGTGGGGCAAGGGCACGGGCTTCTTCGACATGCTCTTCGGCTTCGAGTACGAGCTCGACAAGACGCCGTCGGGCGCCCACATCTGGACCGCCACGGACGCCGACGCGATCATCCCCGGCGCCCACGGTGAGCCGAGCAAGAAGCCGCAGATGCTGACCACGGACCTCGCGCTCCGCGTCGACCCGACGTACGAGGAGATCTCGCGCCGGTTCCACCAGAACCCCGACGAGTTCCGCCTGGCCTTCGCCAAGGCCTGGTACAAGCTGCTCCACCGCGACATGGGCCCGCTCTCGCGCTACCGCGGTCCGTGGGTCGCCGAGGCGCAGATCTGGCAGGACCCGGTCCCGGCCCAGCAGGGTGCCCTCATCGACGACGCGGACGCCGCGTCGCTCAAGGCGAAGATCCTCGAGGCGGGCCTCTCGGCCGCGCAGCTCGTGTCGGCCGCCTGGGCCGCTGCCTCGTCGTTCCGCAACTCCGACAAGCGCGGTGACGTCAACGGTGGTCGCATCCGCCTCGAGTCGCAGCGCAGCTGGGACGTCAACAACCCGGCCGAGCTCGCCAAGGTCCTCGACGTGCTCGAGCAGGTCAAGGCCGGCTTCGACACCGACGCCAAGCAGGTCTCGATCGCCGACCTCGTCGTCCTCGCGGGCAACGCCGGTGTGGAGCAGGCTGCCAAGGCGGCCGGCCACGACGTGACGGTGCCGTTCCGTGCGGGTCGCACCGACGCCACCGAGGAGCAGACCGACGTCGAGTCGTTCAAGGTCCTCGAGCCGCGCGCCGACGGCTTCCGCAACTACCTCCGCAAGGGTGACAAGACCCCCGCCGAGGTGCTGCTGGTCGACCGGGCCAACATGCTCTGCCTGACCCCGCCGGAGATGACCGTCCTCGTCGGCGGCCTGCGTGGCCTGGGCATCAACCACGGCGCCACCAACCACGGCGTCTTCACGGACCGCGTCGGCGCGCTGACGACGGACTTCTTCACGAACCTGCTCGACATGGGCACGGAGTGGAAGCCGTCGGCCTCGGAGGAGAACGTCTACGAGGGTCGCGACCGCGTCTCCGGTGAGGTCGTCAAGACCGCGACCGCCGTCGACCTGGTCTTCGGCTCCAACTCGGAGCTCCGGGCGCTCGCGGAGGTCTACGCCCAGGACGACGCCCAGGCGAAGTTCGTCAACGACTTCGTCGCGGCGTGGACCAAGGTCATGGAGCTGGACCGCTTCGACCTGGCCTGAGCCAGCACGCACGAAGGGCCCGGTCACCTCACGGTGGCCGGGCCCTTCGGCGTACGACGGGGGTGTGGCTGGGTCAGAAGCGGTCGTCGACCTTGTCGGCTGCGTCGCCGATCGCGTCGGCGATGTCGTCCTCGCCGCGGTAGAGCAGGGCGCCGAGGACGCCGCCGACGATCGGGGCGACGATGAAGAGCCAGACCTGGGCCAGGCCGTCCATGTTGAACCAGGCGACCGCCAGCGACCGGGCCGGGTTGACCGAGGTGTTGCTGACCGGGATCGAGACCAGGTGGATCAGGGTCAGCGTGAGGCCGATCGCGAGGCCCGCGAAGCCCGGGGTGGCGGCGCGTGCGCTCGCACCCAGGATGACCCGGATGAAGATCGCGGTCATGACGACCTCGACGACAGCCACGGCGAGGAGGCTGTAGCCGTCGGGGGAGTGCGAGCCGTAGCCGTTGGTGGCGAAGCCGTCGCCGGTGGTGAAGCCGTCCTTGCCCGACGCGATCACCCAGAGGATCCCGGCGCCGAGCGTGCCGCCGAGCACCTGTGAGACCACGTAGCCGGGAACCTCGGTCCACGGCAGTCGTCCCGCCGTGGCCATGCCGACCGTGACGGCCGGGTTGAAGTGGCCGCCCGAAACGTGCCCGAAGGCGTAGGCGCCGGCGACCACGGTCAGGCCGAAGGCGAGCGCGACGCCGGGAACTCCGACGTACTCGCCGGCGAGCACGGCCGTGCCGCAGCCGCCGAGGACGAGCACGAGCGTGCCGAGGAACTCGGCCGTCCAGCGCGAGGCCGGACCGTAGGTGGGTGCAGACATTCAGTACCTCCCGAAGAAAAAGTGGTGTCCCCCGTGATGCTGACGCTAGGGCCACCCGGCCGCGGTTGGACGCGCGTCGGCACACCGTGATGTCCGTGTCGTCCGGGTCGTGCCGAGTTGATGCGCTGCCCGGGTTCCCGCGGGGGAGTCGAGCGGGCAGGATGGGCCAGGGTGTGAGCCCGGTCGCGTCCGGTTGCCCACCTGAGATATCTTGACGTCAAGACTTATTCACGCTCGCGAAAGAGGATGCCTCCGGTGACGGACCAGAAGATCATCTACACGCACACCGACGAGGCGCCGCTCCTGGCGACGTACTCGTTCCTCCCGATCGTCCAGGCGTACGCCGCCAAGGCTGGCGTGGAGATCGAGACCCGCGACATCTCGGTCGCCGCGCGCATCCTCGCGCAGTTCGGCCTGGCCGACGACGCGCTCACCGAGCTCGGCGAGCTGGCCAAGACCCCTGCCGCCAACATCGTGAAGCTCCCCAACATCTCCGCCTCCGTTCCGCAGCTGAAGGCCGCCATCAAGGAGCTGCAGGAGAAGGGCTACGCCGTCCCGGACTACCCCGAGGACCCGCAGACCGACGAGGAGAAGGAGAACCGGGCCAGGTTCGACAAGGTCAAGGGCTCCGCGGTCAACCCCGTCCTGCGTGAGGGCAACTCCGACCGCCGCGCGCCGCTGTCGGTGAAGAGCTACGCCAAGAAGCACCCGCACACCAACAAGCCCTTCACCGAGGGTTCCAAGACCAACGTCGCCACGATGGGCGAGCACGACTTCAAGTCCAACGAGAAGTCCGTGACCCTCGCGGCCGACGACACCCTCTCGATCGTCCTCGAGACCGCTGCGGGCAAGAACCTCACCCTGCTCGAGGGCCTCAAGGTCCTCGAGGGCGAGATCGTCGACGCCACGAAGATGGAGGCCGCGCACCTCGACGCCTTCCTCGCCAACGCGCTCGCGAAGGCCAAGGCCGACGACGTCCTCTTCTCGGTCCACCTCAAGGCGACGATGATGAAGGTCTCCGACCCGATCGTCTTCGGCCACGTCGTGAAGGCCTACTTCGCCGACGTCTTCGCGCAGTACGGCGAGCAGCTCGCCGCGGCGGGCCTCTCCGCCAACGACGGTCTCGGCTCGATCCTCGGCGGCCTCTCCTCGCTGCCCAACGGTGAGGAGATCAAGGCGGCCTTCGACGCCGCGCTGGCCAACGGTCCGCGCCTCTCCTACACCAACTCCGACAAGGGCATCACGAACCTGCACGTGCCGTCCGACGTCATCGTCGACGCCTCGATGCCGGCCCTGGTCCGCAACGGCGGTCGCCTGTGGGGCGCCGACGGCGGCGAGGACGACACGCTCGCCGTCATCCCCGACTCGTCGTACGCCGGCGTCTACCAGGCCGTCATCGACGACGTGAAGAAGAACGGCCCGCTCGACCCGGCCACCATCGGCACCGTCCCGAACGTCGGTCTGATGGCCCAGGCGGCCGAGGAGTACGGCTCGCACAACAAGACCTTCGAGATCGCCGAGGCCGGCACGATCCGCGTCCTGGGTGCCGACGGCACGGTGCTCCTCGAGCACGACGTCGAGGCCGGCGACATCTGGCGTGCCTGCCAGACCAAGGACATCCCGGTCCGCGACTGGGTCAAGCTCGCCGTGTCCCGCGCCCGCGCGTCCCAGACCCCGGCGATCTTCTGGCTCGACGAGACCCGCGCCCACGACGCGGAGATCATCAAGAAGGTCAACGCCTACCTGCCCGAGCACGACACCGAGGGCCTCGAGATCCAGATCCTCGCGCCGTCGCTGGCCTGCGCCTACTCGCTCGAGCGCATGCGCAAGGGCGAGGACACGATCTCCGTGACCGGCAACGTGCTCCGTGACTACAACACGGACCTCTTCCCGATCCTCGAGCTCGGCACCTCGGCGAAGATGCTCTCCGTCGTCCCGCTGATCCAGGGCGGCGGCCTCTTCGAGACCGGTGCCGGTGGCTCGGCCCCCAAGCACGTCGAGCAGCTCGTCAACGAGAACTACCTCCGCTGGGACTCCCTCGGAGAGTTCTTCGCGCTCGTCCCCTCGTTCGAGAAGTACGCCGAGCAGGCCGGCGCCGCGGGTGCCCAGGTCCTCGCCGACACCCTCGACGCCGCGACCGGCACGTTCCTCGACGAGGACCGCTCGCCGGGTCGCAAGCTGGGCACGATCGACAACCGCGGCTCGCACTTCTACGTCGCCCTCTACTGGGCCGAGGAGCTCGCGGCGCAGACCGCCGACGCCGACCTGGCTGCCGCTTTCGCGCCCCTGGCCAAGAGCCTGCGCGAGAACGAGGCGAAGATCGTCGAGGAGCTCCTCGCGGTCCAGGGCCAGCCGGCCGACATCGGTGGCTACTACTACCCGGACGCCGAGAAGACCTCCGCGGTGATGCGTCCGTCGGCCACGCTCAACGAGGCGCTCGCCGCCCTCTGAGGCTGATCGACGCCCGGTCGCCCCACGTGGGTGGCCGGGCGTCGGTGCATTTCCGGGAAACCGCTCCTGTGCGCGGTTTGCCGCCATGGATTCGCGCGTCCAAGCTGGGAAACCACGCCTGTGCGCGGTTTGCCAGCGGTCACGTTGTCAGTTCCTTCCCGGGAAGTGCGCCCGCCAGCCATCGCTCGTACGCCGCGGAGTACCGGGCTGGCCGTACTTCCTCAGGAGGCGGTGGGCCTTTGCGACCGTCTGGTCGGGGTGCTTGTGGACCCCGTCCGACGTCACCACGACGATCCTCCACTCGGCGTCGTCGATCTCCTCGCGACGGCTGAGGTCGGCCTCCCACTGGTCGACGACCTCGACGTGGTGACGGCCGTCGTACTCGAAGATGAGGCGAACGCCGGGCCAGCACAGGTCGAACCTGCGGAACGTCAGCCCACCGTCACTGCTCCAGGTCATGTTGACGACAGGCTCCGGGAGGCCGGCGAAGACCAGAAGGAGCCGGAGCTTTGTCTCCATTGGCGAGTCGACCCGCTCACGGACGAGGGCAGCCGCCGTGCGGGCCAGTCGGGCGCCGGGCCCTCGTGCGGCGAGGGCAGCGGTGCGGAGGCGGGCCAGCGTCGACTGCTTCCGGCGCACGAGGTGGTCACCGACGATGACGAGGTCGACCAGTGAGAGCTGCGTGGAAAGGTCGACGAAGAGCTGCTCCGGCGAGACCGTCCGCACACCGTGCACCTGGCGGACGCCGGTGCTCCTTCGCAGATGGCAGGCGATGTCGCCCCTCATGCGACGCGCCTCCCGTTGGGAGACGGTCACGTGCTCGCCCGCGAGCGGCGGGAGGGGCACGCCGTAGAGCCGGCCAGCCGTCGCGTGGCTGACGACCGTGCCTTCGGGGAAGGGGACGAGGGCGGCGAGGGCACGCAGCGTGGGTGAGTCGGGGGCGGTGGCCTCGACGTACACGCCCGTGTGGAGGCGACGAAACCGCGGCCCCTCGAGTTCGACGACGCGGATGCCGGCGGCGAGAGCCGCACGGCGGGAGAAGGGCAGGCGTGGAGTGAAGGTGCTCATGTCGGTGAGTCCCCACCGTGCGTCTGCGTCATCCGGGCCGTCCACAGGCCAGAGACGGGAAACGCCACTGGTGCACTGTTTGCCAGCGCCGAACGGTGACGTGAGGCCGGAAAACAATGCACGGGCATGGTTTCCCGGCAGACTGCTCGCCGTGAATGTCCTCTGGCGGATCCTCGGCCTGCACGCCCTGGCGGAGCTCGGCGCCCGGCTGCCGGCGCCGCTCGCCCGGCTCTTCAACATCAGCCTGGTGGTCGTCAGCAACCTCGTGCCGCTGGTCGGCGTGCTGGGCGGCTGGATGAGCTTCGCCGACGTCTTCGTCGTCTACTGGCTGGAGACCGTGGTCCTCGGTCTCTTCGCGGTCGTCCGCATCGCGACCGCGACGCGGGACCGCCACCTGGCCCGGCGCGCGCGGGTCCAGACGGCGATGGTCTTCCTGCTGCACTACGGGCTGATCGCCGCCGGGCTCGGCTTCTTCGTCTTCTGGATGGTCAACGCTGCGGTCGCGATGGGCGAGGACAGCGAGGGGGTCCCGTGGCTCGCCGAGCCGCCGACCCTGGCGTGGGGAAGCTGGATCTTCGCCGGTCTCGGCATCTTCCTCAGCCACCTCTACACCCTGACGGTCTACTGGTTCGGGCGGGAGGAGCGACGTCTCTACACCCCGTGGCAGTGCATGTGGCCGCCGTACCCGCGGATCCTGGTGCTCTACCCGTTCTACGCGCTCAACGTCGTGGTGCTGATCGTGTTGATCCTCTTCGCACCGGTGCTGCTCGTCGTGCTCCTGGTCGCGTGCAAGCTGGGGCTCGACCTCACTCTCTTCGCACTCGACCGCTACCTGGCCCGGCGCCGGCTCAGGGCTGCCTCGGCGCGGGAGGCGGCTGCCGTGGCCGGCCCGGTCGCTTGAGCATGGACACGTCGGGGCTCGCCGGCGCGATCCGGGCTGGGCTCCGCGCGACCGCGGATCCGGCGATCGCGCAGGGCCAACAGGCCTACATGAAGTCCGCGATGCCGTTCCTCGGCGTGCGCGGGCCGGAGGTGCGCCGGCTGACTCGATCGCTGGTGCGCGAGCACGGGGTGCGCGAGGGAGACGCCCTGCTCGCGTCGTCGCGCGGCCTCTGGAACGGTGCCACCCACCGCGAGGAGAGGTACGCCGCCAGCGAGCTGCTCGCATTGCGACCGCTGCGGGGTGACTGGTCGCTCGTGCCGTGGGTCGAGCACATCGCGCGCACCGGCGCCTGGTGGGACCACGTCGACGGCGTCGCCGGGCGGGTGCGCGAGCTGCACGACCTGCATCCCGCCGCGACCGCAGACCTGGTCCGGGGCTGGAGCGTTGAGGAGGACTTCTGGGTGCGCCGGCTCGCGATCATCTCCCAGCTCGGCCGGCGCGACCGCACCGACCGGCAGCTCCTCGCCGAGGTGATCGAGCCGAGCGTCGGAGACGGTGAGTTCTTCCTGCGCAAGGCGATCGGCTGGGCGCTGCGCGACCTCGCACGCTGGGACCCGGCGTGGGTCCGCGGCTACGTCGAGGCCCACCCCGGGCTCAGTCCGCTGAGCCGGCGTGAGGCGCTCAAGCATCTCTGAGGCGCTCAAGCACCTGTGACGCGATCGTGACCCGGCGGGCGGAATGACGGTCCGGTGGGCCCGGTTGGAGACCACGTGACTGCCACGAGCGAGAACACGTCGACCGCCCCGTCCCCGGAGACCCCGGGCGCCGGGGCGGTCGGCCGTCGCGGCACCGCGCTCGCGCTCCTCGCCCTGGCGATGGGCGGCTTCACCATCGGCACCACCGAGTTCCTCACGATGGGTGTGCTGCCTGAGATCGCCCGTGGCGTCGACGTCAGCATCCCCGCCGCGGGACAGGTGATCTCGGCGTACGCGCTGGGCGTCGTGGTCGGCGTACCGATCCTGGCGTTCTTCGGTGCGCGCCTGCCGCGCCGCGCGATGCTGGTCGGCCTCATGGCCGCATACGCCGCGGCGAACGTCGCCTCCGCGCTGGCGCCGGACTACCTCGTGCTCGCAGCCGCCAGGTTCGTCGGCGGCCTGCCGCACGGCGCCTTCTTCGGCGTCGCCTCGCTGGTGGCCGCCGGCATGGTCGCTCCCGAACGCCGCGGGCGGGCCGTCGCGAGCGTGATGCTGGGCCTGAGCGTCGCCAACCTGGTCGGTGTGCCGGCCGCCACGTGGCTGGGGCAGAACGCCGGCTGGCGTGCGTCGTACCTGCTCGCGGGCGTGCTCGCGCTCCTGACCGTGGTGCTCGTCCTGGCCTTCGTGCCGCACCAGGCAGCGGGGGAGACGAGCGGTCGCGAGGAGGCGAAGGCGTTCTTCGGCAATCTGCAGGTCTGGCTGACCCTGGCGGTGGGCGCCGTCGGCTTCGGCGGTCTCTTCGCGGTCTACTCCTACATCGCCAAGACCGTGACGGTCGTGGGCGGTCTCGGAGAGGCGACCGTCCCGCTCTTCGTGCTGGCGATGGGTCTCGGCATGGTGCTCGGCACGCCACTGGCCGGTGAGCTGGCCGGATGGTCCGTCTTCCGCGCGATGATCCTGGCGTCCGTGGCGACCTCCGTGGTGATGATCGCCTACTGGTTCGCGGCACCGCACGGCTGGCTGCTCTGGCCGGTGGCCCTGCTCGTGACCGCCACCGGCTCCGTCCTCGTGGTCAACCTGCAGCTGCGGCTGATGGACGTCGCGGAGGGCGCCGTGACGCTCGGCGCCGCGATGAACCACGCCGCGCTCAACACCGCCAACGCCCTGGGCGCCTGGCTGGGTGGCGTCGTCATCGCTGCCGGCTGGGGCTACCGCTCGCCTGCGTTGGTCGGCCTGGCGCTCGCGCTGGTCGGCCTGGCCCTCCTGCTGGTCTCGGCCAGGGTCCACGTCGGCAGCCGGGACGCCTCCGCCTGATCGTGGCCTGACACAATGGAGCCCATGTCCTCCGCTGCCACGCCGGGCTCCACGGCCCGCCCGCGGGTCCTCTCGGGGATCCAGCCGACGTCCGACACCATCCACCTCGGCAACTACCTGGGTGCGGTGCGGCAGTGGGCGCAGCTGCAGGACGAGTTCGAGGCGTTCTTCTTCGTCGCCGACCAGCACGCGATCACCGTCGAGCAGGAGCCGAAGAAGCTCCGCGAGCGCACCTACCGGGCCGTGGCCCAGCTCCTCGCGGGCGGCGTCGACCCGGAGCGCTCGGCCGTCTTCGTGCAGAGCCACGTGCCGGCGTCCGCGCAGCTGGGGTGGGTGCTGGAGTGCCTGACCGGCTTCGGTGAGGCCCGCCGGATGACCCAGTTCAAGGACAAGTCGGCCAAGGGCGGCGAGGGCTCGGCGTCCGTCGGCCTCTTCACCTACCCGATGCTGATGGCGGCCGACATCCTGCTCTACCGGCCGCACTATGTGCCGGTCGGCGAGGACCAGCGCCAGCACCTCGAGCTCACCCGCGACCTCGCCCAGCGGTTCAACTCGCGGTACAAGAAGACCTTCCGGGTCCCCGAGCCGCACATCCCGGCAGCCACGGCGAAGATCATGGACCTGCAGGACCCGACGAAGAAGATGTCGAAGTCCTCGTCCTCGCCCGCCGGGCTGATCGACGTCCTCGACGAGCCCGGCGTGACTGCGAAGAAGATCCGCTCGGCCGTCACCGACTCCGGCGCCGAGGTCCGCTTCGACGAGGCGGAGAAGCCCGGCGTGAGTAACCTGCTGACCATCTACTCCGCCCTGTCCGGCACCTCGATCCCCGACCTGGAGGCGCAGTACGCCGGTCGCGGTTACGGCGACTTCAAGAAGGACCTCGCCGACGTGGCGGTCGACTTCGTGACGCCGTTCCGCACCCGCACGCTGGAGCTGCTCGATGACCGCGAGCAGCTCGACAAGGTCCTCGCCCTCGGCGCCGAGCGGGCCAACGCGGTGGCGACCGCAACGCTGCGCGACGTCTACGAGCGCGTCGGCTTCGTCGCACCGTCCGCTCGGTAGGGTCGGCCCCATGCCCACCATCGGTGTCTCGATCGCGCTCCCCGAGCCCTGGGCGAGCGAGCTCCAGGAGTACCGCACGTCGATCGGTGACCTGACCGCGTCGAAGATCCCGACGCACATCACCCTGGTGCCGCCGACCGAGGTCGAGGACGTCACGGCCATCGAGCAGCACCTGGCCGACACCTCCGCCGGCTTCGCGGCGTTCCGCATCCACCTGCGCAGCACGGGTACCTTCCGTCCCGTGTCGCCTGTCGTCTTCGTCAACGTGGTGGAGGGCATCGCCGAGTGCGAGCAGCTCGCCGCCGCCGTACGCCGTGGCCCGCTCGAGGGAGACTCCGAGTTCCCGTACCACCCGCACGTGACGATCGGGCACCACCTCGACGACGCGGCCCTGGACCGGGCCTTCCGCGAGCTGGAGACCTTCGACGGCAGCTTCATCGTCAACGACTTCCACCTCTACGTCCACGACGACGACCTGGGCTGGCGCATCGACCGCTCGTTCCCCCTCGAGCCGGTGCCGCTCGCCCCCGGACCGGTCCGCGCCGGAGCCTGACGTGCCGTCGCTCAAGGACCGCGTCCTGACGCCCGTCCGTGAGGCGCGCGAGCGCGTGCCCGTGCTCGACCACGCCATCCGCACGGTCGAGCACTACGGCAAGCACGACGGCAGCCTGTACGCCGCCGGCGTGACGCTGGCGGCGTTCCTCGCCGTCTTCCCGCTGCTCGGTCTGGGCTTCGCGATCGTCGGCCTGGTCGCCCGCTTCCTGCCCCCGGGCCTCGATGCCGAGCAGACCCTCGTCGATGCGGTCAGGTCAGTCCTGCCGGGGCTGATCACGACCGATCCTGACAACGAGACCGCGCTGCAGCTCTCGACGTTCCAGGAGGCGGCGCCGGCCGTCCTGTCCATCGGTCTCCCGCTGGCCCTGTGGTCGGGCCTGGGCTGGCTCTCCAGCCTGCGCACGGCGTTGCTGACGGCGTTCGAGGAGACCGGCTCGGAGCGGCCGAGCTGGATCAGCGGCAAGCTCCGCGACCTCTCGGCCCTCGCTGTCCTCGGCACGGTGCTGCTGCTCTCGGTGGCGATCTCCGGCGTCGCCGGTGCAGCCGCTCCGCAGTTGCTGCGTCTGGTCGGCCTCGGCGAGGAGCTGAGCTGGCTGGTCCGCCTGGTGACCCCGCTGCTCGGCATCGCGGCCAACACCGTGCTCTTCGCGGCGATGTTCTTCCTCCTCGCGCGGCCCCCGCTGACGCGCAAGGCACTGCTGGGCGGGGCGCTGCTCGGGGCCGTGGGCTTCGAGGTGCTCAAGCTCGCCTCGACGTACCTGCTCAAGTCGACCGCCCAGCAGCCGGCCTTCCAGGCCTTCGGGATCGCGCTCATCCTGCTCATCTGGATCAACTACTTCAGCCGCCTGGTTCTGTACGCCGCGTCCTGGGCGTACACCGCGGAGCCCGGTGTCGACCCGGTGGGGGAGCGCCCCGCCGATGCGCCGGTCGTGGTGGCTCCCGCCGCCGCGGGTGTCGGTGTCCCGCAGGCCTGGCACCGTGCGTCCTCGGAACCCCTCAAGCCCGCTGCTGCGGCCGGCGTCGGCGCCCTGGGCGCTGCTGCCCTCGGTGCCCTCGCGTGGCGCCTGCTCGGCCGTCCGCACGACTGAGTCCACGTCTCACCCAAGGAGCCCCGTGAAGTTCGAGAAGAAGCACGCCGTCCTGCTGCTCGGCGTCGCCCTGTGGATGGTCATCACCTGGAGCATGTTCATCAAGAACCTTTCCGAGGCGTACGCCGCAGGCGAGGACCGCCCCGACGGCTACTGGATCGCGCACTCGCTGCTGATCGTCGTCAACCTGGTCGTCGCCGCAATCCTGGGCGCCCTGGGCTGGAAGGCGCTGAAGGCCTCCGACGACTGACGCCGACGTGTGGCTTGTGGTCACGCGAGGTGGGAGTTGTGGTCACGCGAGGTGGGCCTTGTGGTGGCCTGGCTCGCCACAACTCCCACCTCGGCGCGCCACAAGCCCCACCTCGGCGAAACGACGACGGCGCCGCGCCCACGTGGGGAGCGGCGCCGTCGGCGTACTGCGGGTGTGGCTCAGTAACCCTTGGCCATCGCGCTGCGAAGGTCCTTGTTGAGCCGCGAGATCACGTCGAGCGGGATCTCCTTCGGGCACGCTGCGGCGCACTCACCGATGTTGGTGCAGCCACCGAAGCCCTCGGCGTCGGCCTGGCCGACCATCGAGACGACACGGGTGTCGCGCTCCGGCTGGCCCTGCGGCAGCGAGCCCAGGTGGGTGATCTTGGCACCGAGGAAGAGCGACGCGGAGCCGTTGGGGCACGCCGCGACGCAGGCACCGCACCCGATGCAGGTCGCGACGTCGAACGCCAGGTCGGCGAGCTTCTTCTCGACCGGGGCGGCGTGGGCGTCGGGCGCCGAGCCGGTGTTGGCCGAGATGAAGCCACCGTTCTGGATCATCCGGTCGAACGCCGAGCGGTCCACGACCAGGTCCTTGACGACCGGGAACGGGTCCGCGCGCCACGGCTCGACCGTGATCTCGTCGCCGTCCTTGAAGGAGCGCATGTGCAGCTGGCAGGTGGTGGTGACCTCCGGGCCGTGGGCCTGGCCGTTGATCATCAGGCCACACATGCCGCAGATGCCCTCACGACAGTCGCTGTCAAACGCGACCGGCTCCTCGCCCTCGGCGTTGAGCTTCTCGTTGAGCACGTCGAGCATCTCGAGGAACGACATGTCCTCGGACACGCCCTCGAGCTCGTAGCGGTGCATCGCGCCCGAAGCGGTCGCGTTGGCCTGCCGCCAGATGTTCAGGGTCAGGTTCATGGTGCCGCTCACTTGTAGCTCCGCTGCTTCATCTCGATGGCCGTGTAGATGAGGTCTTCCTTGTGGAGGACCGGGTTGGCGTTCTCGCCACCGAACTCCCACGCGGCGACGTAGGCGAACTCGTCGTCGTGACGCAGCGCCTCGCCGTCCTCGGTCTGCGACTCGCCACGGAAGTGGCCACCGCACGACTCGCGACGGTTGAGCGCGTCGATGCACATGAGCTCGCCGAGCTCGATGAAGTCGATCGTGCGACCGGCCTTCTCGAGGCTCTGGTTGAGGGAGTCGGCCGTGCCGAGGACCTTGAGGTTGGTCCAGAACTCCGCCTTGAGGTCACGGATCAGGCCGATAGCCGTCTTCAGGCCCTCCTCGGTGCGCTCCATGCCGCAGTACTCCCACATGATCTGGCCGAGCTGCTTGTGGAACGAGTCCGCGGAGCGCTCACCCTGGATCGAGAGGAACTTCGCGATCCGCTCCTCGACCTCGGCCTTGGCCTCGACGACGGCCGGGTGCGACTCGTCGATCTTCTCGAACGGACCGTCGGCGAGGTACTCGCGGATGGTGTTCGGGAGGACGAAGTAGCCGTCGGCCAGACCCTGCATCAGCGCCGAGGCACCGAGGCGGTTGGCGCCGTGGTCGGAGAAGTTGGCCTCGCCCGAGCAGAAGAGGCCGGTGATGTTGGTCTGCAGGTGGTAGTCCACCCACAGGCCACCCATGACGTAGTGGACGGCCGGGTAGATGCGCATCGGCGTCTCGTACGGGTTCTCACCGGTGATCCGGGCGTACATGTCGAAGAGGTTGCCGTACTTGGTCTCGACGGTCTTCTGGCCCATGCGCTCGATGGCGTCGGCGAAGTCGAGGTAGACACCGCGGCGCATCAGCTTCTCGGTGCCGTCCGGCTGGACCTCCTTGACCTGGGGTCCGACGCCGCGACCCTCGTCGCACATGTTCTTCGCCTGACGGGAGGCGATGTCGCGGGGGACCAGGTTGCCGAACGACGGGTAGATGCGCTCGAGGTAGTAGTCGCGCGCCTCCTCCGGGATGTCGCGCGGGTCCTTGTCGCAGTCCTCGGCGTTCTTGGGGACCCAGATGCGGCCGTCGTTGCGGAGGGACTCCGACATCAGGGTCAGCTTCGACTGGTGGTCGCCGGTGACCGGGATGCAGGTCGGGTGGATCTGCGTGTAGCAGGGGTTCGCCATGTAGGCGCCCTTGCGGTGCGCACGCCACGCGGCGGTGACGTTGGAGCCCATCGCGTTGGTCGAGAGGAAGAAGACGTTGCCGTAGCCGCCGGAGGCGATGACGACGACGTCGGCCAGGTGCGTCTCGACCGCGCCGGTGACCATGTCACGGGTGACGATGCCGCGGGCGCGGCCGTCGGCGATGATCACCTCGAGCATCTCGTGGCGGGTGTACTGCGTGACGGTGCCGGCCGCGACCTGGCGCTCCATCGCCTGGTAGGCGCCGATCAGCAGCTGCTGACCCGTCTGGCCACGCGCGTAGAACGTGCGGGAGACCTGGACACCACCGAAGGAGCGGTTGTCGAGGAGGCCGCCGTACTCGCGGGCGAAGGGGACGCCCTGCGCGACGCACTGGTCGATGATGTTCGCCGAGACCTCGGCGAGGCGGTAGACGTTCGACTCGCGCGAGCGGTAGTCGCCGCCCTTGACGGTGTCGTAGAAGAGGCGCTCGACCGAGTCGCCGTCCTCCTTGTAGTTCTTCGCGGCGTTGATGCCGCCCTGCGCGGCGATCGAGTGCGCACGGCGCGGGGAGTCCTGGTAGCAGAAGGACTTCACGTTGTAGCCGGCCTCGCCGAGCGTCGCGGCGGCAGCGCCACCGGCAAGGCCCGTGCCGACGATGATCACGTCGAGCTTGCGGCGGTTGGCCGGGTTGACCAGGCGGTTCTCGAACTTGCGGCGCGACCACCGGGTGTTGATCGGGCCGGTGGGGGCCTTCTCGTCGACGACGGGGGCGCCGAGCGTGTAGAAGCCAGCAGCGTCGTCGGACTTCTGGACGGACGGCTGGTTGGTCGGGACGGTGCCCGACGGGTCAGGGGTACCCATGCTCAGTGAATCCCTTACTTGACGATGCCGACGAGGACGGACAGCGGGACGAGGGCGAAACCACCCGCGATGACGACCGCGACCACGAGGCCGGCGTCCTTGGCGCGGGCGCGCGAACGCGCGGAGTTGGTGAAGCCCAGCGTCTGGCAGGCGCTCCAGACACCGTGGTGCAGGTGGAAGCCGAGCGCGATCAGCGCGAGGAAGTAGACGACGCTGACGTACCAGACCTCGGGGCTGAACGTGTCGACGAGGAGGGTGTAGGCGTTGTCGGTCGAGCCGCCGGTCGGGTTGACCTTGCCGATCGTGAAGTTCAGCAGGTGCCAGATGAGGAAGAGGAAGAGCGCGAGACCGCCCCAGCGCATCGTGCGCGAGGAGATCGAGGAGCCCTTGTTCTTCTTCACGACGTACTTGGTCGACCGCGCACTGTGCGCCCGGCGCGTCAGCGCGATCGCCGAGGCGACGTGCACGACGAGCGCTGCGATCAGGCCGACGCGGAGGACCCAGAGCAGGCCCGCGTGCGGGAGCATCGGCTCACCGATGGTCCGGAGGTGGTGGGCGTACTCGATGAACGCCTCCTCACCAGCGAAGACCTTCAGGTTGCCGTACATGTGGGCGACGAGGAAGCCGATGAAGATCAGGCCACTCACTGCCATGAGCATCTTGAGCGCAATCGTCGACCGCGTCGACTTGCTGCCAGTTACGAGGGTTGCCACGGGGGTCACCGTACCGCCCCTCGCGGGTGCGCGGGACACGTGGACATGTGACATTTCTGGGTTCGGGAACTTAGGCAAGCCTTCGTTCGTCTGGCCCTCTCTCGGGGCTCACGGACGCACAGTGGTCGCCGTCGAGGTGTGGGGCGAGCAGCGCGCTGACCGCCGTCGCCCAGTCCCGTCGTTCGGCCTCGGCCCGGGCGGCGCGTCCGATCCGCTCCCGCAGGTCGGCGTCCGCGAGGAGTGTCGCGACGGCCCGACGCAGGGCACCCGGCGACTGCGGGTCGTGGAGCAGGCCCGTGTCGCCGTCGCGCACGATCCGCTCGGCGCCTCCGGTCGCGGGCGCGACGACCGCGATTCCGCTGGCCATGCCAGCCCGGATCAGGTGGCCACAGGTCTCCACGCCCGACGGCTGGACGAGCACGTCCAGGCTCGCGAGGGCCGTGGCGAGCTCCGCCTCCGGGAGGTGGCCGGTGAGCTTTGCGTCCGGCACCTGGCTGGCGAGCCACGCCTGCTGCCTGCCCTCGCCGATGACCACGAGCCGGCCGCCGGGCACGCGCGCGACGTCGGCCAGACGGCGTACGGAGAGGGAGCGCTTCAGCGCGCCTGCGTGGCCGACGACCACGCGCGGACCGGCCTTGGAGCGGGCGCGCGCCCACGTGTCGTGCAGCCGCTCGTCACGGAGCGTGGGGGAGAAGGCGCGGATGTCGACACCGGGAAGCCAGAGCTCCACGCCAGGAGCCCCGAGCTCGCGACACCGCTCGACCATCCACGCGGCTGTCGCGACGACGCGGTCGGCGCGCGGCGCGACGCTGCGGCTCCACACCTCTGCGTCCAGCGGTCCAACCGGCGCTGCCTGCACCACCAGCGTGGGTACGCCGAGGGCCCGGGCGTGCTTGAGCGCCTTGCGGCCCACCTTGGCCGGCGAGACCGCGATGACCTGGTCGGGCCCGAAACCGGCGAGAGCCGCCCGCACCTGCCCACCGCGCCCCTCGCGCACGTTGATCCGTGAGACGCGCTGCCGGCGATAGTCGGCGAGGCCGGGCGCGGGGGCGAGCACCAGCACCTCGTGGCCGGCGTCGACGAGGTGGTCGATCAACGCCTTGACCGTGCGGGTGTCCGCGTCGGTGGCCGGGTAGAAGGCCTCGGCGGAGAGAGCGATCCTCATGCTGCGAGCGTGACGTGGCGGGGTGTCCACGTCGCACCAACCGGGTGGACTCCCGGTGAACGCCGCGGGGGCGGTCAGGCCGGCACGTGGGTACCGAGCGTGCGGGCGGGCACCTCGCCGCGGCGCACGGCGTCGGCGAGCTCATGGATCTTGATGGTCGATGCGCGCCAGTCGCCTGCCTTCACCTCGGTCCAGGGCTTCCAGTCGCGCCGCAGTTCGACGTGCCACTTCCGGCCGAAAAGCACCCGGCCGAGGACCGCCAGGGGGAGCACGACGACGATCGCGATCAGCTCGAGGGGCAGGAAGAGGAGCGAGAAGACGATGGGTGCGACCACGGAGATGATCAGCACGACGTCTGTCGGACACGGTGAAGACTCTTCGTCACATGCTGACGAAAAGTCTTCACGCTCCTGCGGGCGACCGGCTCACGCAGGCGGATCGGCGCCGAGGGTGCGTGGCGGGATGTCGCCGCGGCGCACGGTCTCGGCTAGCTCGTCTATGCGGCGCTTCGTGCTGTCCCAGCCGCCGGCGGTGACCTCGGTCCAGGGATCCGCACCGCGACGCAGCTCGACGATCCAGTCCTTGTCGAAGGGCACGCGCAGGAGCAGGGCGCAGGGCACGGCGAGCAGGAGCACCAGCAGGGGAGCGGCGACGATGACGGCGAGCAGCACGATCGGGATGAAGTAGAGCACCGCGACGGCCAGCAGGATCACCACGAACGGTGCGCCCTCGGGCTCAGGTTCGACGGCGTCGGAGACGCGCCGGCGCCGCCAGGGGATCCAGCGCCGGGAGATCCGCCATTCGTGTCCGGTGGGGTCGTTGACCTTCATGCAGGTGGGGTACCCAGTACCAGTGGGCAGGAATACATCACACGTTGTGGCAGGTGAGGTGGGTTGCTGCCTATTGTTCGCAGCATGACTGGCCCCACTGAGGACCGTCTTGCGCTTGCGTCCGAGCAGGACCGGCACGCTGCAGCTGATTGGGAGAAGATCACTGCTGCCGTGCTGCGCAAGTCGGGTCGACTGACCGACGAAGACGCTGACGCCGCTGTCTGGACGAAGCTGGCCCGCACCACGCTCGACGGTATCTCCGTCGCCCCGATCGGCATCCCCGCCGACCTCGAGGGCCTCGTGACCGCCGGCCGCCCGACACGTGAGGGCGCGTGGGACATCCGTGCGCAGTACGACGGCCCCGACGCCAAGGCGGTCAACCAGGCGATCCTGGCCGACCTCAACGGCGGCGTGACCTCGCTCTGGATCCAGCTCGGCGCGGGCCTGACCGCCGCCGACGTGGCGCCCGCGCTCGAGGGCGTCGACCTCTCCATCGCTCCCGTCGTCGTCGACGGTGGCGTGGAGGGCGCCGAGGCACTGGCTGTGCTGACCGGGCTGCACGCCGACTCCAACCTCGGCGCCGACCCACTCGCCGTACAGCTCCGTGGCGGCTCTGCTGACGTCGCCGACGTCGCTGCGGTCGCGAAGCTCGCGCAGGAGAAGGGGGTCCGCGGCGTCGTCGTCGACGCGACCGCCGCCCACGACCTCGGTGCCTCCGACGCGCAGGAGCTCGGCTACGCGCTGTACGCCGGAGTCTCCTACCTGCGCGTGCTCACCGAGACGGGCTTCTCCGTCGAGGACGCCGCCGGGCAGATCGACTTCCGGATCGCCGCGACCGACGAGCAGTTCCCGACGATCGCGAAGTTCCGTGCTGCTCGCCGGCTCTGGGCCCGTGTGCTCGAGCTCTCCGGTGCCTCGTCCGACGCACGCGTGGCTCGCATCCATGGTGTGACCAGCCGCCCCATGCTCGCCAAGTACGACCCCTACGTGAACATGCTGCGCACCACCGTCGCGTCGTTCGCCGCCGGTGTCGGTGGCGCGGAGGCCGTCACGGTCCTGCCGTTCGACTCCGCGCTCGGCGTCCCGGACGCCTTCGGGCGCCGCATCGCGCGCAACACCAACCACCTGCTCATCGACGAGTCGCACGTGGCCAAGGTCGCCGACCCGGCCGGCGGCTCCTACGCGGTCGAGAAGCTCACCGATGACCTGGCCCGCGTCGCGTGGGCCGTCTTCGGCGAGCTCGAGACGGCCGGACAGGGCGCCCTCGAGGTGCTGACCGCGAAGATCGCCGCCACGGTCGAGACCCGCGAGAAGCAGATCGCCCAGCGCAAGCGCCCGCTCACCGGCGTCACGGAGTTCCCCAACCTGGGCGAGACGCTTCCGGAGCGCACCCCGTCGCCGACCGCCGACGCGGTCCGACGCTATGGCGCCTCGTTCGAGGCCCTCCGCGACGAGCCGGCCGCGTCGCCGGTCTTCCTGGCCACGCTCGGCCCGGTCGCCCAGCACACGGCTCGTGCCACCTTCATCACCAACCTGCTCGCCGCCGGCGGCATCGCGGTCGAGGCCGCAGGCCCCACCGCCGACGCTGCTGACCTGGCCGCGAAGTACGCCGGCCAGAAGGTCGTCGCCCTCGCCGGCACCGACAAGGCCTACGCCGAGTGGGGTGCCGACGCCATCGCCGCCCTGCGCGACGCCGGCGCGGCGTACGTCATCGTCGCGGGCAAGCCCGGTGACCTCGACGTCAACGACTCCGCTGCGATGGGCCTCGACGCCCTCGCGTTCCTCAACCGCACGCGGGAGGCACTCGCATGAGCATTCCGTCCAGCTTCGCCGGACTGCCCCTCGAGGGCGGCCAGCCGGCACCTGGCCCCGACTTCGGTGCCGAGGCATGGCAGTCGCCCGAGGGCATCCCGGTCCTCCCGGTCTACGGCCCCGAGCACCTCGAGGGCCTCGACGCACTCGACACCTGGCCTGGCCTCTCGCCGTTCCTGCGTGGTCCGTACCCGACGATGTACACCACCCAGCCGTGGACGATCCGTCAGTACGCCGGCTTCTCGACCGCCGAGGAGTCCAACGCGTTCTACCGCCGCAACCTGGCCGCCGGTCAGAAGGGCCTCTCGGTCGCCTTCGACCTCGCGACCCACCGTGGCTACGACTCCGACCACCCGCGCGTGCGCGGTGACGTCGGCATGGCCGGCGTCGCGATCGACTCGATCTACGACACCCGCACGCTCTTCGACGGCATCCCGCTCGACACGATGTCGGTCTCGATGACGATGAACGGCGCGGTGCTCCCGGTCCTGGCGCTCTACATCGCGGCCGCGGAGGAGCAGGGCGTGAAGCCCGAGCAGCTCGCGGGCACGATCCAGAACGACATCCTCAAGGAGTTCATGGTCCGCAACACCTACATCTACCCGCCGGCCGGGTCGATGCGGATCATCTCCGACATCTTCGCGTTCACCTCGCAGAAGATGCCGCGCTTCAACTCGATCTCGATCTCCGGCTACCACATGCAGGAGGCTGGGGCGACGAACGACCTCGAGCTCGCCTACACGCTGGCCGACGGTGTCGAGTACATCCGCGCGGGCCTCGCGGCCGGCATGGACATCGACTCCTTCGCGCCGCGCCTGTCGTTCTTCTGGGCGATCGGCATGAACTTCTACATGGAGATCGCGAAGATGCGCGCCGCGCGTGCGCTCTGGTCGCGTCTCGTGCGGGAGTTCAACCCGCAGAACCCGAAGTCGCTGTCGCTGCGCACCCACTCGCAGACCTCCGGCTGGTCGCTCACTGCGCAGGACGTCTTCAACAACGTCGGCCGCACGGCTATCGAGGCGATGGCCTCGACCCAGGGCCACACCCAGTCGCTGCACACCAACGCCCTCGACGAGGCGATCGCGCTGCCGACCGACTTCTCGGCCCGCATCGCGCGCAACACCCAGCTGCTGCTGCAGCAGGAGTCGGGCACCACCGAGATCATCGACCCGTGGGCCGGCTCCTACTACGTCGAGAAGCTGACCCACGACCTCGCCGAGCGCGCCTGGAAGCACATCCAGGAGGCCGAGGCGGCCGGCGGCATGGCGAAGGCGATCGAGCAGGGCATCCCGAAGATGCGCATCGAGGAGGCGGCCGCCCGTACCCAGGCACGCATCGACTCGGGCCAGCAGAAGGTCATCGGCGTCAACACCTTCCGCCTGCCGCAGGAGGACAAGCTCGACGTCCTCAAGGTCGACAACGCCGCGGTCTACGCCGCCCAGGTCGCGAAGCTCGAGCGCCTGCGTGCCGAGCGCAACGACGACGACGTACGCCGCTCGCTGGAGGCGCTCACCAACGCCGCTGCGGCCGGTTCCACCACGGACCTCGACGGCAACCTCCTCAAGCTCGCTGTCGACGCGGCCCGCGCGAAGGCGACCGTCGGTGAGATCTCCGACGCGGTGGAGAAGGTCTACGGCCGTCACCAGGCCGTCATCCGTACGATCTCCGGCGTGTACAAGAACGAGGTCGGCAACGACGACGCCGCGGCTGCGGTGCTGAAGGCAACCGAGAAGTTCGAGGAGGACGAGGGCCGTCGCCCCCGCATCCTCGTCGCCAAGATGGGCCAGGACGGCCACGACCGCGGCCAGAAGGTCGTCGTCTCGGCCTTCGCCGACCTCGGCTTCAACGTCGACGTCGGCCCGCTCTTCTCCACCCCGGAGGAGGTCGCCCAGCAGGCGGTCGACGCCGACGTCCACCTGGTCGGTGTCTCGTCGCTCGCCGCCGGCCACCTGACCCTCCTGCCCGCCCTCAAGCAGGCGCTGAAGGACCAGGGCCGTGACGACATCATGGTCGTCATCGGTGGCGTCATCCCGCCCGACGACGTCCCCACGCTGAAGGAGATGGGCGCTGCCGCGGTCTTCCTCCCCGGCACGGTCATCGCGGAGTCGGCCCTCGACATCCTGAAGCAGCTCTCGGAGCAGCTCGGCCACTGAGTCGCACGACGTCGTACGACGGGCGGTCACCCTCGCGGGTGGCCGCCCGTCGGCGTCAACGCCGCGCCGGCCCCGCGCGCACATGCCGAGTCGGCTTGACGCAAGGCGTCATCTCTCGCGCGGACCGCGGCTGTTCCGGCCCGCGGAGCCTCCCGCCGGGTACGGCGCGCCGCTCCTAGGATCTGGCCATGCCCCACACCGAGAACATCCACGTCGTGAAGGCGCTCTTCGCAGCCCTGACCGACGGCGACGTCCCGACCGCCCAGACCCTCCTCGCCGACGACGTCGCCTGGCTCAACACCGGGCTTCCGACGGTCCGCGGCAAGGGGGTACGCCGGATCCTCGCCGCCCTGCCGAAGGTGCGGATGGAGTTCTCGGCGAAGGACTACGACTTCACCGACAACGGCGACGGCACGGTGCGCTTCGACCGCAAGGACACGCTCGCCTGGGGCCCGGTCAGCTCGACGTTCTTCGTCAGCGGCACCTTCACCGTGCGTGACGGCAAGGTCACCCGCTGGGACGACCGCTACCGGATGGGCGAGGTCCTCGGCGGCTTCCTCCGCCGCTGACCCGCAACAGATCGAGGAAGCTCCCATGAGCCACGTCATCGACTTCGTCAACGTCTCCACCGCGGGCCTGGAGTCGTCGCCCGTCGCCGAAGCCCTCGCCGGCCTGCGCGCGAACGAAGCACGCTACTTCGCCAACAAGTACAAGGTCGCCTACTCCACCGTGCCCGCCGCCGAGAAGCCCGAGCTGGTCGCCTGGCTCGAGCGCATCCTGCGCGAGGAGCGGGGGCTCGAGTTCGCCTCGCCGCTCCTCGAGGTTGCGGACATCGAGGTCGAGGACGAGAAGGCCGGCACGATCCGGTGGCCCGAGTTCTACTTCCGGTCCGGGCTCGTCGTCAACGTGCTCTGGACCGTCGCCGACGGTGGCAAGCGGGCCGTCGGCTTCAAGCTCGCGCAGGGCATGGAGGTCCCCGACGAGCTCGCCGCCGCGGGCTTCAAGTTCGCCCGTCAGAAGTCGAAGCTGGCCGGCGAGATCCGTGGCTCGTTCTTCGTGATCAAGGGCGACTACTGACGTCTGGTGCGCGCAGCACGCAATGATTGCGTGCTGCGCGCACCAGATCGACGCTGCCGGAAATGACGAAAGCCCCCGACCGCCGAAGCGGTCGGGGGCTTTCCCCGCAATCAGAGCGGGCGAACGTTCTCGGCCTGCGGACCCTTGGGGCCGGCGGCGAGGTCGAACTCGACCTTCTGGTTCTCGTCGAGCGACTTGAAGCCGTTGGTCTGGATGGCGGAGAAGTGCACGAACACGTCCTCGCCGCCACCGTCCTGCGCGATGAAGCCGAAGCCCTTGTCAGCGTTGAACCACTTGACGGTGCCCTGAGCCATGATCTGTTTCCTTTGTTTTTCGTGCCGGGGCAACGTGCCCCGGACCGCTGAAGACATCCACCTGTGCTGATGTCCAGCGAACCGAAAACCAGGAGTACGAGATACAAGCCGCACATCGTGAGCGGCCAGGACGGCTTTGCAGGGCCATCCCTTCAACACCCACCACGGTAGGGCATCGCGCAAGGATTGCCCAGCCGACGTACGACGGAGGGCCGCGCTCAGCCGTCGGCGGCGCGCTCGAGGGCTTCGATGTCGATCTTGCCCATGGTCAGCATCGCTTCCATGGCCCGCTGCGCCCGCCCGCTGTCAGGGTCGTCGAGCAGCTCCACCAGCCGCGTCGGCGCGATCTGCCAGGAGAGGCCGTAGCGGTCCTTGAGCCATCCGCACGGACCCGGCTCGCCGCCGTCGGTCAACGCTGACCAGAGCCGGTCGACCTCGGCCTGGTCGTCACATTCGACGACGAACGAGACCGCCTCGTTGAAGGTGAACTCCGGTCCGCCGTTGAGCCCCTGGACAGGCTGCCCCAGCAGGGTGAAGTCGACGGTGAGCACCATCCCGGCGGGACCCGCCGGGGTGTCGGCAGGGGAGCGCCAGACCTTGTCGACATGACTGTCAGGCAGCAGCGAGCAGTAGAAGGCGGCTGCCTCCTCCGCCTCGTTGTTGCGGAACCAGAGGCAGGTGTAGAACCGGGGCATCGGGAGCTCCTTCCACGCCCGTCGTGACCGGCGGGCAGTCCGCTCTCCATCATGCTCCGCTCTTCGCACACCGGCCAGCGCCGTGTCGGACGTCGACTAACGTTGCGGCCGTGAACGACGCGGAGAAGGTGCAACAGCTCGTCGACGGCGTACTCGCAGGTCAGCGGGCGCAGGTCAGCCGGGCGATCACCCTCGTCGAGTCGCGGAAGCCCGCCCATCGAGTCATGGCTCGCGAGCTCCTCGCGCAGCTCACGCCGCATGCGGGCAAGGCGATCCGCGTCGGCATCTCGGGCGTTCCGGGCGTCGGCAAGTCCACGACGATCGAGGCGCTCGGCACGCACCTCACCGCGCAGGGCCACAAGGTCGCCGTCCTCGCCGTCGATCCGAGCTCGGTCCGCACCGGCGGCTCGGTCCTCGGCGACAAGACCCGGATGATGCGGCTCAGCGTCGACCCCAACGCCTACATCCGTCCGTCGCCCTCGGAGGGAACGCTCGGCGGCGTCGCGCGCACCACCGCGCAGGCGATGACCATCGTCGAGGCGGCCGGCTACGACGTGGTGCTGGTCGAGACCGTCGGCGTGGGCCAGTCCGAGGTGACCGTGGCCGGCATGGTCGACACCTTCCTCTTCCTCACCATCGCCCGCACCGGTGACCAGTTGCAGGGCATCAAGAAGGGCATCCTCGAGATCGCCGACGTCATCGGCGTCAACAAGGCCGACGACGGCGAGCAGGAGATCGCCGCGAAGGCCGCTGCCCGTGAGCTCGGGGGCGCGCTCCGCCTGGTCCGGGGGAGCGCAGGTGCGCCGCCGGTCGTCACCTACTCCGGCCTCCACGACAAGGGCCTGGACGTCGTCTGGGGCGAGATCGAGAAGCACCAGGCAAAGCTCGGCGCCGACGGCCTCGCGGTGAAGCGCGCGGACCAGCAGCTCGACTTCACCTGGGCCCTCGTGCGCGACGAGCTCGAGCAGCGGCTGCGCCACAGCCCACACGTGAAGGCCGAGCGCGAGGAGGTCAGCCGCATGGTGAAGGAGGGCACGATCAACGCCCCCGAGGCAGCCGACCGCATCCTCGCTGCCTATGACAAGGGTGCCGCCCACACGGACGCAGCCGACAACTGACGCGCGCGTGGGCAGTCGGCGGCCGGAAT
>NZ_DATIHB010000135.1:0-15064 GCF_035481145.1 Nocardioides sp. | reverse complement strand
GGCGTGGCTCGAGCTCAATAGAGATGATGCCCCGCCAGCGCGCACCATCCATGTCGAATTCGCCGCGGTAGACGGGAATGCTCGTCGCCTCCAGCGACGGGACCGGATAGTGATGCACCAAGGCCTTGGGGAACTGGTGGTTTATCGAAACTGTCTCCCCGTTCGGCAGCTTCAGTTCCTTGCATGTTCCGCAGTCTGGGTCCGTCATCGACATGGGGCCCATCGTGCCGAATACCTGCACACCGATTCGTCGCTGCATGCTGTTCGGCTGAGAATTCTGGTGGCCACGGAGAGTGTCGGAGGCCGTACGTAGGATCCTGACATGGCTTACGGATGCACAGCTCCCGTGTACGGTCACCGCTCGTCCGCGGCTGCTGCGCGATGCCCCGCGTGCAGTTCGCGGTTCTACAGGTCTTACTACTCGCCCCCGCCCACCTACTCGGCGCCCACCTCGGTC
The DNA here is from genome assembly GCF_035481145.1 of Nocardioides sp. Taxonomy (GTDB): domain Bacteria; phylum Actinomycetota; class Actinomycetes; order Propionibacteriales; family Nocardioidaceae; genus Nocardioides. Next base: position 14,607 of record NZ_DATIHB010000135.1, on the reverse strand, counting down.
CGGTCCGGCGGCGGGTGGTCCAGTGGGAGTAGCGGGAGTCGGTCTTCCCGGCCTCGCTGGTCGCCGGCAACCTCTACCGTCAACTACACGGCGGACGAAGTCGCCGCCCTGGATCGCTATCGCGACAAGGTGGAGGCAGTTGGACCCCGGGCTGAGTCATACGACCTGTTTCTCTGCCACGCCTGGGACGATCGACGCGAAACGGCGACTGACCTGCACAACCTCCTCGAGGCCGAGGATGTATCGGTCTGGTTCAGCGAGAAGGACATCATCCTCGGCCAGCCGTTCATGCGCGAGATCGACAAGGGATTGGCCAAGACGCGCATCGGCCTAGTCCTCATCACACCTGCGTTCCTGAAGCGCATCGACAACGGCGGTGTGTCCGAGAAGGAACTGTCGGAGCTCTTGTCGCGTGACCTCCTGATCCCAGTCGCGCACGGCGTTACCTACGACGAGATCAGGTCGGTCAGCCCGCTCCTCGGTTCCCGCAATGGGTTGAGCACGGCCGAAGACTCAATGGAGGACATCGCCAAGAAGGTTGCGGAGTTGGGTTTCCCTCTAGTGCCGCCACCAACTCGGTTGGTCGCGCATGCCTGGATGCCATGGCCGGGGTTGCGGCAGGTGGGCGGTCGGCGGCGCCGGGTTGCCGTAGGTGGACGTGTACGCCTTGCGCGGAGCTGACGGGTCCCAGCCTTCCATGTGAGGTCGGAGGTCGTCTGGAGACGGCTCGGCATCGAACACATCGTCGTCGAGTTGCTCCAGGTTCACGATCGGGTCAATCCCGTCGGCGCGAGCACGGGCCCAGTCGAGCCACTCTTGCAGTCGAGGCCGTGCTTCAAGTTGCTCCTGCGCCGTCGCCGTCGACTCAAGTTGGTCCGCGAACACTCGCAGCTCTTGGGCACCTTTCCAAGCCTCGAAGGCGCGCATGAAGGTCGCATCGCGCAGTTGAGTGATTGCTTTGGCCCGGGCACGAGTTCGAACTTCTTCCCACACCCGTCGCTCAGCTGCCTGCTTGCGTTCCCATTCTTCGTGGGCCTCGGCACGGCGTTGAACCTCACGCTCGCGGGCGTCGTCGTCATCGACGACACCTTGCTTGATAGCGCGGGCGATCTCCGTGAGGCGTCGTTCGAGTGGCGACTTCTTAGCATCGGACCACTCGTCGCGATTCTGTCGGTTGTTGGACCATCCGTCTCGCGCCACGACGATCTCAAGTCGTCCTGACGGAACGTGGTCGAACTTCGGAAACGACTTCCAGGGCGATCGACGGGCCTCCCGTAGCTCCGCAGACGTCTGAACGTGAGGAACCTGGTCTTTGAGCTCCAGGAGTGTCAAGTCCCGACGCCGCGAATCGACCTGCACGAACAACTTGGGTGTCTTGAGCTTGACGTTCGCCCCGAGCCGGAGATCGTGCGTGCGCACCTCCTCGGCGAGGTCGAGCAGCAAGTCCACCGCGCGGGGGCGAAGTTCCTCGCTGATCGGGTCGAGGATCGTTGAACCTTCGAGTGCGGCGCGGAGGGCACCTAGGTTCGTCGTGACCTTCCTTGCCGTTGTCCGGATGCGATCCCAGTCTGATGTCTCTTCAGGCGTCCCGGTGCTGAGCACGATGACGATGTCTCCGGAGCTCCGGCCGGTGAACCGGAGCTCGTGCCCATCTGGCACGAGCCGGTGTACTCGACACGCATGTAACAGGCGGCGGTACTTCGCCCGGGTCGAATCCTCCGGGTCGGCGATCGAGACCTTGCCGGACTCCTGTTGCAGCCGCTGAATGAGTTGCTTCGCCTGCGCTAACGTGTCGGCGGCAGCGTCGCTGAGATCAAGCGGCGGAGCGGCTACCTTTCGCGCGCTGCCCTTGCCATTCGTGCTGCGGCGCGGACGGGCGTGCCCAGCGGGATAGTCACCGTGTTCGAGGTAGTGCGAGCCCGCGTCGGTGATGGTGGCAGACCACGTCGCGGCATGACCTTTGATTGTCACGAGACCGCGCCCCTTGAGCGCCACAGCGCTCACCTTGTAGGTGAAGTCATCCTCGGCCCACCGGCCTTCAGGACAACCCTCATCGATCCAGCGCAGCACGTCGAGCTGGCGCTCATTGACACGTCGATCCACAACAGCACGGTATTCGTGTGCGTCGACCGAGTGGACGTGAACGAGTGGTCAACCTGAACGTTTCAGGCGTGCTGCAACAGTCTGACGAGTGATGCCGTACCGCTCCCCGAGCGCAGCAAGCGTCCATCCTTCAGATCGAAGCCTTGCCATCTCCAGCAATGTGTCGGGCTCGAGATACCCCTGCGGGCGCACGTCGACCCCAGCTTCCTTCAACCGGGCCAGAACGGTGTTCTCCCCGATCCCGTACTTGCGCGAGAGCAGCACGCAGCCCATCCCGCCCCGGTAGTCAGCGACGATTGCGTCCATCTCGGCCGCCAGAATCCGGCTTACACGTGTATGCCCAACCAGCGTCGGCGCTTCCCACGGCGCATCGCGGATGCCCACGGACGCGACATCACGAACGGTTCTGGCGCTCACGCCCGCGGCGCCCTGGTTGGAATACCGTCCCAGTACCTCCGCCACCTGGACGCCGCTCCCTTGGAGCGGCGTCCTTGCATTTCAGCCACCTCGAGGCGCCCCTGTCACGTGGCCGCAATGCCACATGTCACACCCCGTTGACGCAGGTCACACGCGGTTTTCCTTGCCTCGGGACCTCCGGCAGAGGAGAGTTTCAGTGTACGGGTGATCACTGAGTTCATCCCGTGTTCGCACACTCAAAGGAGAGTGACCATGAACCCCACGAACAAGGCCCTCCGTAGCCAGGGCATCCCCAACGTCAACGCCGACGCCGCGCGCATCGCCTCGCGCCTGGGCACCTTCCCGCTCTTCGCCGACGCCGACCGCGGCGACCTGGTGACCATCGCCGCCTCCGGCGTCGAGCTCGACGTCCCGGCCGGCTGGTCGCTCATCTGGGCGAAGACGCCGGCCGACAAGGCCTACGTCGTCCTCGAGGGCGAGGTCGACATCAAGCTCGATTCCGGCAAGACCGTCCGGCTCGGTGCGGGCGACGTCATCGGCGAGAAGGCGATCCTGGAGCACAGCCTCCGGTCGGCGACCGTCGTCGCCGCGACGCCGCTGGTGGTCCTGCACTTCACCGCGGACGCCGTCACCAGCCTGTACGCCGACGTGGCAGCGTTCCGCACCGCGCTCGACACCGCCCTGGCGAACCGCGCCGCCTGACGCACGGACGCCCCGCCGTCGGCGCGGCCCCAGCTCCGCCGCAACGCCCTGTCCCCTGCAACCTCCGCCGCCCCTCTCGGACGGCGAAGGCGACGCGGACAGGGCGTTGCTCGTCGGCGGCCTCAGTTCTTCTTGCCGTTGCCCTTGTTGTTGCCCTTGTTGTCGCCCTTGCCGCCGCCGGCGCCCTTGTCGGTGTCACGGGACGACGGGGTACCCGACGGCGCGGTGCGGGTGGGAGTCGGTGTGGCGCTGGGCGTGACGGGCGCCGGGAGTGCCGCGAGCAGGCGCTGTGCCGACGCGACCACGCGGTCGGCATCGGTCGCGTCGAGGTCGCCGGAAGCGCGCGCTGCGTTGGCTGCGGCAACGATGGCGCGCAGCTCCGCGCGCGCCTTGGCCCACGCACGTGCGGCCATGAGCGAGTCGACCTTCTCCAGCCGAGCCCCCAGCGCAGGCACCTGGTCCGCGGCCGAGGTCGGCGCCTCTCCCCCGCACCCGGCGAGGAGCAGGACGGCAGCCACCACAGCCATGCGCTTCACTCGGCACCCCCGTGGATCGCGTCGTGCAGGTCGGCCAGCGGCGACTCGAGCTGCGACGGTACGCCGGACGGCACCGGCGGCACGCTGCTCGCCGGCGGCGCGGGGTCGCGCAGCGCGAGCCAGAGCCCGCTGAGCAGCACGAGCACCGCGACGACCGCGGCGGCAGCCAGGAACGAGGGCGCACGGCGGTGCACGCGAGGTCGCGCCGTGGCGTCACCCGCAGCCGGCACACCGGCGAACACGCGCGTGCCGTCCGGCTCGACCGTGCGCCCGGCAACCGGCACCTCAGCCACCGCGAAGGGCGCCGCGAAGGGCGCCGTCGCCTCCGGATCGGCCGCGGCGAGGTCCTCGCCGTCGAAACCGGCGAGCGTCGTGGCGACCTCATCGGCGTTCGGGCGATCACCGGGCGCCACGGACGTCATGGCGCGCAGCAGGGTCCCCCAGCCCAGCGGCAGCTCGGCGGGGACCTCCGGCGGGGCCTGCAGGCGGGCGTAGACCATCTCGGTCGTCGTGCCGCGGAAGCGGCGCTCGCCGGTCAGTGCCTCCAGCAGGAGCAGGCCGAGGGAGTACACATCGGTGGCACCGGACAGCTCACCACCCGACGCCTGCTCCGGGGCGAGGTAGGCAGGCGAGCCGATCGCCTGGCCGACGGCGGTGTGGCGCGTCGTACCGTCGAGGAGATGGGCGATGCCGAAGTCCGCGATCAGCGCGCGCCCGTCAGGAGCGAGCAGGATGTTGCCCGGCTTCACGTCGCGGTGCACGACACCGCAGGCGTGGGCGTAGGCGAGGCCCTCGGCGACCTGGCGACCGATCTCCGCGACGTCGGCCGGCACGAGCGATCCACCCGTGAAGCGCGAGGCCAGGGTCGCCCCCTCGACCAGCTGCATCGCCAGCCATGGCTGGTCGTCCTCGAGACCGGCGTCGAGGAGGGTCACCACGCCCGGGTGGTCGAGCCGCGCGAGGGTGTGTGCCTCGGCGGCGAAGCGCTCGCGGTCGGTGGCTGATGCTGCCTGCACGCGCAGCAGCTTGAGCGCGACCGGACGGCCCAGCCGCTCGTCGTTGGCGCGGAAGACATCGGCCATCCCGCCACGTCCGAGGAGGTCGCCGAGGAGGTAGCGACCCGCGACGAGGGAACCGGTCTGGCCTGACATGCCCCGACCGTACCCGCCGGAGACGCGCGCAAAGCGCGGCCCCCGGGACCTGGGATCAGGCAGCGTTGTCGATGCGCTCAGCGCGGGCGACGGTGTCGAGGATCGTGCGGGCGACGAGCTCGGCGTCATCCAGCATCGGCACGTGGCCGACGCCCCGGAGCACGGTGTGGAACGCCTCGGGCAGGACCTTGCGGGCGTGGCGTCCCTGGTAGGGCAGGAGCACCTTGTCGTGCTGCGACCACGCGATCGTGGCCGGAACGGGGAGCGGGCCCTCGAAGCGGAAAGCGCCACCGAAGAGCTCGCGGACGGCGGGACGCGCGGCGAGCATGTTGTGCAGGTCGGCGACGGCGACGTCCGCCGGGATGCGCGAGGCGTGCGAGGAGAGCCAGCTGAAGCCCACCACCTTGCCGAGCTTCGTGCGGAAGAGGACGGGCGCGACCGGCGCGAGCAGGCCGGCGGCACCGATCATCGTGCGGAAGAGCGTGCGCACGTAGAGGAAGTCGAGGTCGCCCTTCCAGAAGCCGGCGGGCGAGAGGCCGACGACGGAGCGCGCGTTGCCGTTCATCGCGGCCTCGAGGGCGATCAGTCCGCCCAGGCTGTTGCCGACGACGTGCGGCTGCTCGATGCCGATCTGGGCGTAGAACTCCTCGAAGACCTCGTGGAGGTACTGCCGCACCGGCTTGCCCTGTGCGTCGTACGCCGGGGACTCACCGTGGCCGGGCAGGTCGACGGTGATCACCTCGTGGCCGGCCGCGACCAGGAGAGGCACGATCGGGTCCCATCCCTGGCGGCGGTGGCCGATGCCGTGGATGAGCACGATCGGAGTACCGGAGCCGTGGCGTTCGTGGGCGAGCATGGTGACCAACCTTCGCGTGCGGGGCCGGTCCTCGATGACCGGCATGACGACGCTACTCGCGACGTCGAGTCACAGACAGTGGTGCGGCCCACCTTCGCTGCGTGACGTGCGCCACGCCCTTGTGGCGTTGACGAAACCGGCTCAGGGGGTGTCGTCGCCCGACCAGGTCACGCCCTCGCGGATGACCCGGGCCGGGGTGCCGGCGACCGCCGTGTGCGCGGGGACCTTCTGGTTGCGGACCAGGCTCCGCATCCCCACCACCGCGCCCTCGCCCACGTCGACGTGGCCGCTGACGATCACGTCGCGGCCGAGCCACACGTGACGGCCGAGGCGGACGTGGGCGCCGTACGGGTTCAGCCGGGCACCGGTCGCGAGGTCCTCGAGACGGTGCATGTCGTCGGTCACCACGTAGGCGCCCGCCGCCCACAGCTGGTCGGGCTGGGTGACCACCGACCCGCCGTTACGGGCGTCGACGATCGCCTTGCCGGTCGCGACGACGTGCGAGTTGAGCACGATCGTCGAGTGCGCGCCGCAGTAGAGGTCGGCAGCGGTCATGAAGATCGCCGGGCCGACGAAGACCGTGGCGCCGTCACCCCCGACGAGGAGCGAGGAGAAGAACTCCATCCCGGTGGCACAGACGATCAGCGCGTCGCGGAACGGGTAGGTGGTGAGCACCGTCACCATCTCCGCAGGGATCGACATCCGCTCCGCGAGGTAGAGCGCGTTGCCGTTGGCCTGCCACCACTCCGGCAACGGGCCGGTCACCTCGTGCAGCACGAGCGCGTCGAGCACCTCGGGCAGCACGCCCGACGCCAGGAGCCGGCTGCGGTGGGCAGGCTGCAGCGCAGCGCCGCGGACCCACGACACCTCAGGCGCCGGCGATCGTGCGGCTGGTGCGCTCCGCAGCGTCGACGATCAGGTCGACGCAGTAGTCGACCAGTGCATCACGCCCGACCGGGAGGGTGCGCCCCAGGAACTGGGTGAAGAGCGAGGTCAGGGCACCCACGAGCGCCACCGAGGTCAGCCGCCGCTGCCGGCTGTCGAGGCCCTCGGGGAACGAGGCGTCGACGATCGCGAAGAAGTCGGGCAGGTGGCCGAGCCCGAGCTCGGCGATGGCCGGCTCGCGGTACGGCGCGAGGAGCAGCACGCGACCCATGTCCGGCCGATCGATCATCAGCGCCACGAAGGCGTCCACGGCCCGCCGCGCGAGGTCATGGAAGTCGCCACCCACGGCAGCCGCCTCGAGCAGGGCGGCGCGTGCCTGGTCGCTGACGTCGTCATAGACGGCCCGGACGTAGTCGTCGCGCGTCCCGAAGATCTCGTAGAAGTAGCGCTCGGTCACGCCGGTCGACCGGCACGCGGCCCGCACGTTGACGGCCCCCGCCTCCTCGGACCCGAGCAGGCCGATTCCGGCGTCGAGCAGTGCCCGGCGGCGTACGGCGTTGCGATCGGTCGGCGTCACAGGCTGCAGGCTACGGGGTGGGAAGCCGTCCCGGCGCAGATCTAGAAAGGATCGCTCTCCCAGAAGCCGGGGCGCGGTGCGACCTTGCCGAGCAGCTTCGTGGGGACGTCGACGATCCCCGGACCGCCGGCGTTGACCCAGTCGATGACTGCCTGCGTCTCGGCCGGGAAGAGGATGCGCGAGAGCCAGACCGGCTTCGCACCGGCCCGACGGGCCTCCGGAGTGGGGGTCACGACGACGACGTTGGACCGCTCGCAGGCGAGGAGGCACTGCGAGACGACCACCCGACCGGAGTCGGAGAGGCCGTCGCGCAGCGCCTCGACCTGGGCGTCGTGGTCGACACCCGGATGCTTGCGCGCCGTCCCGCAGCAGCAGTCACGACAGAGCGTGACGGTGGGCCGTGCGGGAGCGGCGCTCATGCGGTGTGCTGGGTGGCTCAGGCGGCGACGGACTGGTGCGCGCCGGTCGTCGCTGCCTTGCGGGAGACCAGCAGGCCGAAGGCGAGGCCGAGGCCACCGAAGAGCACCGCGCGGAGGCCGATCGACGTCAGGCGGAAGTCCCAGACCAGCTGGGCACCCATGTCGGAGGCGATGCCGTCGGGCGATGCCGGGACCAGGTACAGGCAGACGCCCGCAGCCACGGTGAAGCCGACCGTGACCAGCGCGATGCGGGTCGTGTCGGCCACCTTGCCGGTGAGCTGCGCGTTGGCGACGAACGCGGCCACGACGAGGAGGGCCGCGAGCACGATGGTCAGCACGAAGATGCCGGTGCGCTGGTCGACCGAACCCGGGTCACCGACGGCCGGCGGGTTGGCCGGGAGGGTGAGCGTGGGCGCCAGTACGAAGACGCCGAAGCCGATCGCCGCCAGCCAGAGGGACCGACCGAGGTCGGTCGCGCCGGGGAGGCGGTGGCGCAGGGCAGCGAAGACGACCGCGAAGACGACGCCGAAGAGGATGCCGACGATGAGGACGGTCACCATCCCGCCGAGGATCTGCTCGGGGCGGTCGACCAGCGGGATCTCCGCGTGGACGTGGCCGCCCTGTGCCTCGATCTCGTGGGTGTGCTCCGCCGAGCGGGCGTCCTCGACCTTCAGGGCCCGCTCGAGCACCGGCTCGACGACGAGCCAGATGAAGAGCGCGGCAGCGCAGCCCGCAGCGGCTCCGGCCGCAAGTCCGCGGCGGAGCAGGTCTGCGATGCCCATCAGTGGCAGGGAACGCCGAGCGCGTGACGCGCGTCGTGCGTCAGCTCGTGGAGGTACTCCGCGTTGGCGGCGGAGAGCAGCACGCCGTTCTCCTGCGTGAGCAGGAAGAAGGTGAAGAGCGCGACGGCAGCGAGGGCCCAGGCCCAGGCGGGAACGCGGATCGCGGTGGTGGTGATGTCAGCCATGGTGGCCGTCCTTTCCAATTACCTCGTGGATGTGCAGCCGCAGCCGGTCTCCTGGCTTCCGGATCAGCGCTCCCGTCCCGCCTTCCCAGCCCGGAGGCCAGTGGCTTGTCGAGGGGGAGCTCCCCGGTCACAGTGGCGAGGACCACGTCGGAGTCACACCGACTTCCCGTGCACTGCAGCTTGGTCGCACTCTCTCATGGATCCGCCGGACATGACCATGGGCGTCCGTCACACGACGGACGCCCATGGGTGGCGTCGAAGGGCTGACGGGCGGTGCTCAGGCGCTCCAGCGCACCGCGTCGTCGAGGAAGTCGGCCATGGCGTAGACGCCGCGCAGCTCCTCCTTGCGGCCCAGCAGCTCGACGATCTCGCGAGCGTGGCGGGGCTCGAGGCGCTCGCGTCGGGTGAGCGCGTCGACGGCCTCCGTGCTGCGAAGGGCTGCCGCGGTCGCGTCGGCGACCTCGTCGGTGGTGAGGTCAGGGCGGATCTGGTGGATGGTCATCGTTGGCCTCCTCGGAGTGGGTCCTTGTGGGATGCACCGATCTTTGCCAGCACGCATGAGCAGGCGGTACACGCAGGGTTACAAATGCGTAAGAGGGACTGAGGGCTGCGTCACGCCCGGTCACGCCCGGTCACGCCCGGTCGCTCCCGGCAACCTGCAGCACCTGCGATGACGGGAGCAGCGTCGTGAGCACCTAGGCTTCCGGGGACCTTCTGATCAACAGAACTCAGGGACCATGAGCGACGAATTCAGCACTGGCGTCTTCAGCGACCACCTGTGGACCGACATCGGCCTGACCGTGGTCACGTCGGTGGCGGCGACCGTGGTCATCTACCTGGCCCTGTTCAGCCTGGTCCGTGTCCTCGGGGCCCGCACGCTGGCCAACCTCTCGACCTTCGACTTCGCCTGCATGATCGCGGTCGGTGCCGTCGTGGGGCGCACGGCTGTGCTGAGCCACCCCAACCTGCTCACCGGCCTCGTCGCCCTGATCACGCTCTTCTCCCTGCAGGGCGTCTTCGGGTTCGTGCGGTCCCGTGAGCGCGGCAGCCGCCTGGTCAACCCCCGCCCCGTTGTCGTGGTCCGTGACGGGGCGATCGACCCGGCCGCGATGCGCCGGGTGCGGATCACCGAGGACGAGCTCCGCTTCGCCGTACGCCGGGCGGGCCTGCCGGGCCTGGCCGGGGTCGGCCTGATGGTGCTCGAGCAGAACGGCACGCTGAGCGTGGTCCGCGCCGGCGAGCGTGAGGCATGGCTGGAAGCCGACCTCACGGGCGGCCCGGAGCGACTCCTCAACCCGTGACGCGGGAGCTTTGCTCGCGCATACTCTTCGCCATGTTCCGTCCCCACTCCGCTGTGTCTCTGGCCGTGGCGATCGCGACCGTCGTCCTGCTTGCCCTGGCCCCCGCCGCCGAGGCGGCTGCGCTCGTGCGCGCGGACGCGGCGTACGACGTGGTCCGGCGGGTCTGCACCACGGAGGGGTGCACGCAGCGACCGGCCCCGGGTGTCCAGAACGGCGACATCCGACGCACGGAGTCCCGGCTGGTCAACCACCACGTCGAGGTGACGGCATTCTTCGCGGACGTGCGATCCGGGCGCGGGCGCGCGATGACGGTCCGCCTCGTCACGAACGAAGGGGTCGTGCGCTGGGCGCGGCTGGCCTTCACCACCACCTGGCCGGGTGGCGAGCTGACTCTCCACCGGACGCTGGGTGGCCCCCGTATCGACTGCTCGGCGGGCAGCTACTACATCACCGACTTCAGCGCCGACGTGCTCTCCGTCGGGATCCACCGCACGTGCCTCGGCTCCCCCGCCTCGGTGCGTGTCGGCGTGAAGTACGCCCGCGCCACGTCCACGGGGACGCTGCTCGACGACGCCGGGCGCAACGGTGGCCCGGTCGGAGCGCGTCCGATCCTGGGCGCGCGCCTGGTCACCGGCTGACGCACCGCCGCAGCGCCGCGTCGAGCGCGGCGAGCTGGTCCTCCCCGCGCGCAGCGAACCGGAGCCAGGTCTCGTCGAGGCCGGGGAACGTGTCAGCGCGGCGGACGGCGATCTTGCGGGCACGCAGTTCCTCGCGGATCCGCGAGGCCTCCGGGTGTTGGGCGAGGACGAAGGGGCCGGCGGGCGTGTCGACGACCCGGAACCCGCGTGCGCCCAGCGTGTGGCCGAGTGCGGCGAGCTGAGCGGGGAGCCGGCGGCGGACCTCGGCGGCATACGCGAGGCCCGTGGGGCTGACACAGGCCTCGGCTGCGACGGCGGCCAGGGTGCTGACCGGCCACGGGCTGCGACGCGCGGCGAGCCGGCGGAGGACGTCGGGGTGACCGACGAGGTAGCCGATGCGCAGTCCGGCGATCGAGTAGGTCTTGGTGAGGCTGCGGGTGACGAGGAAGCGCGGATCCGCAGCGGCCGCGCGCACGAGCGAGTGCTCTGGTGCGTCGATCGGCTCGACCACGTCGAGGAACGCCTCGTCGACGAGGACCAACCGGTCGTGGGCGGCCAGGGCCTCGATCTCGGCGCGTGGGTGGAGGCGGCTGGTCGGGTTCGTGGGGTTGCCGACGACGACCAGGTCGACGTTGTGCGGCGCGAGGCCGCTCAACCGGAAGCCGGTGTCCGGCGTGAGGACGAGGCGCGCCGGGTCGTGGCCGTGGCTGCGCAGTGCGGCCTCCGGCTCGGTGAACTGGGGGTGCACGACCGCAGGGCGCTGCCAGGGCTGCTGCGCGACCAGGCCGAACGCCTCCGCGGCGCCGTGCGTCAGCAGCACGCACTCCGGGTCGACGCCGTGGGCACGCGCGACGTCTGCCGTGGCGCGGGTGGGGTCGGGATAGCGGGCCAGGTCCGCGATCGCGGCGTGCAGCGCCTCGCTGAGGAACGCCGGGGGCTCGGCCGCGTGGACGTTGACCGCGAAGTCGAGCATCCCCGGCTCCACCTCGACGTCCCCGTGGTGCGTCAGCTCATATCCGGGCTGCCCATCCGCCTGTGCAGCAACTGGTCGCGACTGGCAGGAATCGCGGTCGGAAATCTGCCATTCGAGACCAGTTGCGGGCTCGAGACGGCCGACCACGACCACCCAGTCATCGCACGTCACCGGCGGCCCGAGCGGGGACACACCGGAGGCGAGGACGGCGGCCTCGGCGACGCTCGGCGTACCAGAGTGGGCCTGGACGGTCGGAGAGGGGTGCGCGACGGGCTGGCCGGCGAGGTCGTCGGCGCTGAAGGCGCGGATGCCGGCGTCGAGGCTGACCGCGAGGAGCGCGACGCCGGGGTGTTCCGCGCGGGAGTCGATCGTGGCCACGGTGTCGACGTCAGCCGCACTCAGCCCGTGGGCGGCGAGCTGCTGCTGGACGAGGGCGAGGAGCGCGCCCGGGTCCGCGGCGGCACGGCCGCCGACGCCGAGGACGACGCTCACGCCTGCTCCAGCGCGAGCTCGACCGTGACTGTGTCGCCGTCGTCGATGCCCTCGGCGATGCGCACGGCCTTCTTGACCGGGAGGACGTAGGTGCCGTGCTTGCCCTCCGGAAAGACCGAGGTCGCCCAGGTGGTCGCGCCGATCCGGACCTCGACGCGGACCGAGCCGAAGCCGCCCGGCGGACCGGTCAGGCTGTCGCGGAGGTCGTCGGAGAGGTCCTGCGGCACGCGCACGAAGAACCACGACCCGCCCTCGTGCAGGAAGAGCTCGGTGGCAAAGGTCCAGCTCACGCCGGCACGCTCGCGGCGTACTCCTGCGCGGCCTGGACCAGGCGTGCGGCGTGCTCGGGGTGGCCGGCGCCGTGGACATGGAGGTACGACGCGTGGACGCTGCCGCGGACCCAGCCCTCGGTCGCGGGGGTGCCGTCGTGCAGCTCCCACTGCCAGGCGGGGCGGGCCGCGTCGGCGTCGTAGGTGACGGCCGTCTTGTGGAACTCGTGGCCGGTCACCTGCTCCCCCTCCCTGACGATGGGGCCGTCGACCAGCGCGGTGGCGCGGCGGTAGCCGAGGGTGAGCCGCCGCGTCATCTCGGCGGTCATCGGCACCGCTCCGGCCATCGTGACCCCGTCCAGCGCACGGCCGAGATAGAGGAGGCCGGCGCACTCGGCGACCGTCGGGCCACCCGCCTCGACGAAGGTGCGAACGTCGTCGAGCAGCGCGGCGTTGGCGGCCAGGGCATCGAGGTGCATCTCGGGGAAGCCGCCGCCGATCACGAGCGCGCTGGTGCCCGTCGGCAGCCGGTCGCCAGCGAGCGGGTCGACGATGAGCACCTCGGCACCGGCTGCCGCGAGCTGCTCGACGTTCTCGGCGTACGTGAAGGAGAACGCGGGGCCCCCGAAGACGGCGACCGTAGGACCACAAGTCCCACCTCGGGTGACCACAGCTCCCACTTCGGCGGACCACAAGCCACACTTCGGCGACCAGGGGGTGGCGTCGAGCGCAGGCGCGGTGGCGGCCAGCGCGAGCAGCGCGTCGAGGTCGACGTGCTCGCCGATCAGGTCGGCGAGGGCGTCGACAGCGGTCACTGCCTCCGGCGCGCGCTCGGCGACGGGGATCAGGCCCAGGTGACGGCTCGGCACGACGATCTCGGGTAGGCGGGGGACGACGCCGAGCACCGGGATCCCGACGATGGACGCCCGGACCTCGGCCTCGTGGCGTGGGGAGGCGACGTTGTTGAGGATGACGCCGGCGACCCGGACGTCGGGGTCGTAGGTCGTGAAGCCGTGAACCACGGCACCGACCGACCGGGAGGCGGCGGCGCAGTCGACCACGAGCACCACCGGGGCATCGACCAGGCGTGCGACGTGCGCGGTCGAGGAGAAGCCCGCGCCACCGAGCTGGCCGTCGAAGAGGCCCATGACGCCCTCGATGACCGCGACGTCAGCCGGCGTCGGAGTGACCGCGCCGTGGAGCAGGAGCGGAACGATCCGCTCCTCGCCCTGCAGCATCGGGTCGAGGTTGCGACCGACTCGCCCCGCCGCGAGCCCGTGGTAGCTCGGGTCGATGTAGTCCGGACCCACCTTGTGCGGCGACACCTGCAGGCCCCGGGCCCGCAGCGCGGCCATGAGGCCGGTCGCGATCATCGTCTTGCCGTGACCCGAGCCGGGTGCGGCGACGACGAAGCGCGGGAGATGCGTCACCACAGGGTCACCACTCGATGCCCTTCTGGCCCTTCTGGCCGTTGTCCATCGGGTGCTTGATCTTGGTCATCTCGGTGACCAGGTCGGCGACCTCGATGATCTCCGGCGCGACGTTGCGGCCGGTGATGACGACGTGCTGGTGGCCCGGGCGGTTCGTGAGGAAGTCGGCGACCTCGGCCGCGTCGACCCAGCCCCACTTCACCGGGTAGGCGAACTCGTCGAGGATGTAGAGGTCGTGCTCCTCCGCCAGGATGCGGCGCTTGATCTCCTCCCAGCCGTCGCGCGCGACCTGGGCGTGGTCCTCGTCCTCGCCCTTCTTGCGCGACCAGGACCAGCCGTCGCCCATCTTGTTCCACTGCACCGGGCCGCCCTGGCCGGTCTGCTCGTGGATCGCGTTGAGCGCCAGGTAGGCGTTCTCCTCGCCGACCTTCCACTTCGCCGACTTCACGAACTGGAAGACCGCGACGTTCCAGCCCTGGTTCCAGCCGCGCAGGCCCAGGCCGAACGCCGCCGTGCTCTTGCCCTTGTTCTCGCCGGTGTGGACCATCAGCAGCGGCCGGTTGCGGCGCTGGCGGGTGGTCAGGCCGTCGTCGGGGACGTTGGTGGGGACTCCCTGGGGCATTACGCGCTCTTCCTGTCCGTGACGATCTGCTTGAAGGTGGACGCGGCGACGTCGCCGAGCGGCAGGTGGTCGGCACCGAGCCGGACCGCGAGGTCCTGCGCCAGCCCCAGCCGTACGACGGCCCGCGGGTCCTCCGCGTCGACGACGACCCACGGAGTCGGGTGCGCGCCCAGCACGTCGGCGACCTGCTGAGCCCGCGCGAGCGCGCCCTTGCCGGACGTCGCCCGGCCGTCTGTCACCAGGACGACGAGCGGCCGGCGCTGCGGATC
>NZ_DATIHB010000134.1:0-6749 GCF_035481145.1 Nocardioides sp. | reverse complement strand
GTGTTGTTGCACCCGACCGAGATGCTCACCCACGCGGCGTACGCGCTCTCCCGCCGGGTCGGCAGCGTCGAGGGGAACACCTCGAGCGACTCGAGGATCTCGACCTGCGCTTCCTCCTGCACCCGCGCGCGCTCGAGCAGGGCCGGGAGCGAGCCGATGTTGTGGGTGCCGAAGACGACGTCGACCCACGGGGCCTTCTTCACGACGGTGTCGCGGTCCTTCTGCGCCATGCAGCCACCGACGGCGATCTGCATGCCCGGCTTCTTCGCCTTGATCGGCGCGAGGTGACCGAGGTTGCCGTAGAGCTTGTTGTCGGCGTTCTCACGCACGGCGCAGGTGTTGAAGACGACGACGTCCGCCTGCTCCCCCTCCGCAACGGGCACGTAGCCGGCGTCGACCAGCAGCCCCCCGAGCCGCTCGGAGTCGTGGACATTCATCTGGCACCCATAGGTGCGGACCTCATACGTGCGCTGCTCAGTCATGACCGAAATAGGGTACGGCGCGACGCCGGGCGCGCCCGAATCCAACAGATGTCCGAACGCAAGGTCACAGTTCGATAGCAGTACGACGCGGGGACGGCGCAGGTGTGGCCCGGAGCACACCGGCAGGTCTACGTTCCACACATGACCGCGCTCAGCTCGGAGGCGTCGGCGGCCGCTGTGGGTGAGCCGCTCGTCGTACTCGACCATGTGGAGAAGTGGTACGGCGACCTGCACGTGCTGCAGGACATCGACCTCACGATCAAGCGGGGCGAGGTGGTCGTCGTCATCGGGCCGTCGGGCTCGGGCAAGTCGACGCTCTGCCGCACGATCAACCGCCTCGAGACGATCGACAAGGGCTCGATCACGCTCGACGGCAAGGCCCTGCCCCAGGAGGGCAAGGAGCTCGCCAACCTGCGGGCCGAGGTCGGCATGGTCTTCCAGAGCTTCAACCTCTTCGCGCACAAGACGATCCTCGACAACGTCACGCTGGGCCCGATCAAGGTCCGCAAGATGCCGAAGGCGGAGGCCGAGAAGCTCGGCAAGGAGCTGCTCGAGCGGGTGGGCCTGGCCAACCAGGCCCCGAAGTACCCCGCCCAGCTCTCCGGCGGCCAGCAGCAGCGCGTGGCGATCGCCCGCGCGCTGGCGATGAAGCCGAAGGTCATGCTCTTCGACGAGCCGACCTCCGCGCTCGACCCGGAGATGATCAAGGAGGTCCTGGACGTCATGGTCGACCTCGCGAAGCAGGGCATGACGATGGTCGTGGTCACCCACGAGATGGGCTTCGCCCGTACGGCGGCGGACCGGGTGGTCTTCATGGCCGACGGAGCCATCGTCGAAGAAGGCACTCCGGAGGAGTTCTTCACCAACGCGCAGTCCGCGCGGGCCAAGGACTTCCTCGGCCACATTCTCAAGCACTGAGCTCTCAACGGCGATCTGCCACAACGAGAAGGGAACGCAACGATGCGATTCACGAAGACCAAGGCCACGCTTGCCGCGTGTGGCCTCGCGCTCAGCCTCGCCGCCTGCGGCGACGCGGGCGGCGGTGACGACAACGAGGCCCTCGAGGGCAAGGACGTCGCCTGCGGCGACCTCACCGGCCGCGCGGCAGAGATCTGCGAAGCGGGCACGATCAAGATCGGCGTCAAGTACGACCAGCCGGGTCTCGGCTTCAAGAGCGCGACCTCGGACGTGCCGGCCGGATTCGACATCGAGGTCGCCAAGATCGTGGCGTCCAACTTCGGCATCGACAGTGACGACATCGAGTGGGTGGAGACCATCTCCGACAACCGTGAGCCCTTCCTGGAGGAGGGCAAGGTCGACCTGGTGCTCGCGTCGTACTCCATCACTGACGAGCGCCGGAAGGTCGTCGGCCAGGCCGGTCCGTACATGGTCACCGGCCAGCAGCTGCTCGTGCCCGCGGACAGCGAGGTCGAGGGCATGGACGACCTGCAGGGCAAGAAGATCTGCTCGGTCACAGGCTCCACCTCGATCGACAAGATCAACGAGGAAGGCGGCAAGGGCGTCGGCTTCGCCAGCTACTCCGAGTGTGTCCAGAAGGTGCTCGACGGCGCCGTGGAGGCGATGTCGACCGACGGCACGATCCTGGCCGGATTCGCCGCGCAGAACGAGGGCGAGCTCAAGGTCGTCGGCGAGCAGTTCTCCACCGAGAACATCGGTGTCGGCTACAGCAAGGACGCCTCGGAGATGTGCGAGGTCATCAACGACTCGCTGACCGAGGCCTTCGACGACGGCTCGTGGGCCGAGGCGTTCGAGAAGACTCTCGGCCCGTCAGGCGTGGAGACGCCCGACGCCCCCGAGCTCGACGACTGCATGTGATGTCAGGGTCGGGCCGGAGTACGTCGCCAGCGGCGGCTCCGGCCTGACCCCTCAAGGGAGGTGAACGGGTGACCGCGGTCATCGACAACTGGCGGCTGGTGCTCGAGGGGTTCGGCTACACGCTCTGCTTGTTCCTCGTCGCCGGGGTGCTGTCGCTGCTCCTGGGCACGTTCCTCGTGGCGTGCCGCGTGGGCCCCGTGGCAGTGCTGCGCTGGTTCGGCGCCGTCTACGTGACCGGTGTGCGCAACACCCCGCTCGTGGTGGTGTTCGCGTTCTTCCAGTTCATCGCGCCCATCTTCGGGATCCGCTTCCGCTGGTTCGACGTGCAGATCGGCACGCTCGACTTCGACCAGTTCTTCGGGGCCGCGGTGGTCTCACTGACGCTCTACACCGCCTGCTTCGTCTGCGAGGCGATCCGGTCCGGCATCAACGCCGTGCCGCTCGGGCAGGCCGAGGCGTCGCGCGCCATCGGGCTGACGTTCGTCGGCACGATGCGCCACGTCATCCTTCCCCAGGCGTTTCGGGCGAGCGTCCCGCCCCTGGCCAGCGCGCTGATCGCCCTGATCAAGAACACCTCGGTCGCCTACATCTTCGGAGTCGCCGAGGCGGTCTCGCAGATGTCGTCACTGACCAACGACAACGCGTCCCAGCGTCCGCAGATCTTCCTCACGATCGCGGCCGGCTACATCCTGATCGTCTTCGCCTTCTCGTTCCTCGCCAACAGGCTCGAGCGGCACTGGAGGGTGGCATGAGCGCCTCGGTCCTCTTCGACGCACCGGGCCCGAAGACCGCCAGGCGGCACCGGCTCTACTCGCTGGTGGCGGCCGCCGCGATCACGGGCGTCCTCGCCTGGTGCATCTGGCGTCTGCACGACGCGGGGCAGCTCGCGTACGCGAAGTGGGAGCCCTTCGTCACCCCGGACTACGTCCGCGTCCTGCTGGTCGACGGCCTCCTGGAAACGTTGAAGATGGCCGTCTTCGCGATCCTCGCGGCGGTTGTCTTCGGTACGGCGCTCGGCCTGGCCAAGCTCTCCGACCACGCGTTTGTGCGCTGGCCGGCGGCAGCCGTCGTCGAGTTCTTCCGCGCCACACCCGTCCTGCTGCTGATGATCTTCATCTGGTACGCGCTGGGCATCGCCAACGACGCGAGCAGCTTCCGCGCGGTGGTGATCGCGCTGATGCTCTACAACGGCGCCGTGCTCGCCGAGGTGCTGCGCGCCGGCATCAACGCCGTGCCGAAGGGCCAGTCCGAGGCGGCGTATGCGATCGGCATGCGCAAGACCCAGGTGATGAGCTCGATCCTCATCCCGCAGGCCGTCAAGATCATGTTCCCCGCGATCATCAGCCAGTGCATCGTGGCCCTGAAGGACACCGCCCTCGGCTTCGCAATCGCCGCTCCGGGCCTGATGGCAATCGCGAAGCAGATCTATCTCGACCCCCAGTTCAACAACCGGGTCCCGACGATGTTCGTGGTCGCGGCCCTGTACATCAGCGTCAACCTGCTGCTGATGGCTCTCGCGGCCTGGCTCCAGAAGAAGTACGTCGGCGAGAAGAAGCTGGTCGTGCCCATGGTCGGAGCGGGAGACACCGCCAAGGCGGCCTGAGCATCCGCACAACGCCACGAGGGCCGGCCCCGCATGATGCGGAGCCGGCCCTCGGCGTACTGCTGGGGTCAGGGCTTGAAGGTCTTCGCCTTCTCGATCAGGCCCTCGACGACGCCCTTGGCGGTGCCGGCGGCCTCCTCGGCGAGCGCCTTCGCCTTCGCGAAGGACTCCTCGGCCTGCGACTTCGCCTTGGCGAAGCTCTCCTCGGCCTGGGCCTTGGCCTGGTCAGCCGCGACCTTGGCCTTGGCCAGCGCCTCGTCAGCGGCGGCCTTCGCCTGGGTCAGCGCCTCGTCGGCAGCGGCCTTGGCCTTGGCCAGCGCCTCGTCGGCGGCCGCACGGGCCTTGTCGGTGGGGTTCTCGCTCATCGTTCCTCCTGGGGGACGGACTGCATACGGGGTGAGTGAAGCACCCTCGTGTGACAGGCGGATTACTTCTGCTTGCTGCTGATCCACAGCTTGATGACGCCCTCGAAGCAGACGACGCCGTCGACGGTGAGCGCCTGGACGCGGACGTCGAGGTCGCCCTCCTTCTCCCACTGCTCGGGGTCGGTCTCGGCGACGACGGTGATGTCCGAGTCAGCCTTGGCCGTGTAGCGGATGTCCATGGCCTTGGGGATCCAGCGCTTGTCGCGCGGGACCGAGGCCTCGGCGAGGGCGCCCATCGCCATCTCGGCGCCGTTGCACAGGGCGATCGCGTGGACGGTGCCGATGTGGTTCTGCACCGAACGCCGCTTCGGAATGTGGACCTCGGCGTAGTTGGCACGCATCTCAGTCACGGTCGCGTGGATCGTGGCGAAGTACGGCGCCTTCTGGGCGTAGATGGTCGAAAAGATCTTCTTGCCCATCGGCAGGCCGTGGGTCTTCTCCCAAAGGGTGACAAGTGCGCTCATGGCTCCAGTATTACCCGTCAGTAACCTTCTGGGTAACAGGCGGGACACGTTGTTTGGGACACACTCGATCGGGTTACCGTTGGGATGCCGAGGCGTCGTACGACGTCACCGACCACCCGCCCTGGAGTACGCGTGTCCGTAGCGACCGAGACCGACGACCTTCCCGCCTCTGCCACACGGGGCGGAGAGACCCAGGGCTGGCCCGAGCGGATCGCCCTCGGCCTCTTCATCGCGCTCCCGCTGGTCGCGATCGCCGTCGCCGTTCCCGTCGCGTGGGGCGGCTGGCTGTCCTGGCTCGACGTGGCGATCGCGCTGCCGATGTACTTCCTGACGCTGCACGGCATCACCGTCGGCTACCACCGGCTCTTCACGCACAAGTCGTTCAAGCCCAACCGGGCGGTCAAGATCACCCTCGCCGTCCTCGGCTCGATGGCGATCGAGGGCCCCGTCGTCCGCTGGGTCGCCGACCACCGCAAGCACCACAAGTTCTCTGACCGCGACGGCGACCCCCACTCCCCCTGGAAGTACGGCGAGTCGCTCGGCGGCCTCCTCAAGGGCCTGTGGCACGCGCACGTCGGGTGGCTCTTCGACGCCGAGCAGACGCCGCAGCGGCAGTACGCTCCCGACCTGATGAAGGACCGCGACCTGGTCTGGATCTCGCGGAACTTCTGGGTCTTCACGGTGATCTCGCTGGCGATCCCGCCCGCGCTCGGCGGCCTGATCACCTGGTCGTGGCAGGGCGCGGCGACGGCGTTCTTCTGGGGCACGGTCGTCCGCGTCGGCGTCCTGCACCACCTGACCTGGTCGATCAACTCGATCTGCCACGCCGTCGGTGACCGTCCCTTCGTCTCGCGCGACAAGTCGGCCAACGTCTGGTGGCTGGCCATCCCGTCCGGCGGCGAGTCGTGGCACAACCTCCACCACGCCGACCCGACCTGCGCGCGCCACGGCGTCCTGCGCGGCCAGCTCGACTCCTCCGCCCGCACGATCTGGGTGCTCGAGAAGCTCGGCTGGGTCAGCGACGTCCGCTGGCCGGTCGAGTCGCGGATCCAGTCGAAGCTGGTCAAGAACCAGCCGGTCGACGCCGCCGCCTGACCCCGCCCGCAGCGACCCTGGTCGTGGCGCGGCCCGACCGGGACGGCGCGCCCATCGTGTGTGCCAGCCGCACCACGCCCCACGAACCGAGAAGCTCAAGACTCTCGACATCAAGAATCTCGATCGTTCGCCACCATCTGGCAGGATGTCGATCATGCAGGACGAGGTCGACGAGCTGGTCGAGGCGTGGCAGCGCGAGCGCGCTGACCTCGACCTCACCCCCGTCGAGGTCTTCAGTCGCATCGGCCGTCTCGCCCGCCGCCTCGACCTGGCACGGCGTACGGCGTTCGCGGACCACGGCATCGAGTCGTGGGAGTTCGACGTGCTCGCGGCACTGCGCCGCGCGGGTGGCGACTACGAGCTCTCCCCCGGCCGGCTGATCAAGGAGACGCTGGTGACCAGCGGCACCATGACGAACCGTGTCGACCGGCTGGCCGCGCGTGGGTTCGTCGAGCGCCTGCCCGACCCCAATGACCGCCGCGGCGTCCTCGTCCGGCTCACGCCCGAGGGGCGCGAGGCTGTGGATGGCGCGTTCGAGGCGCTGCTGTCGGCCGAGGCGGAGCTCCTCTCGGACCTGCCCAGCAAGGACCACAAGCAGCTCGCCGCGCTGCTACGCGCCCTCATGCAGCGCCTCACCTGACCGCCGAAACGGCGCAAACCTGCACTCTCGGTACGCCGAGAGGGCGCGGACTTGCACGTACGCTGCAGGTTCGCGCCGCCTCGGCACCAGAGCCGTGCAGGTTCACGCCGCCTCGGCAGCCAACCCCTGCAGGTTCGCGCCGCCTCGGCACCCAACCCCTGCAGGTTCGCGCCGCCTCGGCGGGTCAGTCGAGGAGGTCGGAGA